>JAURHQ010000518.1 GCA_030833185.1 Gammaproteobacteria bacterium | reverse complement strand
CAGCTCGGCCAGGACCAGGAAGGGGGTCATCAGCCAGCCGATGACCTGATAGAAGTAATCGGTGTTGATGAAGATGATCAGGATGAAGAAGGACCACCGGGACAGGAAGAGGAAGGCGTCGGTGGTATAGATGCCGAGACGGTAGCAGACCCGGGACCCGTCGAGCGGGGGGAGCGGGATCAGGTTGAAGGCCGCCAAGCCGGCATTCATGACGATGCCGGTCGCTAGGAACTTGGCGAAATCATGCTGGCCAGGACCGGCGGCGGTCACGCCGGCGATCTGCCCGATGAGGGCGAAGACGATTAGCAGGACCACGTTCATGGCCGGGCCGGCTAGGGTGATCAGGATATCGTCCATCTGCCGGGTCCGGGGATTGGCCAGGGAGATCTGGACCGGCTTGCCCCACCCAAGAAGCCCGAAGGGCAGCGGACGGCCCATGAGGATCGGAAGGAAGATCATGATGCCCGGCAGCACCCAGGTGCCGAGCAGGTCGGCATGGGCCAGCGGGTTCAGGGTGACGCGACCTTGGGCGCGCGGCAGGAGGTCGCCGCGGAGATCGGCGACCCAGGCATGGCCGAACTCATGCAGGCCGATGGAGATGACCAGCAGGAGCAGGCTT
>JAURHQ010000517.1 GCA_030833185.1 Gammaproteobacteria bacterium | reverse complement strand
GGCTCGTCTCGCGGAGCGCCACCAACGTGCGGGCTCCCGCGAGCGTCCAGTAGGCGACTTCCGTGTCGCGGATTAGGTCGAGGGCGGCGGCGCGGAGGGCGAGCCGGCCGCGCAGCGCCGTCTGGCGCGCGCCGATGAGGGCGGTGAGGTTGACGCGCCCCCAACCGCCGGCCAGCAAGGGCTGGACGTAGGTGATGGACGTGCCGAGGTCGTAGCGGGACGGGCTCCCCGGAAAGGCGAGCTCGTGCCACTGGCGGGTGAGCCCGGCGCCGAGGGTGAGGCGGCCGCCCCACGTGAACTTGCGCGTCAGGCTCAGGTCGGAATCATAGCCGCCGGCGGTGGGCGCGCCGGCCGCCCGCGCGGCGCTGCTCGCGACCGAGCTGTCCGGCTCCAACCCGCTGCTCGCCGACTACCTCGGGACGACGACCCAGTTCAACCCCGTCACGGACGCGACGGTGGCCCCGGTCCTCGCGACCGGCGCCGCGGGCGAGCTCGGCTCCACCTCGGTGGCCCTCAGTTCCATCTCCAACGTCGCGGTGGGCCAGACGATCGGCGCCACGAGCCTCGCGGCCGGCACCTACGTCACCCGGGTCATCGCGGGCGGTTCGGCGCCGATCAAC
>JAURHQ010000516.1 GCA_030833185.1 Gammaproteobacteria bacterium | reverse complement strand
CCCGTGCAGCCGTGCGCGACGGCGGCGGCGCCCACCTCGCGGGCGTACTCGACCTGGCCCTTGGCCAGCACCGGCCGCGCCAGGGAGGTGCCCAGCAGGTACTTGCCCTCGTACACGGCCAGCGCGCGCAGGGCGGGCCAGATCGTGTCGGTCACGAACTCCTCGCGCAGGTCGCCCACCTTGCACGAGGCGGCGCCGGTGGCGGCGGCCGCGTGGACGGCGGCGGCGGCGGCCACGACGGGCGGCGCGTCCATGCCGTACGGTTTGAACTGATGGCTCGCCGTCCAGCTCTGATGCGCACTCTGCGACACGTCCAGGTTGTGCGCGGCCTTGGCGTGCTCGACACGCTGCGCCGCGAGCTTCAGCGCCGCCGCCGCCTCGAGTGCGGCCGCGTGCATGCGGCCGGCGTCGTCGCGCGCGCGCTGCCCTACACGGCCGCGCCGCGTCGCCCGGTCGGCTCCGACCGCCCCTCGGCCGTCCTGGAAGCCACCCGCGCGCCGTCTCCTTCCCGCAGCGGCGCCGCGCCGGGCTCCCTCGCCGATGAGGTGCAGGGCAAGCTCGTCCACAACGTCGGCGTCGCTCCCGGCGCGCCCATCGCCCCCGTGGCGGCTTACCGGGCGG
>JAURHQ010000515.1 GCA_030833185.1 Gammaproteobacteria bacterium | reverse complement strand
CGGGCCGGGGAACGAGGCCACCCTGAACGACATGTGGGCGAGCCATACATCCACAAGGAGCGCACGAATATGAGCGGCATCCAGACACCTTACGCATACCAGTACGAAACGGTCGCGGCCTCCGCGACGGCCCAGGTGTTGGGCGGGACTGGCGCTACAGGTGACTACGTCCACCGGCTGATCATCAGCAACGTAACGGTTGCGACGGCATCCGTGACCCTGATCGACGGCAGCACCAGCATCGTGCTTCAGACTGGCGCTGCGACCCTTGTGACGGGCGTGGCTAGCATCGAGGTCAACGCCCGGTCGTCTACCGGCCCGTGGAAGATCACGACTGGCGCTGGCGCGACGGTCGTCGCTGTCGGCATCTTCTCGGCGTAGTGTCGAACATGACCGCCGCGTGGACCCGCAAAGAGGGCAAGAATCCAAAGGGCGGTCTGAACGCAAAGGGCCGTGCTAGCTATAAGGCCGAGACTGGCGGGACGCTCAAGGCTCCGGTCAAGGCTGGCGACAATCCACGCCGTGCTAGTTTCTTGGCTCGCATGGGCGGTATGCCGGGTCCGATGGCCGAGAACGGCAAGCCGACTCGTCTTGCTTTGGCTTTGCGTGCTTGGGGTGCTT
>JAURHQ010000514.1 GCA_030833185.1 Gammaproteobacteria bacterium | reverse complement strand
TGCCGCCGAACAGGTCCGTCTGCGCCACCAGTATGCACCCACCCTTCACGATCTTCGTCACGCCGTCGGCCAGGCGGACGGCAAACTCATCCAGCTCAAGGCCGCCGGCGATCAGCCCGTCCACGATGGCCTCCAGCGCCGCCGTGCGCTCGGCCGGCGACAGACCGGCCGTGCCCGCCGCCGCCTCCTCCGGGCTCACGCTCAGCTCCGCCTCGCCGCTGCGGCAGCCGTCCTCCCACGCGTCGTGCCGCGCCGCGTCCGCCACGCCGCCCCAGGGCCGCCCGCGCCACCGCCGCAGCCCGCGGGGCGCCTTGGCGGCGCCGCGGGCGCCGCCGCCGCGGGGGTGCCTGTGACGGAGCTGCGCGCGCAGGCGGTGGCGGCTGCCGCTGCGGCCGCGCCGCTGCCCGCGCGCCCACGGAGGTCACCGACAAGCTCCTGATCGTCGCGCACCCCGACGACGAGGTGCTATGGGCCGGCGCGAACCTCGCGGCCGCGCGCGGCTGGCACGTCGTCGTGTCCAGCGGCGCCTATAACCCCGAGCGCCGCCGCGCGTTCGCCAAGACGATGTCCTGGCTCGGCGTCAGCTCCTGGGAGATGTACAACGCCCCCGCGGACGAGGACTC
>JAURHQ010000513.1 GCA_030833185.1 Gammaproteobacteria bacterium | reverse complement strand
ACCAGAATCGACAGGCCGACCACTACTGCAAATTCGTGGAAAAGCAGTCCAATCACCCCGGGCATGAAAAAAATCGGAATGAATACGGCTACCAACGAGGCGGATATGGAAATAATGGTGAAGCCCACCTCACGGGCACCGCGCAAGGCCGCGCTAAAGGGTTCCTCGCCCTTTTCGACGTGGCGGATGATGTTCTCCAGCACCACGATCGCGTCATCCACCACCAAACCGATGGCCAACACCAGCGCCAACAAAGTGAGCGAATTGATGGAGAAGCCAAACAAGGCCATCAAGGCAAAGCTGCCGGTCAACGACACTGGAATGGTGATCAACGGGATGATGGAGGCGCGCAGCGTTCGCAAAAAGAAAAAGATCACCAAAGACACCAGCGCAGCAGCTTCGAGAATGGTTTGGTAAACCGCTTTGATCGATTCCTCAATGAACACCGAGGAGTCGTTGGCCACTTCGATGTCCACGCCTTTGGGCATGTTTTCGCGAATACGCGGCAGCATGGCGGTGATGGCTTTGCTCAAGTCCAGCGGGTTGGCGGTGGAATTGCGCAACACACCCAAGGCCACCGCTTCGCTGCCGTTGTAGCGCACAGAGAACCGCTCAGCCAAAGG
>JAURHQ010000512.1 GCA_030833185.1 Gammaproteobacteria bacterium | reverse complement strand
CCATGTCGTGCACCTCGAGCTTCACCTGCACCCGCCGAAGGGCGGCGAAGTCGTCGGCATGGCCGGCGGCCACCAGGGTGCTGTGCCCATCCTTCCATTCCCGGCAGACCCACCAGATGAACGGCGCCACCGCCTGCACGTCCGCGGTCAGGTAACGGCGCCCGCCGTCCACCCGGACGATCTGGGCGGTCTCGGTTCGGTCCTGCTGGACGTCCTGCTGCTCCCAGGGCTCCGCCAAGGTTCCGTTGATGAAGCCCTGCAGGCCGGCCATGGAGGCCTTGGCCTCGAGGAAGGAGACCGCCAGATGCCCCCAGGTGCACTTGCGGTCGGGGCTGTAGAGGCTGCTCAGGTGGTAAGACCGCACCCCGGGCATGGCGTTGGGATTCTCTGGGCGCCATTGGCCATGTCTTAAAGCTGCCACCTTGTGAGAGTCGGTGATTTTGCCCTGGCAGAGCTGGCAGACGTAGTGGGCGGAGGCACGGACTTTGGCTAGATCGTGTTTGCCGTCGTCGGTCTTGGCGTCGTCCCAGGTCACCTGGCGCCATTCTAGTTTGATCAGCTCCCGGCACTGTGGGCAGGGCAGGTAGTACCGGCGCTGGTCCCCGCGGAGGAACCGCTGCCAGAT
>JAURHQ010000511.1 GCA_030833185.1 Gammaproteobacteria bacterium | reverse complement strand
TCTCGCGGAACTCAGGCGCTGGCGATTCCTCGCCGATCATCTCCTTGAGCTTGGCGGGTTTACCGCGCACCACCGGGATCAACTTGGCCAGGCGGTCGGCGTCGCCATAGGGAATGTCGAGCACGCGGGCGACATCCTTGAGCACCGCCTTGGAGGTCATCCGGTTGAAGGTGATGATCTGCGCCACCTTCTCCTCGCCATAGCGGCGGGTGACGTAGTCGATCACCTCACCACGGCGCTCGATGCAGAAGTCGGTGTCAATATCCGGCATCGATTTGCGTTCCGGATTGAGGAAGCGCTCGAACAGCAAGCCGTTCGTGACCGGATCGATATTGGTGATCCCCAGGGCGTAGGCCACCAACGAACCAGCGGCCGAGCCGCGACCGGGCCCCACGGGGATGCCGTTCTCTCGGGCAAAGCGGATGTAGTCCCACACCACCAGGAAGTAGGTGGGGAAGCCCATCTGCTCCATCACCTGCAGCTCAAAGGTGAGCCGCTCGCCATATTCCGGTGTGAAGGCGGCATCCTCTGGAAGCTGCAAGCGGGCACGCAACCCCTGCTCGCTCACCTCACGCAGATAACTCACCGGCGTGTGCCCCTCCGGAATCGGGAAGCGGGGCATCTGGT
>JAURHQ010000510.1 GCA_030833185.1 Gammaproteobacteria bacterium | reverse complement strand
CCGAATATGAAGAGCTCGTCACGCTGCCCTGCTATGAATGGCAGCACATGTTGGTGATGCCGCCCGACCATCCGCTGGCGCGGCGCGAGCACATCAGTCTCAAAGACTTGGCCGTGCAGCCGCTGATCACCTATCACCCATCATTTACCGGGCGCACCCGGATCGATCAGGCCTTTGCCGCCGAAAAACTCGCTCCGCGCATTGCGCTCGAAGCCATCGACTCGGACGTGCTCAAAACCTATGTGCGTCTGGGCATGGGCGTGGGCATCGTGGCAGAAATGGCCATGGGCGAAGATGATGCCAAAGACCTGGTCTCGCAGCCAGCGGGCTCCCTGTTTGGCATGAACGTGGCACGCGTGGCCTTTAAACGCAGTGCCTACTTGCGCAACTTTGTCTACCAGTTTGCGCAATTGGTGAGCGAAAAACTCACACGCGAGGTCATCATGAAGGCCATGTCAGGCCACTTTGAAGACCACGAACTTTGAACTCCGCGCCCTTCCCCCGCAACGACACCGATTCAAGCACTCCATGAACGCTGCAAGCACCCCCGCCCTCCAAAGCCGCCTGCCCAACGTAGGCACCACCATCTTTACCGTGATGTCGGCCCTGGCCGCCGAAAAGGGAGCC
>JAURHQ010000509.1 GCA_030833185.1 Gammaproteobacteria bacterium | reverse complement strand
GCCGAAACCGCGCTTCGTCATGAGCGCCGCGGCGAGGGCGTCGCCCAGGGCCAAGGTCAGCAACGCGCTCGTGGTCGGCACCAGCCCCAGCGGGTCGGCCTCCGGGCGCGCCCCGATGTCCAGCACCACGTCGGCCTGCGCCGCGAGGGGCGACTGCAGGTTGCCCACGATGGCGATCAGCGGCGACTTGAAGCCCCGCAGCACCGGCAAGAGGCGCACCAGCTCCGCGGTCGACCCCGAGCGGGAGATGAGGATGACCGGGTCGCCGGGCTGCAGGATGCCGAGGTCGCCATGCACCGCGTCGGCCGCATGGAGGAAGATCGCCGGCGTGCCCGTGCTGCAGAGCGTGGCGGCGACCTTCTGGCCGATGAGGCCCGATTTGCCGACGCCGCAGAGGACGACCTTGCCCGGATGCGCCGCGATGAGGTCGACGGCCCGGGTGAAGGCGCCATCCAGGCGCGAGGCCAGCTCACCGAGGGCGGCGGCTTCGGCCTGCAGCAAGGCGCGGGCGGAGTGGAGGGGGGTGGTCATGGTGGGAAGGGGAAGTCGATGGATTAGGCGGATCAATGGTTCTTCCCGCCGACCATCCCCCGGGCGACCGCGAGGTCCTCCGGGGTGTCGATGGCGAC
>JAURHQ010000050.1 GCA_030833185.1 Gammaproteobacteria bacterium | reverse complement strand
TCGGCGACAGGTTCGCAACGCCGACGTTGATCGTCTCGTTCACGAACGCGCCGATCTGGAAGTTGCCGCTGAAGTTGCCGGTCAGCACGGTTTCACCGTTGTAGCGGGTCTGGCTGACGATACGGGACATTTCTTCCAGAATCTGGCTCACTTCCTTGTTGATAGAAGTGCGGTCAGTGGAGTTGTTGTAGCTGGCCGCCTGCACCGCAAGGTCGTGCGCGCGGTTCATGTTGTTGGCCATTTCTTCCATCGCGCCTTCAGCCGTCTGCGAGACGGAGACGCCGTCGTTCGCGTTGCGGATGGCGACAGCCAGACCGCCGATCTGGGTGGTCATGCGGCTGGCGACCGCGATACCGGCGGCGTCGTCTTTGGCGCTGTTGATGCGCAGGCCGGAGGACAAGCGCTGGACCGCAGTGGTCAGGTCGGCGCCGGTGCGCATGAGGTTACGCTGCGCGTTGAGCGAAGCAATATTGGTATTGATTGAAGTCGGCATTGCAGATCTCCTGGTCGCCCCATGTGGGAGTCATGGCGCGGACCCAGATTTTCATGGCGGACATGCTTGACATAAGCATTCACCGCCTCCCGCTTGAGGTATCGGGCCGGCCGCCGGATTCCTTTAGGGAAATCTGCAAATTTTTTTCAGGGGACTGCGGGAAGGGCGGGGCGGGCCCCGTTTGCGGCCTTGGTTTGGCTGGCGCGAATGTTGCTCGGCCAGTAGATCATGACTCTCCGCGTCAAAACTCCATCACGTAACGACCCTTGCCCCTGTGGTAGCGGCCGCAAGTACAAGCACTGTTGTCTGCTGAAGCCGGTAAGCCTTGGTCCCGAAGCGCGTTTGCGGCAGGCCGAGGCCGCCGAGAAGCGCGGTGCCTGGTCCGAAGCTGCGAACTTATATAGCCAAATGCTGGGAGAGGCGCCGAGCTTTGTCCCCGGCCTGCGGGCGTTTGCGTTGTTTTGCTTCCGTCAGGGCAAGCGTGCCGAAGCGCTGACGCTGTTTCGACGCGCCAGCGAGTTGGCGCCTGAAGATGTCGAACTATTAACCACCTTGGGCACCTTGCTAGTCGAAGAACGACAGTTCGCCGATGCAATTGTGTGTCTGCACCGGGCGACCCGACTCGACCCCGGCTATGCCGACGCCCATAACAGCCTGGGTTATGCGCTGTACTCCATTGAGAAGTTTGCCGAAGCCGAGTTCTGCTGCCGCGAGGCGCTACGCCTGCAACCTGGCAGCGCCGCGGCGCTCATTAATCTGGGCAATATTTTTCGCAGCACCGGCCGGGTCGCCGACGCGCTACAGGCCTTTCAGGACGCACTCAAGTTGCAGCCGGGGTTTGACCGCGCATGGCTGAATCTGGGGCTCGTCCTACTTCAGATCAGGCGCTGGCGGGAGGCGGTGGCGGCGTTTCAGCAGGCCGTGCAACTGAGTCCGGAGCTGCCGCTGGCGCATTACAACCTGGCAGTCGCGCATCAGCAGTTGGGCGACTATGGCCCGGCGCTGGTGGCGCTGGAGGCGGCGTTGGCGCTCGATTCGCAATTCGTCGAAGCCCACCTTTGCATGGGCAATATCCGCAAGGATCAGGGCCGTCTGGTCGAGGCGCTGGCCTGTTTCAGCCGCGCCTTGGCGCTGCGCCCGGACTACCACCCGGCGCACAGCAACATGCTTTTCACCACCGCCTTCATGGACGACATGAGCGCGCAGCAGATATTTGATCTGCACTGCGGCTGGGCCCGGCTGCAGGCCGGCGGGCTGCCGGCGCCGGCCCCGCATTCCAACGCGCGTGTGCCGGCCAAACGGCTGAAGCTCGGTTACGTCTCGCCGGATTTCCGCACCCACGCCTGCGCGTTTTTTCTGGAGCCTTTGCTGGCGGCGCACGATGCGACGCAGGTCGAGGTCTACGCCTACGCGGAAGTTGGCCAGCCGGACGAGGTCACGGCGCGCTTGGCCTCGCGGGTGGCGCACTGGCGCAGCACGGTGGGTTTGTCGGACGACGCGGTGGCGGATTTAATCCGGGCAGACGGCATCGACGTGCTGGTCGATCTGGCTGGCCACACGGCAGGCAACCGGTTGCTGGCGCTGGCGCGGAAGCCCGCGCCGGTACAACTGACCTATCTCGGCTACCCGGCGACGACGGGCCTGCCGGCGTTCGACTGGCGCTTGACCGACGGCGTGACGGAGCCGGTCGGGCAGAGTGAGCGCTATTACACGGAGCGGCTGTATCGCCTGCCGCACAGCCTGTGGTGCTACCAGCCTTTTGCAGACATGGGTGAGGTCAGCGCCTTGCCGGCGCAGTCCGGTGGCGGGGTGACCTTTGGCTCGTTCAACAACTATGCGAAGGTCGGACCGCGGGTGGTGGCGCTGTGGGCCTCGGTGTTGCACGCGGTGCCGGGGTCGCGGCTGCTGATGATTACGGTGCCGGCGGGCGAAGCGCAGTCGGCGCTGCTGGCGCAGTTCGCGGGGCACGGGATTGGGCCGGAGCGACTTGAACTCCACGGCAAGCTGGCGCGGACGGCGTATGTGGCGGCTTTTTCGCGAGTGGACGTGGCGCTGGATCCCTTCCCCTGTAACGGCGGCACGACGACCTGCGACGCGCTGTGGATGGGCTTGCCGGTGGTGACGCTGGTGGGCGAACGGTTTTTATCGCGGGCAAGCCTGAGCGTGCTAACGGCCGCGGGCTGGGCTGAGTTCGCGGCGGCGGATGAGGCGGCGTACGTCGATTGCTGCGTGAGTCTGGCGAGCGACGTGACCGCGCTTGCGGCCTTACGGGCGGCGATCCGCCCGCGGATGGCGGCGTCGCCCTTGATGGATGCGCAGGGCTTCGCGCGGGATATCGAAGCCGCCTACCGCGACCTGTGGACACTGTGGTGTACGCAGGAAAGTCCCTTATGACGGCGCAAAAGCTGCTGCTGGCGGCGCTCACCGCCCAGCAGGCCGGCCGTTATGACGATGCGGCAGCCAGTTGCCGCAAACTTCTGCGTCGTGATCCGCAGCACGTGGATGCCCTGCACTTGCTGGGTCTTGCGGCGCGTGCGCGCGGGCAACTGGACGAGGCGCGACAGGCGCTGGAGCAGGTTGTCAGACTGCGCCCGCAGTTCGCCGAGGCCTTGGGCAATCTGGGCATGGTCTACGCTGAAGCCGGCCTGTTGAACGATTCGCGCGTGGCGTATGAGCAGACCTTGGCGCTCAAGCCCGGTCTGGCCGAAGTCTGGTTCAATCTGGGCAATGTCTGCCGCGCGATGGGGGATTTGGAAGGCGCCGCGGCGAGCTATCGCGCGGCGCTGGCGCGCGCACCGCTCGCCGGCGCCCAGCAGAATCTGGGGCTCGTTTTGCAGGCACTGGGCGATCGCGCCGGCAGTCTTGCCGCCTTCCGTGCCGCCCAGGCGCTCGCGCCCGGCTCACCGGTCTTGATGCATCAACTGGGCGCTGCCCTGCAGGCGGCGGGCGTGCTGGAGGAAGCGATCCTCTGGCTGTCTCGCGCCGTTCACGCGCAGGCCGACTGGCCCGAAGCCCTGAACGATCTGGGCAATGCCTTGAACGATTTTGGCCGCGTTGCCGAAGCCGCCGCGTGCTATCAACAAGCCTTGCAGCTTAAGCCCGAGATGCAGGAGGCGCTGAACAATCTGGGCAACGCGCTCCGCACGCTGGGCCAGCCACGCGAAGCCGAGCAGTGCTTCCGACGTGCACTGACGGTCAATCCGGATTTCGCCGAGGCCTGGCTCAATCTGGGCATCGTGGTGAAAAACGCGAGCCGGGCGGACGAAGCGCTGTTCTGTTTTCGTCAGGCCTTGAACAAAAAACCAGAGATGGTCCACGCGTACAACAACCTGGGCGTGGTCCTGACCGAGCGCGGGCACCACGCCGAGGCCATCGCCGCTTTGGAACAAGCGCTGCAACTGGACGCCGGTTTCGCCGAAGCCTGGAACAATCTGGGCAACGTCTACAAAAATGCGGGTGAACTTGAGCCCGCGATGGAAGCCTTTGCCAAAGCCGTTGAGCTGCGCCCCGATTATGCCGGCGCGCACAGCAATTTTTTATTCACGCTCAATTTCGTCGACGGACTCGCGCCCGCGCAGATTGCCGGGGCGCATCGCGACTGGGGTCTGCGCCACGGTAATCCCGCGCAGATCTACGCCCATGAGCGGCGCCCGGCCGAGCGCAATCGAAGGCTCAAAATTGCCTACGTCTCGCCGGACTTTCGCCAGCACGCCTGCGCGTTTTTTATCGAGCCGCTGCTGCGCGAGCATCACCGCGAGGTGGTCGAGGTCTACGCCTATGTTGAAATCGCGCAGCCGGATGCGGTGACCGCCCGCCTGCAATCGCTGGTGGATGTCTGGCGCAACACCACCGGCCTGCCGGACGAGCAGGTCGCCGCTGCGATCCACGCCGACGGCATCGATGTGGTGATCGACCTTGCCGGCCATAGCGCCAATAACCGACTGCGTGCGCTGGCCTTGAAGCCGGCGCCGGTGCAAGTGACCTATCTGGGCTATCCGGCAACGACCGGCCTGACCGCCATCGACTGGCGGCTGACGGATGCCATCGCCGAGCCTCCCGGGCAGAGCGAACAGAGCTATACCGAGCGGCTGTATCGCCTGCCGCATAGTCTGTGGTGCTACCAGCCGCTGCCGGACATGGCGACGCCCGGTCCACCGCCGGCGCTGGCGCGAGGCAAACTGAACTTCGGTTCATTCAACAGCTACACCAAGGTGGGGCCGCGGGTTGTGGCGCTGTGGGCGGCCGTGTTGCAGGCGGTGCCCGATTCGACCATCACGCTCATCACCGTGCCGGCGGGTGCGGCGCAGGAGGCGCTTTGGCAGCGCTTTGAAGATCTCGGCGTTGCGCGCGAGCGCGTGCAACTGCACGACCGCCTGCCGCGCGGTCGGTATCTCGCGCTGTTCAACGAAGTCGACATCGCGCTCGACCCGTTCCCCTGCAACGGCGGCACGACGACCTGCGACGCGCTGTGGATGGGGCTGCCGGTGGTGACCCTGATTGGCCAGAGCTTTCTGTCGCGGGCCAGTTTGTCGGTGTTGACGGCGGCCGGTTACCCGCAGTTTGCGGCGAAGGACGAAGCCGACTATGTGGCCCGCTGTGTGGCGCTGGCCAAGGATCTGCCGGCCTTGGCCGCGCTGCGGGGTGAACTGCGCACGCGACTGGCAGCTTCACCGCTGCTGGATGCGCCGGCGTTCGCGGCGGATGTGGAGGCGGCCTATCGGGCGCTGTGGCAGGACTGGTGCGACGGCGGCGACGCCTAGATCCGGTCAAACCACGGAATATGCCAGCCGCGCCAGTGCGCGGCGCGGCCGCGATGGGAAAGCGGCCACCAGTGCGCCAGTGACTGCGCGCTGAACTGCGTCGCGGTGTGGGCAACCAGCCAGCGGTGAAAAGGACTGCCGAGGCTGTCGTTGACATACACGCGGCCGGCGCCGTCGCTAATGCGGGCCCATAGCGCGGAAAAACAGCCGGGTTCGCCCACCACTTCATAGACGTAACGGGTGTCGTCTTGTTCGCCCAGCAGCGCGTACGCGGCGCCCGTCTCGTCTGCTAACAGCCGCGTGTGGGCGGCGGGCAAGGGCAGCGCTTGCCAGGCGTCGGCGGTTCGCAGCACGCGCAGCGGCTCGTGTGTGGCGCGCAGCTGTTCAAGCATTGTCGGGTTGAATGCAGCGTCTGAACGGGGCGCGGTAGCCGTTGTGCCCGCGCTGACGCCCAACACCCCACGGTCATGACGCTGCCAGCCGAGGCGCGCATAGAAGTGCGGCAGGCTGCTCCACAGCACGGCGAAGTCGACGCCATCGGCATCAAGTGCCTGCAGCGTAAAGTCCAGCACCTGCGCTGCGTGACCGCGGCCACGGGCGTCGGCTCGGGTCCACACCATGCCAATCATGGCGCCACGCCAGCTTTGCGCCGGGGTATGCCAGTCGAAGCGCCGCGTCGCGCAGCAGCTGACGATCGCAGCGCCGTCCCGAACCACGCGCAGGTCGGCGAGATGCGGCTGCCCCAGCGCTGCGGGAAAGCGGGTGGCGAGCGAGCCGCTGCGGCCGCGCTGGGTGACGAAGGTCTCATCGAGCGCCGCCAGCAACGCTGGCCACTCGGCCGCCGTGCAGACGCCCAGCATCGGCAAGGGATTCATGCGGCGCGCAGCGTGTTGAGGATGCGGGCACGCGCCGCGGCATCCACCCACCAGCCGCAGGGCACGCAGAGGTTCTCGGCATCGAAGGCGTCTACGCCGGGCAATGCGACCGCACTGCCGGCGAAGCAGGAGTAACGATCGTTGCGCAGGTGCAGACGCTGCGCGCCGATGCCAGTGGCGTGAAGCCTGGCAACGAGGCGGTCGCGCTGCGCGGCGCGCAGCGCATACACCCAGAAGGCAGAACGACTGTCCGGCGCGCGCGCGAGCCGCGTGAGGCCCGGGACATCGGCCAGCGCCGCGTCCAGCGCAAGGGCGTTCTCGCGGTGCAGCCGCAGGCTGTCGGCCGCAGCGTCTAACTGCGCCAGCGCCAGCGCCGCCGTGAGGTCGGTCATCGCGAAGCTGTAACCCGCAGCGGGAATATCGCTCGCCGGGTTCAAATCGCCGCCCGGCAGCCGGAAGCTCGCCTGATGAATGCCGAAGCGACGCAGTTCGCGCGCGGCTGCCGCTGTGCTGGCGTCGCGGCAGAAGAGGGCGCCGCCGTCGCCGGCGGCGAGCAGGCTTACCGCGTAAAACGAGTAGATGGTGAAGTCGCTGCCGGTGGCGCCCAGTTTTTGGCCTGCGAGTTCAGCGCCGAACGCACCCGAGGCGTCTTCAATCAGCGGCAGGCCGAGTGCGCGCGCGGCGGCCTGCAGTTCGCGCAAGGGGCCGACGTCGCCTCCCCAGTGGTAGTGAACGATGGCCCTGGTGCGCGACGTGCAGCGTCGGGCGAGTTGCTTCGGGTCGAGCATGCCGGTCGCGGGGTCTACATCGCACCAGCGGGGACGCGCGTGGAGATTGGCAATCGGCATGGTGGTGGCGAGGCAGGCCAGCGGCGAGAGCATGACCTCGTCATCCGCCTGTACGCCACAAAGTCGCAGGGCGAGCGTCAGCGCGCCGGCGCGGTCGCTGGTCGCGACCACCTGGGGATTGCCGACAAACCGTCCCAACGCGGCCTCGAAAGCGGCAACCCGGGGACCGGTAGCAAGTTGACCGGAGTCCAGCGTGTCCGCCAGCGCGGCCGCGGCGCCGGCTGCCACCCGCCCTTTGAACAGCGGAATTGCGGGCTCACCAGCCACGCTGCAGGACCTCCACCATGTACTCGCGGGATGCATCATCCACCCACCAACCGCAGGGCAGGTGGAGCATGCGGGCGTAGAAGCGATCGAGGCCGGGCAAGTCACGCCGGTTGCTGGCAAAGACGCTGTGCAGGTCGTTGCGCTTGTGTGCTTTGGAACTGGCGATGCCGTGCGCGGCGAGATGTTTGGTCAGACCATCGGGGTCATCGCACAACACGGTATAGAACCAGTAGGAGGGCACCGCGCGGTCTTCAAACCGGCAGATCTCAAGCCCACGCACGCCGGGCAGCGCAGCGTCCAGGTAGCGGCCGTTGGCGCAGTGCCGGTCGAGCAGCGGCTGGATGACTTCCAGTTGCGCCAGCCCAATCGTCGCATTGACGTTATTCATGTGGTACTTGAAGCCAATCTCGCTGACGTCAACTTCGGTCCGCGGCGCATGGCGGTCAATGCCAAACCAGCGGAGCCGCCGACCCCTGGGCAGCAGCGCGGGGTCCGAGCAGGTCAGCATGCCGCCGTCGACGGTCGTCATGTGCTTGATGGCCTGCAGCGAAAACATCACGAAGGCGGAGTGACTGCCAAGCACCCGGCCGTCATAGCGCGCCCCCAGCGCGTGCGCCGCGTCTTCAATCACCGGAATGCCATGGCGGGCCGCCACCGCGTTAATGCCGGCGATGGGCGCCGGAATGCCGCCGTAATGCACGACCAGAATGGCGCGGGTGCGCGGGGTGATGGCGGCAGCGACCGTCTCGGCGCTCAGGTTGCCGTTGGCCGGGTCGACGTCGGCCCAGCGCGGCGTCGCCCCGGCGTGGAGGATGGCCTGATTGGTCGGTTCGGCCGTCATGGCCGTGCTGACCACCTCGTCGCCCGCCCCAACGCCCGCCAGCAGCAGCGCGATATGCAGCGCCGCCGTGCCGGAATAAAACGACAGGCAGTGCGGATTGCCGACCAGTTCGCCGAAGCCGCGCTCGAAGGCGGTGACCGGCTCGCCTTCGCTGATCTGTCCGCTGTAGAGCACGGACTGCAGGCGCGGCATTAGCACTTCCGGCGGCGGCAGCGCCACCTTGAACAGCGGAATATCGCCGCGCGGCGGTTTAGAACTTGGCGAATTCGCCATCGGCCATTTCCATGATTTCGAATTCCCGGTCTGCCAGATCGATCATGCGTTTGACTTCATCGGTGTCGGCCAGATGGTCGTTGGAAGCAAACTCGGCCGCAATCTCCTGATGCCGCGCCTTGCTCCACCAGGGTTCGACCGCGTAGTAGTCGCCGAAGTCACGTCCCCGCACCAGTTCTTCTTCCGAGACCAGAATCTCGTGCAGCTTCTCGCCCGGCAGGATCCCGATGACCTTGTATTCAAAGGCCTTGCCGGCCTCCGCCGCGAGCACGCGGGCGATGTCCGGGATGGTCGCCGCCTTGGCCTTGCGGACGAAAATTTCGCCGCCCTGCGTGTGCTCGGCGGCGTAAAGCACCAGATCAATCGCCTGATTCAGCGTCAGCAGGAAGCGCGTCATGCGCTCGTCTGTAATGGTGATGGTTTGCCCCAGCGCCAGCTGGCGGCGGAAAAATGGCACGACCGAACCGCGCGAGCGCAGCACGTTGCCATAGCGCACACAGCAGAAGCGGGTGCCCTTGTTGGCGCGCGAGAGATTGCCCTGTAGCACCAGTCGCTCCTGCAGGGCCTTGGTCATGCCCATGACGTTGACCGGCTTGACCGCCTTGTCGGTGCTGATCATCACGAACTTCTCGACCCCATGGCGCAGCGCGCAGTCGATGAGGTTTTCGGCACCCAGCACGTTGGTGCGGACCGCTTCCATCGGGTGCTGCTCGCAGGTTGGCACCTGCTTCAGGGCCGCGGCGTGAAAGACAATGTCGATACCGAACATGGCCTCATCCACGACCTCACGGTTGCGGATGTCACCAATTACAAAGGTGAGGTCCTTGCGGCCCTGATAGAACACCTTCATGTCGTACTGCTTTTTCTCGTCCCGCGACAGCACCCTGACTTCCTTGACGCCGGCGTTCAGCAGGCGACGCACGACGAAGTTGCCGAAGGACCCCGTACCGCCGGTGACCAGTACTGACTTGTTGTGATAATCCATGAGCCGCTCCTGTTCGGATTTCTGGCGCGCGCGGGGCCGGAATGCCCCGGGCAAGGGGGCAAAGCAAGTCCTGCGCCATCTATCGCAGACCGCTGGCGGCGCGGCTTGGCCGAATTCCTGCAGGCGTGAATTACGGGCGGCGTGCGAGCGGGCAAAATTTTCAGAAATCGCGCTGTAGTTCGGCGTACCGTTGCCGATAGCTTTTCCGTCCGGGGAGCAGGCGGTCTCTGCCCGGGACACTGAATAACGAAAGACCGCCACATCCACATCAGGGGTCAATGCATGAAACCAATGCCTCGCTCGCCGTCAGGTGGCATCGCTGCGTACCGCAAAGTGGGGGTGGCCTCGAGCGTCGAATCGGCGACGCCCCACAAACTCATCGAGATGCTGATGGACGGGGCGCTGGAGAAAATCCAGATTGCGAAAGCCTGCATGGGCCGCAAGGAAATTGCCAAGAAGTGCGAAGCCATCGACTGGACGCTCAATATTCTGGGCGGCTTGCAGGGCAGTCTGGACATGGAGCGCGGCGGCGACGTCGCCAATAATCTGTCCAACCTCTACGATTACATGATGCGGCGTCTGGTCGAGGCGAACACCGTCAACGACCCCGCTGTGCTGGAAGAAGTCAGCCGCCTGATGGGCGAAATTCGCGAAGCCTGGATTGCCATCCGCAATTAGCGGAAGCCCGGCCGCCGCGGCGCCGCTCCTCCGGGCTTAAGGAGAGACGTTTGGACGAACTGGCCCGAATCGAGGCCTTGGGTGCCGCCATGCTGGCCGCCGCCGATGCCGCGGAATGGGACGGGGTCGCCCGCCTCGACGACGAGCGCCATGCCCGTTTGACCAGTCTCGACATGCAGGACTTCCTCAGCGTTGGCGAAGAAGCGCAACGGGTGCTGGAAGACGCGCTCGAGATCACCCAGCGCCTGCTGAAAATTGCCCGCGATGCCCGCGCGACGCATCTTGATGAACTCACCGCCCTGCAACGCGGCCAGCGCGCCTCCCGCGCGTATCTCTCCTCTGAATAGACGCAATCCGACCGGCTGATGGCGAATGGCCGTCGGCGCCGAACCTTGGGCTACGCCAGCGCCGGGTTTCCGACTCGCCGTCTCCAGTGATTCCATCGGTTTCCGCGATTTTGTAATTTTGCCTTGCCAAAATGACGTGGCTGGCTAGACTGCGGCTGGAGAGCACCGCGTCAGCATTTTGACAATAAGAAGACTGCGCACCCCGGGCTTGGGCCGGTGTTCCATCAGCCACAAAAAAATTGCCTAACCGCCAAGAAGCCGCGCCTATGCCCATGTCTGATACCCCCGTGCTCCTGATCGAGCGCGACCCGGAAATCGCCCGCCACCTGACCGAGGTGCTGGCCTATCTCGACCTGGCCGGTCGTCAGGTCGCGCCGGAGGGCGACTGGTCTGCGTTCTGTCAGCCGGATGCGCCGCCTTACATGGCCATTCTGGGCGAGTGCGGTTCGCCCGCCGCGCGTCAGGCGGCCACCGCGCAGCTCCTGAAGCTGGATGGCGCCACGCCGGTGGTGGTGCTGGACCAGATCGACGTTGAACCGGAATTGCTCGCGCAGCTCGACGCTCTGATTGTCGGCCGGATCCGTCTGCCGCTGCGGCATCTGCATTTCGACAAACTGCTGCAAAAGGTCGATTCCTATCGCGAAGCCCGCTCACCCGGCGGCTTGCCGCGTAATCCGGAGCTGTTCCGCAATCTGGTGGGCGGCAGCAAGGGCATCCAGCGCGTCCGCAACATGATTGAAATGGTCGCCAAGTCCGACGCCAACGTGCTGGTCACGGGCGAGTCGGGCACGGGCAAAGAAGTCATCGCCCGTCACATCCACCACCATTCCGTTCGTCGCAGCAAGCCGTTTGTACCGCTCAACTGCGGCGCGATTCCCCCCGACCTGCTGGAAAGCGAACTGTTCGGCCATGAGAAGGGCGCTTTCACGGGCGCCATCACCTCGCGGCAGGGGCGGTTCGAAATGGCCGACGGCGGCACGCTGTTTCTGGATGAAATCGGCGATATGAGCCTGCCCATGCAGGTCAAGCTGCTGCGGGTGTTACAGGAACGCAGCTTCGAGCGCGTGGGCAGCAACAAGAGTATTTCGGTGAACGTGCGCATCATCGCCGCCACCCACGTCAATCTGGAACAGGCGATTACCGACGGACGCTTCCGCGAAGACCTGTTCTATCGCCTGAACGTCTTTCCCATCGAGACCCCGCCGCTGCGTGACCGGGCCGAGGATCTGCCGCTGCTGGTGACCGATCTGGTCGAGCGTCTGGGCCACGAAGGTCGCGGCATGATTCGCCTGACGCCCACCGCCGTGCAGTGTCTGTCGGCCTACGCCTGGCCGGGCAATGTGCGCGAGCTGGCCAATCTGGTCGAACGTCTCGCCATCCTCTACCCGAGTGCGACGGTAGATGTGCACGACCTGCCCGAGAAGTACCGGCGCGACGGCTACGTAATGCCGGTAGTCCCGGTCTCTGAGCTGGCGCCGGCGGCGATATTCGCCGACACCGCGCCCGCCCGTTTGCCGCAGTCCGGCATCGACCTCAAGGAACACCTGACGCAAATCGAGTCGGGGCTGATCATTCAGGCGCTGGAGGAGGAGAACTGGGTGGTGGCCCACGCCGCCAAGCGGCTGCAAATGGGGCGCACCACGCTGGTCGAAAAAATGCGCAAGCTGGGTCTCGGGCGTCAGGACGAAATCACCGAAACTTGACGCCTGCCGCGCGCCCGGCCGCCAGCAGGCTGGCGAACGGGGCTCCCTGAGGTGCGCTCCCTGTGCGCCAAAAGATCACAAAATCAATTGATTAGCGCCTAATCCGACTACCGGCACAGTCTTTGCTGGAAGGCTTCGGGCAATCCTGCCCGAGGAGCCTCGTCTGCGATGGGCCAGCAATCCGCCAACGACCTTCCGCTAGTCGGCGCCGAGCGTGCCGGGGGCGAAGCGTGGCTGCAGGGCGCCACCGCGGCGTCTGCGTCGGTGGAGCGCCCGGACGGCCTGCGCGGCGAGCTTGCGCAGACCCGCGCGCAGCTGAGTCAGGCGCTGCTGGAAAGCGAACGCCTCGCCTCCCGACTGGACACCCTGCTCGGCGCCTTGCCGGCCGCCGTGCTGGTGCTCGATGGACAGGGTAGGGTGACGCAGGCCAATGCCGCCGCCGGCGAACTGCTCGGCAAGCTGACGCCCGGCGAGCGCTGGTTTGAAATTGTCGAACGCGCGTTTGCGCCGCGCTGGGACGATGGTCACGACGTATCGCTGACCGACGGGCGGCGGGTCAACGTCGCCACCCAGGCGCTGCCGGATGAGCCCGGCCAGATTCTTCTGCTGCGTGACGTCACCGAAACCCGCCGGCTGCAGGAGCAGTTGGCGCATCACCGCCGGCTGTCGGCCAAGACCGAAATGGCCGCGGCGCTGGCCCATCAAATCCGCACGCCGCTGGCGGCTGCCTTGCTGGCCCTGGGCCCCGTCACCCGTGCCCGCGGTCTGGACGCTGCGCAGACCAAATCAGCCGCGCGGGCGCTGGATTCCTTGCGCCAGCTCGAGCGTCTGGTCGAGAGCATGCTCAGCTTTGCCCGCGGCGCGGTAGTGGATGCAAGTCCGTTGTTGCTGGGCGAACTGCTGACCCGCCTGAGCCAGGAGGCCGCAGCCCTGCTGGGAGACGAGCACTTCGCGATTGCTTGCGAGGCTAGCCTGCAGACCTTGATGGTTCACGGCAACGCCGACGCCCTGCATAGCATCATGCTCAATCTGGTGACCAACAGCCGCCAGATTATTGGCGAGTACTGTCGGGTTCTCGTCACGGTTACCGCACACACGGGCTTCGTGACCCTGCGCTTTCTCGATAACGGACCCGGCGTGGCGCCGGCCGAACAGGCGCGCATCTTCGAACCCTTCCACACCACACGTCCGGGCGGCACCGGTCTTGGCTTATCGGTAGCCCAGGCCATTGCCCGCGCCCACGGCGGCGAACTCCAACTCAATCCAGCGTTCACCACGGGCGCCTGTTTTGAGCTGTCTTTGCCGTTTAGCAGCGAGAAAACCGCATGAAAAATCAGGCCGTTATCGCCATCGTCGAAGACGACGATGCCTTGCGCGAAGTGCTCTGCGATACGGCACAGCTGGCCGGCTACGAGGTCCTGCCGTTCCGCGATGGCAGCGACTGCCTGCGCGGGCTGCGCTCGGCGACGGTCGATCTGGTGATTTCCGACCTGCAGATGGCGCCGATGGACGGGCTGGGCTTGCTCCGCGAGCTGCGCCGCACGCACCGCGAGCTGCCGTTCGTGTTGATGACCGCGCACGGCACCATCCAGAGCGCGATCGATGCCATGCGCCTCGGGGCCACCGACTACCTGGTCAAGCCGTTTGAAGCCGAGGTGCTGATCGCCGGGCTCGATCAATGGTTGCCCAAGCGCCTCGAAGCAGCGGGCGAGCGCGACATGATTGCCGAAGACCCCGCTACCCGGCGGGTGCTGGAACTGGCCCGCCGGACCGCCAAGGCCGTCACCTCCGAGGCGCGAAGCCATGTGACGCTCGCCCAAGGCGATCTGGCGATCCTCGACCTGCTGGGCATTACGCAGGGCGCGGTGGCCTTGACCAAGGTCGACCGCGTGCCGCCGGCGCGGTCGGCAGAAGTCGCCGCGCAGGTCACGGCGCTGCTGGCCACAACGACGCTGGCCGGCAGCCCGGTCGTGCCCTGCGCGGCGCCCACCGGCGCGGGCATCAGCGAACTTCGCGCGCTGTTGCAGACGGCCCAGACGCAGCACGCCGCCCGTGCGGCCGACGGCGGTCTGCGGCTCGCGATTGACCGCAGTTTTCTGCTGGACGGCGCGGGTCGGGTCGTCACCGGTACGGTGTATTCGGGCGCGGTCAGCGTGGGCGACGCGCTGGTTGTCGCCCCGTCCGGGCTTGAGGTGCGCGTGCGCGGCATCCACAGCCAGAACCGGCAGGCGGAGCGGGCTGGCGCCGGCCTGCGCTGCGGGATCAATCTGGCCGGCGCGGATCTGCGCCGTTACGAGTTGCATCGCGGCGACTGGCTGGTCACGCCGGCGCTGGCGAGCTGCGCGACGCGTCTGGGCGTCACGCTGCGGCTCTGCGCAAGTGAAGCCCGCGCGCTCCGCGACCGCACGCCGGTGCACGTGCATCTGGGCGCGGCGGATGTGGGCGGGCGCATTGGCCTCTTGCAGGACGGGCCGCTCGCGCCGGGTGCGACTTGCCCCGCGGTGCTGACGCTGGACGCGCCGCTGCTGGCGGTGCGCGGCGACCGTTTCGTCATTCGCGACCAGTCCGCCACGCGCACGCTGGGGGGCGGCGTGGTGCTGGAGCCGCTGCCGTTTCCGCGCGCGCTGTCGCGCAGCAGGCGGCTGGCGCTGTTGGCCGCGATGGCCGCAGACGGCGCTGCGGACGCGCTCAATCAGCTGATTGACCAACTGCCGGAGGGTATCGAGGCGGGCTGGTTCGCGCGCTGCTGGAATCTATCGCCCACGACCATGGCTGCGCTGATTTCGGCAGCCGGCCTGCATGAAGTGTCGCTGCCCGAGGGCGAGCGACTGCTGGTGCCGTCAACGAGCTGGGAGGCACTCTGCGCGGCGATGCTCGCCGCGGTCGCTGCGCATCACGAACAAGCCCCCGCACAAACGGGTCTGCCGGAGGCGCAGCTCGGCGCCGCGCTGGGCACAGCCACCAGCCCGCGGCTGCGCCTCGCGGCGACCGACGCGCTGGTGCGCGCCGGACAGCTGCAGCGCAAGGCCGGGCAACTGTGCCTGCCAGGCCATCGGCCGGTGCTGCCGGCGGCGGATCTGCGCCTGCTGGATACCGTCTGCGTGGAACTGCGTCGCCTCGGCCTGCAGGCCCCTGCGCTGCAGGATCTTTGCGCCTTGTTAAAGCTCGAGTCGCCGCCGCTGCGCGAATTTCTCGAGCGCATGGCCTACCTCGGGCAGCTGGTGAAAGTAGGCCGCTACCGCTACTACCTGCCTGCCGACATCGATGAACTTGCCCGCCTCGCCAGCACGCTGGCCGCGCAGTGCGCCGACGGCCAGTTCACCGCCGCGCAGTATCGCGACCATACCGGCATCGGCCGCAACACGGCCATTGAAGTGCTGGAGTATTTTGACCGCGTGGGCCTGACGCAGCGGCGCGGGCAGGTCAGGCGGCTGCGGCGGGGCGTGGGCTAGGCGCGCTTCCCGCCGCGTTACGGCTTGCCGGTAAAGCAGGCCTGCGCAACGTACACCCGATACTTTGCCGAACCGCTGCCGTACGCGGTGCGCCCGGTCGCCGAGACCGCCATGCTGCCGGTGATATTGCAGGTGGCGGTGCGGGATGCACCGTAGCTTAAAGCGACTTTGAATACCGGCGCGGTATAGCTGGTCACCGTCACGGTGGTCCCGCAGAGGCGAGAAGATGACAGTGCAACGGCTTTGGCGAGGCGTGTGCGCGACGCCGAATCCAGCGTAAACACGAGCGCGGTCTGGCTTGAATTGCGGGTAAATGTGCCGGTGTAGGTGCGACCAGTCACTCGCAGGCTGAAGTGCCCGCCTGTTTTGAGATACAGCGTGAAGGATGGGTAACTGTAGCCGTCATCACAGGCCGACAGCAGGAGGCGCTCATCGAGGCTGCCGGTCACGGTGCCGGTGATGGCGTGCGCGGACTGCAGGCCGCCAAGCAACAAAAAGAACAATAGGCTGAGCCGAGCGCCAAACCTGCTTATCTGACCCACAGCTAGATGTTGAAGCAACACAGGACACCGTCCAATCAATGCGTTCATCTCATTCCAGCTTTAGCTGCTGCAATTCGCCAATCAGGCGCGAAATGCTTTGCCGAATCGCGCCCTCGTTGGCCAACCGTAAGCGTTCTGTCCCGAGCAAGGCATCGCCGAATTCTGCCGTGTAGGGCGTAATTAGCGACTTATCCAGCACCGCTTTGCCGGTCGCGCGCTCAGTCACCGTGTAATGCACGGTCGAGGTCACGGTGAAACTTACGCCGAACAGCGGTTGGTCCAACTTCTCCAGCATGCAATTGACGACGAAACGCCCGCTCTGGCGGGGTGCTAACCACCCAAGATCCCTTAGTGATGCCTCAAGTGCCCCCTCAAACTCCCCGCTGCTCACCTGAGAGGTCCACATGGGATTCGTCTCGCGACCGCCCATGACCGCGCCGACCGCGAGGTTTTCGCGAAACGGCGACGGTGCAATTCGCTGGGACGGCGTCCCAGACACCCGCATGCTGTCGACGCGGGCCGGGGTAGCGCAGCCGGCGAGCAGTGCCGTGACTACGCTAAACGCTGCCGCCTGCGTAAATCTGACCATCCCGGTCTTCATCATCGCTTATGCCCGCGGCACGCCGGCGACCGGTGCGGCCGAACAGTTTTTAGCGACAGCAGCCTGACCGACCGCGTCGTACTCGCCCTTGAGGCGCGCGTATTCCGCTTCCTGCTCTTTGGTGCCGCCCAGCGCGAACAGGGCGGGCCAGAAGATCACCAGGCCGGCTGCGGTCAACAGGGCATCGTTTTCAGCCGCCTTGTCCAGACGACCGCCAAGTTGAGTCACTCGCCCCTGAATGCGTGAGGCCTCAGCGCCAAGCTGGGCACAGTCATAGTTCTGGAATTGGACCGGAGAGGTATAGCTGGCCGCGATATTTTTTGATGAGCTCGCGCAGCCCGATGTGGCGATCGCCACACTTAAAATGACAAGAGAGATTTTCTTCACTTTACACCCGCAGATTTGGAGATCGTTGCGTTGACTCGGATCTCCTTCAGGCGGAACAGGAAAAGCGGCGTGTGTCCGCTCAGCTAACCGTCTCGAGAGAAATCGCCGTCGCACTGTCGATAGCAGTGGTACTTGAATGAGCACCGTGCCGAATGACTGACGGGAGAAGTTTGGGCATCCGGAAGATCAAGGTCACGCTGAGAAGCCAAGCCCAATGCCCTGCTTTTTGTGCGGCGTATCACCATGTGAATGGACAGGCACATTCGTCTCGACGAGTGGCGGCACTTATCGCCGAGAGGACTATTGCTGCCCCACATCATCCCCACCGGCAACCCCAACCCCTCCAGCAAAAACGCCTACGGGCTGGCATGCTCGGGCATTTCGGCTTTCCGGTAATCGGCGCGCGCCTGCTGGCGCACGATGCATTCGCGGGTTTGTCGGGCGTCGGCGATTTCTTTCAGGCTGAGCGCTTTCAGCAGCAATGCACGGGTGTCCCAAGGCACGCCCACCAGCAGTTCGCCAGACCGAAGCGTCCAGTCGCTGCCCCGCGCCTGATCGACGGCAGGATCCCAGGCGACGAAGCCTGCGATGCTCGGCAACAGCGTCGGCACCCGGCCCGCGTTCATCGCCTGCGTCATCCGAGCTGTGCAGCCCTTTTCAGCAGAGCAGGCGATCGAGGCGCCATCCGCCGGCTCGTGGCTTTCCTCGCTGCGCGGGAGATTGCTCTCCACCGGGCAGGGAATTCCTGTCAGCCACAGGCAGCCGCGACCGGGTAATTCCTGAGGAGGTACACACCATGAATACCGAACAAAGCCCGCCGCTGGTCAAGGTTTGGGATCCGCTGGTGAGGATCGGCCACTGGGTGCTGGTGGTCGCTTTTTTTACCGCCTGGTTCACGGGCGAGGAAGACGGTCTGGTTCACGTCTACGCCGGCTATACGGTGGCGGCAGTCGTGGTGCTACGCGTGGTGTGGGGTTTCATCGGGAGCCGCCATGCACGCTTCACAGATTTTGTGCGCGGGCCGGGGGCGGTCTTTGACTATATCCGCAGCCTGTTCACCCGTACGCCCCAGCACTTTCTGGGGCACAACCCGGCCGGCGGGCTGATGGTCCTGCTGCTGCTGGCAAGCCTTGGTGCCACCACCTGGACCGGGCTGAAGCTTTATGCGGTGGAGGAGAACGCCGGGCCGCTGGCCAGTCTGGGCGTGGGCCCGGCGCTCAGCGTGGCGCCGGTGGTGCGAAGTGCGGTGGCCGAAGAAGAGGCAGAAGACGACGAGCACTCGGCATCAGCCGCGGGCGCTGAAGCCGACGGCGAGGAATACTGGGAGGAACTGCATGAGTTGTTCGCCATCATCACGCTGTGGCTAGTGGGTTTACATGTGGCAGGCGTGCTGATCGGCTGCTGGCGCCATCGCGAGAACCTGATCCGCGCGATGGTGAGCGGCCTGAAACGACAGGCCTGAGCGGGCGAGCAGGGAGACTCCCGCAGGAGCGGCAACGCCACGACGCTACCGCCAAGCAACCGACAGCCTCAGTCGGGGCAAAGCCCCTCCCACAAATACTGCTCACTGCCGTGACCTACCCGTGGGAGCGGCAAGGCCGCGACGCTACCGCCAAGCAGCCGACAGCCTCATTCGAGGCAAAGCCCCTCCCACGAATCCTGCTCACTGCCGTGACCTATGCTGATGCCCGAGACCTACGGGCGCCATTTAGCGCGCCGCTTTCCGGTGGCCCCGCTGCTGGCAGGCGCGGGCTTGAACCCGCAGGAGCTGGAGCATCGCGACCGGCGGATTACCGTGGGGCGGGCGCTGCATTAAGTGAAGAACGCCCTCGCGCTCGCCGAGGAGCCGGACTGGTATCTGGCCTGGGCCAGCGCCCTGTCGGACCATTTCCATGGACCCATCAGCCTCGCCTTGATGAGCGCGCCTACGCTGGGCGATGCGCTGGCGGCGTTCGTGCGGTTTTTCCCCGGCCGCGTGCCCTATTTGGATCTGCATCGCCAGCGGGACGCAGGCTGGTGGCGAATGGAACTGCAGCCGCTGATCGATCTGGGCGACGCCACGCCGCTGCTGATCGAAACCCCGCTGATCATCCTCCAGCAGTATCTGGACACCACCTACGGCGTGGACCTCCGCCAGACCCGCATCACGCTGGCCTATCCGCCCACGCCGCACGCCGCGTGCTATACGCGGTACTTTCAGGGCGAGGTGCAGTTTGCCGCGTCGAGGCATGCGCTGGCGGTGCCGGCGGGGTGGCTTGCGCGACGCAATCTTGAGTTTCAGGCCTCCATCTGGGCCCATGCGCTGGCCCAATGCGAAGCGACGCTCGCCAGCAGCGTGGAGCGTTCCACGCTGGGGGATCTGCGACGCCTGCTCAGCCTCGCGTTTGCCCGACCCGAGCGCGAGCGCGCCCTGCCCACGCTGACAGACGTCGCCCGCGAGCTACATCTTGCCCCGCGCACGCTGATTCGCCGCCTGCGCAGTCTGGGGACCACCTATCAGGCCGTGACCGACGACTTCCTCCGCGCCCGCGCGCTGGAACTGCTGGCCAACGACGGCGTAAAAATCAAAGCCGTCGCCGCCGCCCTCGGCTGCACCAACCCGGCCAACTTCGGCAAGGCGTTCAAGCGCTGGTTTGGCGTGTCGCCCGGTAAGTACCGCGCGGGAGAAGGCCACAGCTAAGCCACGCGCCAGCGCGCCGCATCTCCGCTAGTATTCCCCTCGGAAGAGCGACATCTCCCGGTGGGGTGCCCGGCCTTCAAATCCGGTGGAACCTGCAATGGCAGGTTCGGTGGGTTCGACTCCTACCTCTTCCGCTATTTCCATGCAACGCGCGCATCACCGCCAGCAGCATCAGAAAGTTTGGGGTCAGAGTAAAAACTCGCACAAACTTTTTCGCACGGCCGCAGTTCGAATAGTTTTTACTCTGACCCTGTCGGCTCCCCAGAAAATAATTCCTTAAACCAACGGATTAGTGTTGGGGAACATGCATGGC
>JAURHQ010000508.1 GCA_030833185.1 Gammaproteobacteria bacterium | reverse complement strand
AAGGCACTTTTGCGCTGACCATTTCTGGGCGCGGCTTTGAATCAAAAGTGGCAGCAGGGGTCACTAATTTCTTGGACTCCGAATGCGTGTCCTGTGGCGCTTGCGTGCAAGCTTGCCCAACCGCGACCTTAATTGAAAAAACCGTCATTGACCACGGTGTGCCTGAGCACAGTGTGACCACTACTTGTGCTTATTGCGGTGTGGGTTGCTCCTTTAACGCGGAAATGAAAGGCGAAGAAGTGGTGCGCATGGTGCCAAATAAAAACGGCGGCGCTAATCACGGTCACTCTTGTGTTAAAGGGCGCTTTGCCTGGGGCTATGCTACCCATCAAGACAGAATCACCACACCCATGATACGGAAAAGTATCAAGGATGAATGGCAGTCGGTTAGCTGGGAAGAGGCGATTAATTACGCGGCCAGTGAAATCAAACGCATAGAAGCCAAATACGGCAAAGACGCTATGGGTGGCATTACCTCCTCGCGTTGTACCAATGAAGAAGTGTACGTGACGCAAAAGTTGGTGCGCGCTGTGTTTGGTACCAATAACGTTGACACTTGCGCCCGTGTTTGCCATAGCCCAACTGGCTATGGCCTTAAGCAAACTATAGGTGAATCAGCCGGTACGCAAA
>JAURHQ010000507.1 GCA_030833185.1 Gammaproteobacteria bacterium | reverse complement strand
AGGCCTTCGGCTTCCTGCCGCGCGAAGTCTATGAAATCCTCGAGCCGTCGTTCGACGCCGCCCTCGCGGCCAACGACGCCAAGAAGGAGCGCCTTGCGCCGCTGGCCTTGGCCGCCGCCAAGAAGGGCGATCCCGCCGCCGGTCGCGCCGTCTATGAGTCCGGTCGCGGCGCGTGCATCGCCTGCCATAAGATCGGCGACAAGGGCAACGAGATCGGGCCGAACCTCACCAAGATCGGCGGCATCCGCGCCGAGCGCGAACTCGTGGAGAGCATCCTCTTCCCGAGCTACAACATCGCCCGCGACTACGACCTTAATTCCTTCCAGCTCACCGACGGCACCAGCGTGCTCGGCCTCATCCAGGCCCGCTCCGCAGAGGGCGTGACCATCAAGGAGGCCTCAGGTCAGAGCCGTCTGCTCACCAATGAGTCGATCGCCTCTTCGACACAGCTCACCACGAGCCTCATGCCCGCCGGACTCGACGGCATGCTCTCGGAGAAGGAACTGATCGACCTCGTGGCGTATCTTCGATCTTTGCGTTGAGCGTGGCTCAACGCAAAGAACGCAGAGGGTGTAAGCGGTTGGCGGTTAGCGGTTGGGTCAGGCCGCCGCAGGGCGGCCGAGGGTAGGG
>JAURHQ010000506.1 GCA_030833185.1 Gammaproteobacteria bacterium | reverse complement strand
TGAAAGCGGCAGGTAGATGAGCGCAGAACCTAGGTCCGGCTGCACAAAAATCAAGACAAACGGGACCGCGGCGACCCCGAGGGCGCGCGCCACCGTACCCCAGGTCGCCCGGAAGGAGCCGATCGGGGAACGCGCGAGCAGAGCGGCGAGGAAGACGAGCGCGCCGACGAGCGGGATGCGGAAGGCCTCGCAGGAGGCGAGCAGGTCGCCGGGCGCGGGGCGCGCGCGCGGCGCGCCCATCGCGGCAACCAGCAGCGAGGGCGCGCCGCCGCCCAGGCGCGACGCCAGCGTGCGCTGCGCCGCGGCATCGGCGGCGGCGCGCGGCGCGGGTGCGGAGCGGCGCAGCGTGGCGGCGGCTGCGGCGGACATCTTGGCACGCGCCGCCCCCGACAGCGCGCCTCGGCTGGACGCCGCTTTGGCCATCTTGGCGCCGGCGCGCGCGGCGCCCCGGCCGCGCCGCGCACAGCCGCCAGGCGGCTGCGCATCTGCGCGCCGAACACGCGCGCCTCGTCGACATCCATCGCGTCCTTGAGGATCGTCCGCGCTCCACCGAGCGCGTTGACCCAGTGCACTCGCTCGCGGGTCTCTCCGTTGTAGGTCTCAAACTCCGTCACGAGATCAACGGAGTTCGG
>JAURHQ010000505.1 GCA_030833185.1 Gammaproteobacteria bacterium | reverse complement strand
CGGACTCGGCGGCGTGCTCGCTTCTCCTGCCAAGGAGAAGAAGGGTCCGCGCGTCGTGCTCACGGCGCACATGGACGAGATCGGTTTCCTGGTGCAGGCGGTCACGCCCGACGGTTTCCTGCGCCTGACGCCGGTCGGCGGCTGGCCTGACGGCGTGCTCGCCGCGCAGCGTCTCCGTGTCTGGTCGCGCGCCGCGCAGAAGGAATTCATCGGCGTCGTCGCCGCGCTCCCGCCTCATCAAGGCGGCGCGCAGACCGCTTCGGCCGACAAGGTGCTCGTCGACATCGGCGCCCGCTCCTCCGAATCCGTCGCGCGTCTCGGCATCCGCCCGGGAGATCCGGTCGTGCCGGAAGGCCCGTTCACGGCCCTCGCGGAGCCCGGACTTTATTCCGCCAAGGCTTTCGACAACCGCGTCGGCATGGCCGCGCTCACGCTCGCCACGCACGCGCTCGAGCGCTCCGCCGGCCGGAGATCTCCTCGCGGTCGCGACGGTGCAGGAAGAGGTCGGTTGCCGCGGCGCGGTCGTCGCGGCCCGCCTCGCGAAGCCCGATGTGGTCATCGTCCTCGAAGGCCCGCCGGCCGACGACCTGCCCGGCCTCGCCCCGCATGGGGAGCACCAAGGCGCCCTCG
>JAURHQ010000504.1 GCA_030833185.1 Gammaproteobacteria bacterium | reverse complement strand
GATGGCGGCGGCGGTGTCGGGTGGGAGGCGGCGGGAGGAGGAGGACGAAGAAGAAGAGGAGGGTGAGGGTGAGGGTTGTGAGGGGGGGGGTGGCACGCCCCCGCTCGCGTCGGCGACGTCGCCCGGCAGGCGGGCCATGGCCGCCCGCATGCGGGCGGCGGCGTCACTGCCAGGCGGTGCTGCTGCCTCGCCACCACCATCCGCTCCGCCCTTGGCGGCGGCGGCCTTGTCACCACCGCCGCCGCCCCGGTGCAGCCCCCCAAAAAACAGGCCCTCGCTGCGGGCGGCGGCGGTGTCGGCTTCAAACGCCTCCAGGCCCGCCCGGTCGGCTTCGATGGCCGCCCGCCGGGCGGCCAGCTCCGCTTCCGCCTCATCGGCCAGGCGGTTGATGTTTTCCTGAGAGGGAAGGGAGAGGCGGCGAGTGAGAGACGGCGAGTGAGAGAGAGAGAGTGCGCGCGCGCGCCCTTCGCGCTCTCTCTCTTTCCCTGACGCCCGCCGCGCGCCCCCCCAACCACCACAATGTCGACCCACGGCGGCGCCAAGGGCGCGGCGAATGCCTCCGCCGCAGCGCCCGCCTCAACCACCACCGCCGAGCAGCACCGCCAGCTCGACGAGCGCGTCTTGGCCGTCGCG
>JAURHQ010000503.1 GCA_030833185.1 Gammaproteobacteria bacterium | reverse complement strand
CGGGCAACCGAGGCGATGCAAGCGCTCGAAATCCTGCCACCGGAAACCGCAGGTCGGGCAACGGCTGCGGCCCAGAGGGTTGGGCACGGCCAGCGCGATGCCGAGGGCCCAGGACGGGAGCACGCCACCGCCGACGGGTTGCTGGACGGTCGGGCAACTCCGGCAGCAGGCGAAGTGCGCGGCCTTCCCGCCCGCGACGAGCGAGATGTAAAGGGTGCACTCCTGGGTGCAGCCTTGGCAGGCGGGTGGGCGCGGAACCATCGCCGTCACCATGACCGGCGCCGGCGCCCTCCGCAAGCGCATCGAGCACCTTTTCGGTTGAAGCCGCGCTTCGGGCGGATTGCCTAGGGAGCGATGATTTCCCCTGTCCTGATGCTGGTGCTGGCCGAGACCGAGAAGGTGTCGTTCTTCGCGCGCGCGCAGATGTCGCTCGTTCTGTACAAGAGGCTCGTCGGGCTCGCGCCGGCCGCCGGCGCGATCGCGATGCTGCGCACCGCCGAGCTTGCAGCCTGTATCGCCGAGTATATCCGGCTGATGGGCTTCGGCGCCCGGGCTCATATCGCCGGCGACACCCTGGTCGACGAGGAACGCCTCGCCGTTCTTGCCGGCCTTGTCGTCCGCTCGGATGGCGGCC
>JAURHQ010000502.1 GCA_030833185.1 Gammaproteobacteria bacterium | reverse complement strand
GTATCGGCACCATCACCGCCATTCAGCGTGTCGTTGCCATTACCCCCGGCCAGGCTGTCATCGCCATTCCCGCCTGCGAGATCATCATCGCCAAGGCCGCCATCCAGCGTGTCGTTGCCATTGCCGCCGGCAAGGCTGTCATCGCCTGTATCACCGAACAGGCTGTCGTTACCTTCGCCAGCCTCCAGAGTATCGGCACCGTCACCGCCATTCAGCGTGTCGTTGCCATTGCCGCCGGCAAGGCTGTCATCGCCTGTATCACCGAACAGGCTGTCGTTACCTTCGCCAGCCTCCAGCGTATCGGCACCATCACCGCCATTCAGCGTGTCGTTACCGTTACCCCCGGCCAGGCTGTCATCACCATTCCCGCCTGCGAGATCATCATCGCCAAGGCCGCCATCCAGCGTGTCGTTGCCATCGCCGCCGGCGAGAGAATCATCGCCTGTATCACCGAACAGGCTGTCATTACCCTCGCCAGCCTCCAGCGTATCGGCACTATCACCGCCATTCAGCGTGTCGTTGCCATTACCCCCCGCCAGGCTGTCATCGCCATTCCCGCCTGCGAGATCATCATCGCCAAGGCCGCCATCCAGCGTGTCATTGCCATCGCCGCCGGCGAGAGAATCATCGCCTGT
>JAURHQ010000501.1 GCA_030833185.1 Gammaproteobacteria bacterium | reverse complement strand
GCGTCCAGCAGGCCTGGTCGCTCATCGACGTGCAGCTGAAGCGGCGCGCCGACCTGATCCCGCCGCTGGTGGCCTGCGTCCAGGGGTATCGCGACCACGAGGCGCGGCTGCAGACGGCGATCGCCGCGCTCCGCGCCCAGGCCGCCGCCGGCGCGGGCGCGGGCCGCGGCCGCGGCCGCGGAGCGCGCGGGCGGCGGGCTCGCGGTGATGGAGGGCGGCGGCCGCGCGCGGCTGGCGTGGGGCGATGTGCCGCTGGGCGGCGCGCCGCTCGACGACGCCAGCGCCGGCATCCGCTTTCACGGCAAGGTTGCGCGGCTGGCGACCGCCGAGTGGCGCAGCCTGGTCAGTCACGCCGCCAGCCTCGGCGCGGGCGGAGAACTGCCGCTGCGCTTTGCGGTCGATATCGCGCAACTCGACACCATGGGCCAGCGCTTCGAGGCGCTAAAGCTCAGCGGCGCGCGTGATACCAGCCAGTGGTCGGCGCAGATTGAAAACACCCGGGTAGCCGGCCAGTTCAGCCTGCCGCGCAAGCCCGGCGACGGCCCCGTCGCCCTGACGCTGGCTCGCCTGTGGCTGGACCGCCCGGCGCCCAAGGGCCAACCCGAAACGATCGATCCGCGCGCCCTGCCGGCCTTG
>JAURHQ010000500.1 GCA_030833185.1 Gammaproteobacteria bacterium | reverse complement strand
AAAGAAAATAAAAATTGGGGATTTATTCGTACCTCAAGGCTTGTATTGGCTGCATCGATGAAGCTTTACGAGCCGGATAGTAGCCAAAGAAAATACCAATCACCGCAGAAAAGCCCACTGCCAAAACAATCGACAAAACAGAAAGTTGCACGGGCCATTCAGCCAGCTCTGCAACCAGCCAAGTTCCCAGACCTCCTAATAGAATCCCAAGCACACCACCAATGGTTGACAGTGTGATGGCCTCCACCAAAAATTGCGACAAGATATCTTTGCCCCTGGCACCAACAGCTAAACGTAAACCGATTTCTCGAGTTCTTTCTGTGACCGAGACCAGCATGATGTTCATGATGCCAATGCCACCCACCAACAAACTAACCGATGCAACCGCTGCCAATAGGATGGCCATGACTTTACTAGCAGCTTCTTGAGCTTGAAGTATTTCTGTCAAATTACGCAAAGAAAAATCATCGGGCGTATTACCGGTTAATCGATGGCGTTGGCGCAAAAGTTCTCTGACTTTCTCTTCAGCCTCTTTCATATCAGCACCATCTTTGGATTTGATAAAAATAGAACTGACTCTTCCAATGCGGCCCTGTAAAGCGCCAAAAATTTTATTGCGCGCCGTTGTTAAAGGAA
>JAURHQ010000499.1 GCA_030833185.1 Gammaproteobacteria bacterium | reverse complement strand
CGAGCGCCTCGCCGAGCAGGCCCGCCTGCGCGCGGCGCTGGCCGCGGAGATCGACCGCCTGCGCGATGACGCCCGCGCCGGCGCCGAGGCCGCCAATCGCCGCATCGGCGAGGTCGAGCTCGACGGTCGCCGGCAGGCCGAGGCCGCCGCCGCGGCCGTCGCGCAGCGCGCTTCCGCCGAGATCAACGCCCTCAAGGCCGCCGTGGCCGAGCTGGAGAAGAAGGTCGCCGTCGCGCAGCGTTCCGCCGCCGTCGGCACCGAGGCCAAGGAGTCCCTCGACGACCTCGGCGCGAAATTGGAATCCCTCGCGGAGACCGTGCGCAGCGGGCTCGCGACCACGGAGGAGACGGCCGAGGCTTTGGCCGAGCTCAAGGCCGCCGCTCCGGCCGTGACCGCCGAGGATCTCAAGGCGGTGCGCGATGAGGTCAGGAAGGCGACCCAGAAGGCGGCCCAATCCGCGGACAAGCTCGATGAGCGTCTCGATGCCGTCAGCGCCGAACTCCAGGCCTTGCGCGATCGCCCCGGCGTCGCCCCGGCGGCGCCGGTCACGGAAGACGCGGATGAAGAGGACGCCGAAGAGGATTCCGCGGATGAAGCCGAAGAGGAAGCGGAAGCCTACGTGGAGGCGACCGAGTCC
>JAURHQ010000004.1 GCA_030833185.1 Gammaproteobacteria bacterium | reverse complement strand
TGCGCGGCTGGCTGCCGAATACCGCCGCGATGTCGCGGCGGCGCCGACCAATCCGACGGCGGGCTATGGCGAAGTGCACGCGCGCTTCGATCGGCCGGTGCCCGAAGAAGGCAGCGACGCGCTCGACCTGATCGCCGAACGGATTCGTGCGCTCGGCCACTACGCGCCCGGCTCGTACGCCCAGTTCGCCGCGCTCTCCAGCATTCCTGAAGAAACTGGCGCGCCGGCCGCGACCGACATGATCCGGCAGCTGATTGCAGGGCAGGAGGCCATCGTGCGCACGGCGCGCGGGCTGTTTCCGGTGGTCGACAAAGCGAGCGATGAACCCACTGCCGACTTGCTGACCCAGCGGCTGCAGATCCATGAGAAGAACGCCTGGATGCTGCGTAGCCTGCTGGCGAGCGACGCGCCGGCCGCGCCGGCGCCAATCAAGGACCGGCGCAAACGCTAGCGCGCTAGCCGGTCAGCACACCGCGTTTTTTCAGTTGAAGAATGAAGAGCGCGGTACCAATCGCGAGCCCCGCCCCGGCCAGCAGGCCGGGCGCGCGGGCCTCGAGCGCCGCCAAGCCTCCCCCGTGCCAGGCTTCCAGCCCCAGAATGCCGAGCCCGGTCAGCACCCACATCGCGCAGCTGGCGGAATCTTTGAGCACCGCGCGGCGCCAGTTAAAGCGCATGCCGGTCAAGGTAGCGCCCAGACCTGACCAGCGCGGCCACCAGCGCGGCACGCGGCGGCAGTAATCCGCGTAGTCCGAAAATTTCTCGCGCAGGTAGGCCTCTTCAGCCGCCACGATCGCGATATAGGTCAGCACGAAATAGGCGCCGCCCAGCACGTAGACCGCCGGCGCGTGATGCACGATGAGCAGGCCCGCGATGATCAACAAATTGCCGCCGTAGAGCGGATTGCGCACGTGGGCGAACAGGCCGTCGGTGACCAGCGCATGGGCGTGCACCCGTTTGTTCAGACCGCCGCGTTTGATATAGGCCAGACCGATCACCAGCCAGCGGTAGGTTTGTCCCAGCAGTGCCAGCCCGAAACCGAGTGCGTCCAGTTGCCGGTCACTGCTCAAACTTCCGCCAAAAAGCACTGGGGTAAAGCCGGCAAACAGCACCAGCATGACCACCGGAAACACTTTGTCGCGATAGTGAAACAGCCAGTTGCCGTAGGCGACCAGCCCGCCTTGCACGCTCACCTGCCGGTCCCGTCTGGCATGCTCATGGCGCCTTCACCGCAATCATGGCGGCGAAGTTGTACCAGCGAAAAGTCTCTTCCACGTGGTTAAAACCGACCTGCTGAAGGAGCGCGCGATTTTCTTCCGGACGGTAGGGGATGAGCACGTTTTCCAGCGCTTCGCGCTTCTGCGCGATCTCGACGGCCGAGTAGCCGTGGCGGGCCTTCAGGTCGTAGTAGTAGCGAATGAAGAGCCGATTGAGCAGGCTGGAGGCCATGGTCTGCTTCTCGACCAGAATGAGGCAGCCGTTGTCGTTCAGCCCGTCGTAAATCCGCTGCACCACGCGCTCGCGGAACAGCGGCCGGATGAACTGCAGCGAAAGGATCATGATCACCACCGAAGCGTTCTCGATCGGATGCGCGGTGTGCAGGTCGGCGAGTTCAAATTCGATGCTACGGGATGGCGCGGCCAGCGCCGCCTTGGCGCGCGCCTTGGCAATCATGTCCGGTGAATTGTCGACGCCGACGAAGCGCGTGCCAGGGGCGACGAAGGGGTCGAGCATCAGCAGCGTGGTGCCGGTAGAACAGCCAAGGTCGAACACATTGGTGCCCGGCACGGCGAAGTCTGCCGCGAGTTCGCAGGTCATGCGCTGGATCTCGGCGTAGTGCGGGACAGAGCGCGAGACCATGTCGTCAAACACGGCGGCGGTGCGCTGATCGAAGCGGAAGTCGTTATTGCCGGCGGCAGGCGCGGCAAACAGTTCGTCGCGCGCTGAATTCGCGGTTGAGCCTTGGTGATCGCGTTCCGGCATGGGCAGTGCTCCAGTCTGATCGCCCGACCGGCAAGCGTTGCCGACGTAGCGCGGGCGCCAACGCCCGGGCGGCATCTTAACCGCGGAGCAGAATCTGCCGCACGTCGGGCGTGGCTCGACAAGCATCCTGACGGGCGCCAGATTACGGGCTCGCCAGCATGAATCAGGAGCCCCCATGCCCTCGCCCCACGGCCTCGCCGCGCAACCCGTGTCAAGAAACCCGGCCACGACCCTGCGCCGCAGCCTCGCTGCCGCCTTTTGCGCGCTGCTACTCGGTCTGAACTGTGGCAGTGCGCGGGCGGATCTGATGGTTTTTGCCGCGACCAGCCTGACCGATGTGCTGCCCCAACTGGCTCAGGCTTACGCCGCACAGGGTGGGGAGCCGGTCAAGTTTTCCTTCGCCTCGTCGTCAATTCTGGCCCGCCAGATTGAAGGCGGTGCGCAGGCCGATGTGTTCGTTTCAGCCGACCTCGAGTGGCTGGACTATCTGGACCAGCGGGGGCTGCTCGAGCCGCAGAGCCGCGTCACGCTGGCGGCGAATAGTCTGGTGCTGGTGGCGCCGGCGGACAGCCTGCTATCGCCTGCCGTTTTGAATACCCAAACACCGCTCGACCAGTGGTTGGGCAGTGGCCGGTTGGCCGTGGGTGATCCGGCGCATGTGCCGGCTGGCCGCTACGCACAGGCCGCGCTCTCCAAGCTGGGCCTGTGGTCGCTGGTAGCCGATCGATTGGCGCCGGCCGACTCGGTGCGCACCGCCTTGATGTATGTCGCGACGGGTGAGGCACCGCTCGGGATTGTCTACGCCACCGACCTCAAGGCAGCGCCCGGGGTGAAGCAGATTGCGACTTTTCCGCCCGCCAGCTATCCGCCGATTGTCTACCCGGCGGCTGCCCTACAGGGCCGCAGCTCACGGGCGGTGTGGCAGTGGCTGGTGTTCCTTAAAAGCCCGGCAGCGGCGAAGATTTGGCAAACGGCGGGCTTTCAACGCCCCTGAGCCTCACGCGCTTCAGGCCAGTGCGCGATTGCTCGCGGCGCCGGTCAGAAGTTCCAGCAGTCGGTGCGTGTCGAGCGGCTTGCCAAGGCAAGCCTCGGCGCCGGCATCCAGCGAGCGGCGAAGGTTCTCGGGCGAGGGATAGCCCGTCATGGTCAGGACCCGCAAGCCACGCGTGGCAGGTTCCTGTTTCAACTGACGGCATACCGCAAATCCGTCCAGCGCCGGCATGAACAAATCCAGCAGCAGCACGTCGGGTTTGAAGCTGTGCACCATCTTGCCGGCGTTGAAGCCATCCTGCGCCGTGGCAGTCTCGATTTCCGGGTAAGCCGACAACAGTTCGGTGACGAAACGCAGCGCCTGCGGATCATCGTCAACGACCAGCACACGCACCGCCAACGGCGCTTCGCTCCGGCTCAGGTCGACCCCGCGCTCACGTGCAAAGCGTTCGACCTCCTGCGGCAAGAATCGGCGGTGACCACCCGGCGTCAGTTCTGCTTTAAGGGCGCCGCGCGCCGCCCATTGGCGCACCGTGATGGGCGACACCATGAGCAGTTGAGCGACATCGGTCGGGGTGAGATAGGGCTTGGACACGCGTCGACCTCCGGCGGTCGGCAAGGGCTTCTGTGTCGTTTATCGGACCGGGAGGGCGGGCCTTTAGGCGCCGTGATTCAGCGGGCAACCGTGGCTTCGACGGCATTGCCTTTGGCGTTGTAGGTGACGGACTGGAAACTCATCAGCCGCGCCATCGCGATGCCGCGGCCGTGGGCGTGCACGACGCGTTCGGGGTCGAAATCGAGGTAAGGCGCAGGGTCAAAGCCTTCCCCCTGATCGGTGATCCGAAAGACGATGGCATCGGGCCGCCGCTCAATTTTGACGACCACCACCTTACGCGCATAGGCCGGCAGGGCCAGCCGACGGGTAATTTCGGATTCCCAGTTGCCAGCCGCCAGCGCGGCGGTCTTGTCGGCGTAGCCGAGACCGAGATTGCCGTGTTCGATCGCGTTTAACAGCAGCTCCCATAGGCCAGTGACGACCGCCTCGGGCTGGGGACAGAGCTTGGACAGGAGTTCGGCCAGGGCCTGTGCCTCGTCCGGCGTGCGACAGTGAAACACCCCTGCCTCGAGCAGGCCGATGGCATTGGCGGTGGATTCGAGATCGCTGCGCAGGCGCAGCCGTTGCCGGAAGTCGTTCACCGCAGAGCGCACCACGCTGCGCAGAATGGCGGGCTCGTAGGGCTTGGTGACGTAGTAGAACGCGCCGGCCGCGATCCCCCGCGCCACCTCGGCGCTGCTGGCCAGACCGCTCAGAAAGACCACTGGAATATCGCGGCAGGCCGGCGTTTGCTTCATGCGGATGAGCACATCCAGCCCGCTCAGGCCTGGCATCTGCCGGTCGAGCACGACCGCCAGCACGCGTTCGGGGTCGGCGATCAACCGGTGCCAGGCACGCTCGCCGTCACCGGCAATTTCTACCTGAAAATCCTCGTTTTCGAGAATCGCGGCAGCCAGATCCAGCGATAGCGGATCGTCGTCCACCACCAGCACGGTGTCGCGCTTTCCGCTGGCCGGCACAGCCGCCATGTCTTGCCGGGAGGGAGGAGAGACCAAGGCAAACCGCCTGTTAGTGGGACCAGCAGTTGAGTAAATCGACCGCCCTTCAGACTGTCAAGCAAGCTGGCACTTGGTTAGCTGCGCGCCGGTTGTTGTAATGCGCACATGGATGCTGCTTCCGTCATGCCGGTCTTGCTGCTCAGCCTGCGCGTTGCCGCGCTGGCGACCTTGCTTTGTCTGCCGGTGGCGATCGCGCTGGCCTGGATGTTGGCCAGGCATCGCTTCCCCGGCCGCATGGTGCTGGACGCGCTGGTTCATGCGCCGCTGGTGTTGCCCCCCGTGGTGGTGGGTTACGGCCTGCTGGGACTGTTCGGGCGTCAGAGTTGGGCCGGTGAGTGGCTGGCGCAACGCTTTGCGGTGCAGCTCCCGTTTTCGACCGCAGGTGCCGTCTTGGCCGCTGCCGTCATGGCGCTGCCCTTGATGGTCCGCTCGGTGCGCCTTGGCCTGGAGGCCATTGACCGGGGGCTGGAGACCGCCGCGCGCACGCTGGGTGCGGGCCCGCTCGATGCGTTCCTCACGGTGTCCTTGCCCTTGATGCTGCCCGGCATCGTGGCGGGCGCCGTGCTGGCATTCGCCGCCTCCCTGGGTGAGTTCGGTGCCACCATGACCTTTGCCGCCAATATTCCGGATGAGACGCGCACCCTCACGCTTGCCATCTACACCGCCCTGCAGACGCCGGGCGGGGAAGACACGGCGAAAGCCCTGGTGATGATCTCCATGTCGCTCGCGGTCGCCGCCCTGCTGATTGCCGAATGGGCCAGCCGCTTGGCCCAGCGCTGGTTGCGCCCGGCGTGATCGAACTCGATTTCATTGCCCGGCGGGGAGAATTCCAGCTCGAAGCCCGCGCGAGTTTGCCGAGCACCGGGATCACCGGCGTTTTCGGACGCAGCGGGGCTGGCAAATCCACCTTGGTCAACGCGATCGCCGGCGTCGCGGCGGACGTCAGCGGTCGCATTGAAGTTGACGGGCAGGCGTTTCTCGACAGCGCAAGCGGCGTCCGCCTTGCCATCGAGGCGCGGCGGGTGGGTTACGTGTTTCAGGACGCCAGACTTTTCCCGCACCTCCGTGTCGAAACCAATCTGCGCTATGGCGCACGACGCGCCCCCGCGGATGGGCCTGTGGCTTTGTGGGAGAACATTATCGAGGCGCTGGATCTCTCGCAGTTGTTGCGGCGCTGGCCCCACTCGCTGTCGGGCGGCGAGCGGCAGCGGGTGGCGATTGGCCGCGCCCTGCTGGCCCGGCCGCGCCTGATGCTGATGGATGAGCCGCTCGCGTCGCTGGACGCGCCGCGCAAGTCAGAAATCCTGCATTACATCGAACGCCTGCGCGACGCCTGCCCGGTACCCATGCTCTACGTCAGCCATGCGCTGGATGAACTGGTGCGGATCGCCGACCACCTGCTGCTGCTCTCCGAGGGCAAGGTGATGGCGTCTGGCCCGTTCATCGAGCTCATCGCAGATTCCACCCTGCAGCCGTATTTGGGGCGGTTTGAGGCGGGCAGCGTGCTGGAGTGTGTGGTCAAATCGCATGACGAAGCGTTTGGACTCAGCGTGCTCGGCTTTGTGGGCGGGGAGTTGCGAGTGCCGCAGTTGGATGCGCCGCTGGGCACCCGCTTGCGGGCACGCCTGCGCGCCCGGGACGTCGCGCTGGCGTTGAGCGACCCCATCGACCTCAGCATCACCAACCGCGTGAAGGGCACGGTGATGAGCCTGACCTTTCGCGATGGCCCCTACGTGGATGTGCTGCTTAATGCGTCCGGCGCGCACCTGCATGCCCTCGTGACCCGTGAGTCCTGCGCCAGACTCGGCTTGGCCGCCGGGGTGCCGGTGATTGCGTTGATCAAGGCAGTGGCCCTGGACAGCAGGGCCGTGGGCTACGCCCGCCGGTCACGCTGAGCGCTTAAGGCTCCGGTCGCCGCGCGCCACTCAGGTGCCCGTTCCAGTAGCGATTGTCCATGCTGGAAATGATTACCCGCCCGGTTCGCGGGCTGGGCGCGTGGACAAAACGCCCGTCTCCCAGATAAATCCCCACGTGCGAGTAGCGGCTTCCTTGCGTATTGAAGAACACGAGGTCGGCGGCGCGCAGGTTGTCGAGCGGGATGGGATCGAGTTGCTCAGCCATGGCGGAGGAATTGCGCGGCAGCTCGAAATTGAATTGTTTGAACACGTGATGCACCAGACCGCTGCAATCAAAACCCCGGTGCGGTGACTCGCCTCCTGCCACGTAGGGCTTGCCCTGCATACTCGCCGCATAGGCGACGAGGCCGAGCGTATCGATGGCGTCTTCGGTGGACACGTCCGGATGCGGCGCGGGTGCGGGGAGCACCGGCGCCACGGCCAGCGGGCTCGGCGCCGGCGGGCTCGAGGCGCAAGCGGCCAGCATCGCCAAGGCGGCCAACATGACAGCGCTGCGAATGATTCTGGCGGGTCTTGATGTCATGATTTTTATCTGAGCAATGCAATACAAGGCGCTAAGTAGCTTGAAGTTTTGTCTGCAAATCACAGAATCGCAAGTCGCCCGTGCGACGCCCGGCCAAGGCCCCGCCGGAATGGGTGATAAAAAGTCTGGAAACGGACGCCACAATGCTTGACTTTCGACGCCTGAGGTCAACTCCCACTACGGCTTTTACACAACGACGCGCAAAACAATTTATAGCTCAGTACTCTCGCTTGGTTTTGTTGATCCAAGACCAAGTTTTTCTCTTAACTTATTGATTTTTATAGAGCGCAGGCGAGTGGCTACTTTTTGCGCAATTTAACCGGCAAGGTGCTTAATTCCTGCGGGAGACCCCTATGTACGCAATTCATGCACAGACTTATCCACAGAAAATGTGGGTAACTCGGGGCCGCCTCAGAGCCGGTGCTGCGGGCTGTCTGCTGTGGCTGTGCGTCACTCCGGCATTCGCCGGAGACGCCGCGGCGCGGCATTTTCTGACGGTTGAGGCGCAGAACGACGGCAGATGCCAAATCCTCAGCCAGGGTGGAAAACTGGTGGTGTTGCGCAATACCCACCCCGACCGCAGTATCCATTACCGGCTGGTGCGGTACTTCATGGACGTACCGCAATCGCGGATCGTCGGCGCCGTCGCGCCGGGCGAAGAGGGGCAGAAGCTGGGCTGCAACCGGGTCGACGGCCGAGACCAGTTCTGGAAAATCGAGCGTGCTGATTTCGAGTGAGGAGCAAAAAATGCAGGGAAAGAAACCGCTTGGACCGCTTGTGATACTCGCGCTGCTGCTCGGCGCCAGTGTGGCCGCGAAGGCTGAAACCAGCTACCGCGACCCGGGCGATATGAAAGAAGAAGAACGCATCGCGATGATGGGCAAGACCAACGAGTACAACAAGTGCGTGTACGGCAAAGCGATGGCGGCGGTCGAAAACCTGCCTGACATTCGTCAGGCCGCAGACCAAGCGATGACCGCCTGTCGGCCCGTAATCGATGAATTAAAAGCTCTGGTCGTCAAGGCGGGCTTTGACCCGGGCTTCGGTGACCAGTTTGCGCACAGCGCGCAAAACCGCGTGGTGAAAATGTTGATGCCTGAGCTTGCACTCAAAAAAAGTGGGCACTAGTACAGCGATTCGTCTGGCGGACTGAAGGGATTGATATCGAAAAACCGCGCTGCCAGCGGCGCGAGTTCAGACAACGCCTGCAGATAGACGGCGCGCTTGAAGGGGACGATGAGGCTCACGGAATCCCAGTAGTCGATCCAGCGCCATTGGTCGAATTCAGGTTCCCCGGCTGCCCGCAGATCAACCCGCTCGTCGTCGGTTGCGAGGCGCAGTACGAACCAGCGCTGCTTCTGCCCGATGCACAGAGGACGCTGCGAGTGCCGGATGTAGCGCCGCGGCAGGCGGTAGCGGAGCCAGCGGCGGGTGCAGCCGATGATTTCAACATCTGACGGTAACAGCCCGACTTCTTCGTGCAGTTCCCGAAACATCGCCTGTTCCAGACTTTCATCCGGATTGATGCCGCCCTGCGGAAACTGCCACGCCGACATACCGATACGCCGGCCCCAGAATGCCTGGCCGCGCTGATTGAGCAACACGATGCCCACATTTGCACGGTAGCCTTGCGGATCAATCATGGCTTCGGTCACGGGCCCCTCCCCGATTTCGCCACGCCGGAGTCTGCTTGTTCTTTTACGGCCTTCCGTAGCCAGACTCAAGGGTCCGGCTCCCTTTGGGCCGCATGGACTCAAAGGGAGCGTGGACGCGCGAACTGCGCCTAGTTCACCAGTTTGCGAATGGCGTCGCGCTCTTCCTTCAGCTCGGTCTCGGTAGCCGTCATCCGCGCGCGGCTGAACTCATCGATCGGCAATCCCTGCACGATCGCGTAATCGCCGCCCGTGCACTGGACCGGGAAGGAGTAAATCAGCCCTTCTTCGATGCCATAGCTGCCGTCGCTGGGCACCGCCATGCTGGTCCAGTCGCCAGCCGGCGTGCCTGCCGCCCAGTCGCGCATGTGTTCGAGCGCCGCATTCGCCGCCGACGCCGCGCTGGAAGCGCCACGGGCGTCGATGATCTCGGCACCACGCTTGGCAACGCGCGGAATGTACTGGCTTTCGTACCAGGCCCGATCGACCTGCGACAGCGCACTGGTGCCCCGCACTTCGGCTTGGGAGATATCCGGGTACTGGGTGGTGGAGTGGTTGCCCCAAATCATCAGCTTGCGGATTTCGCTGACCTTGGCGCCGGTTTTAGCCGCCAGCTGGGCAACCGCGCGGTTGTGATCCAGACGGGTCATGGCGGTGAACTGCCGGGGGTTAACGTCTGGCGCATAGTGCATGCAGGTCCAGGCGTTGGTATTGGCCGGATTGCCCACCACCAGCACTTTGACGTCGCGGCTGGCGTGGTCGTTGATGGCCTTGCCCTGCACTTTGAAAATGCCGCCGTTAGCCGCCAGCAGATCGCTGCGCTCCATGCCGGGCCCGCGGGGCTTGGCACCCACCAGCAACGCATAGTTGGTGCCCTTGAAGGCGACATTGGGGTCGTCGGTGATGTCAATCCCGCTGACCAGCGGGAACGCACAGTCATCAAGCTCCATGACCACGCCCTGCAGGGCCTTCATGGCGGGGGTCACTTCGAGCAGTTGGAGATGGACCGGTTGGTCCATGCCCAGCATCTGCCCGGAGGCGATGCGGAACAGCAGGGAGTAGGAAATCTGGCCGGCGGCGCCGGTCACAGTGACTCGAACGGGATTCTTCATGGTCGTTTACTTTCCAGTTGGCTCGCGAGCCCAGCAGTTTAACCGAGTGTCTTGCGCCCTTGTCAGCCGCGTTCGGCGACCGGCACGTAATCCCGACGCGCGGAACCGATGTACAGCTGGCGCGGGCGGCCGATGCGGAAGTCGCCGTCTGACAGCATTTCGTTCCACTGCGCAATCCAGCCCGAGGCGCGGGCCAGCGCAAACATCGGGGTGAACATGCTGGTGGGGATGTTCAACGCCTGATAGATGAGGCCGGAGTAGAAGTCGACGTTCGGGTACAGCTTGCGGGAAATGAAGTAGTCGTCTTCGAGCGCGATGCGTTCGAGCTCCATGGCGACCTCGAACATCGGCTGGTTGAGGTTCATCGACTGCAGCAGGTCGTGACAGGCCTGACGGATGATCTTCGCCCGCGGGTCGTAGTTCTTGTAAACCCGGTGGCCGAAGCCCATCAGCCGGAAGTTATCGTCCTTGTCCTTCGCACGGGCGATGAACTTGTGGATGTTCTTGGCATCGCCGATTTCGGTCAGCATGTCGATGACCGCCTCGTTGGCGCCACCGTGCGCCTTGCCCCACAGGGTGGCGACGCCGGCCGACACAGCGGCAAACGGGTTGGACTCGGCGCTACCCGCCAGGCGCACGGTCGAGGTGCTGGCGTTCTGCTCGTGGTCGGCGTGGAGGATGAACAGCAGGTTCATCGCGCGCAGGGCCACCGGGTTCGCGACATAGGGTTCGGTCGGCCACGAGAACATCATGTACATGAAGTTTTCGATGTAGTCGCGGGCGTTGTCCGGGTAAACGAAGGGCAGACCCGAGCCGTAGCGGTAAATCTTGGAGACCAGATTCGGCATCTTGGCGATGACCCGGCGCGCGGTCAGCATGCGGTGTTCCGGGTTGTAGATGTCGGTAGACGAGTGATAGTAGGACGCCACCGCCGCCACCACACCGGCCAACACCGACATCGGGTGCGCGTCATAGCGATAGCCCTGATAGAACCGCGACAGGTGCTCGTGGGTCATGCCATGCATTTTGATTGCGTGATTCCACTCTTCGAGCTGGGCGGCGTTCGGCAGGTCGCCGTGAAGCAGCAGGTAGCTGACTTCGAGAAAGCTCGACTTCTCGGCCAATTGTTCGATTGGGTAACCCCGGTGAAGCAGGACGCCCTCTTCCCCATCCAGATAGGTAATCGCGCTCCGGCAGGCCGCCGTGGAGGCGTAGCCGATGTCGAAAGTGAACATCCCGAGCTCTTTGTAGAGGTTCTTGATGTCGATTACCGGCGCGCCGTACTGGCCTTCATAGACTGGGCACTCCAGCTGTTTGCCGGTTTTCTGGTCGGTGATGATCACGGTTCGATGGGACATGGGCGCCTCGTATCTAATTGGTGTGGCTGGGCGTAATGGGTCTTGGCACTAGTTGCGTTGCACAAGGCTGGAAGAATACCCGTCCGTATGGAAGGGCTTCAAGCCACTCCTTGAGACCGCTTCCGATGGTCGCGGCGCGGAGGGGCAGCACGGATCGCGGCCCCGAGATGGGCTTCTGCGGCGCATCAATTCGGGTGACATTGCCAGTACGATGATCAAAGATCGCGCTGCTGTGGCCGACAACTTCGCGTCCTGTCCGCAAGTCGGACAAGCGGCACAGGTGCCCCCGGTTCCATTCCAAGATTCCCAAAGAGGATGAAGATGCTGTCTTCCTCGTGTCTTTTCAGCGGTAACGCCGCCTTCATCGAAGACCTCTACGAACAATTTCTGGCCGACCCGAACGCGGTCGACGAACAGTGGCAACACTATTTCGCCAGCCTGCAGGACGCCGCCGGTCCGGGCGACGTCCCGCACGCGCCGGTACGGGCCAGAATGTTTGCCCAAACCAATGCGTCCCGTAGCCATGTGGCGGTCGCCCCTGCCGAACATGCAGACGACGGCAAACAGGTCTCGGTACTGCAACTCATTAACGCGTATCGCTTTATGGGCCATCGGCAGGCACGCCTTGATCCGCTCGCGCAGTATGAGCGCCCGCAGGTGCCCGAGTTGGACCCCGAGTTCCATGGCCTCAGCGCGCGCGACATGGACCGGGTGTTTAACACCGGGTCCTTGGCCGGGCCATCCCGCGCCTCCCGGCGGGACATTCACCGCATCGTGCGCACGACCTACTGCGGGTCGATTGGCGCCGAATACATGCACATCGTCGAAACCGCTCAGAAACGCTGGATTCAGCAGCGCCTGGAGCCCGCGCTCGCCACCCCGAAATTCGACGCCGCCAAGAAGCGCCACCTGCTGGAGCGCCTCATCGCCGCCGGTGAACTGGAGGAGTACCTCCACACCAAATATGTCGGGCAAAAGCGTTTTTCGCTGGAAGGTGGCGAAAGCGCCATCCCCCTGCTCGACCAGCTGCTCGCGGACAGCGGCCGTCACGGGCTGAAAGAAGTCGTCATCGGCATGGCTCACCGCGGCCGCCTGAACGTGCTGGTGAACATCGTCGGCAAGCATCCGGCAAAGCTGTTCGAGGAATTTGAAGGCAAAAGTCGCGAGGCGCGGTTGGGGGACGTCAAATATCATCTGGGCTATTCCTCGGACATCGAGACGCCCGACGGCTCCATTCACGTCACGCTGGCGTTCAACCCTTCGCATCTGGAAATCATCAACCCGGTGGTTGAAGGCTCGGTGCGGGCCCGTCAGGACCGGCGCATGGATGTCGAGCGCAATCAGGTGCTGCCCATCCTGATCCACGGCGACGCCGCCTTTGCCGGCCAGGGCGTGGTGATGGAGACCCTCAACCTGTCGCAGACCCGTGGCTATACCACGGGCGGTACGGTTCACCTGATCATCAATAACCAGATCGGGTTTACCACCAGTGACCCGCTGGATTCGCGTTCCACGCTGTACTGCACCGACGTCGCGAAAATGGTTCAGGCCCCCATTTTCCACGTGAACGGTGACGACCCCGAGGCGGTCGCGCTGGTCGCGCAAATCGCGCTTGATTTCCGGATGGAGTTCAACAAGGACGTGGTCATCGACCTCGTCTGCTACCGCAAACACGGGCATAGCGAGGCCGATGAGCCCGCCGCCACCCAGCCGGTGATGTATCAGCATGTGCGACGCCACCCCGGCGTTCGCAAGCTCTATGCAGACCGCCTGCAGGCCGAAGGCGTGGTTACCGCGACCGATGTCGAAGCCATGGAGCAGAACTACGTCAACGCGCTGGAAAACGACATCGTCGTGTCGCGTCCGTATGCGATGGTCAACGACAGCCGCTTCTTGATTAACTTTGACCCCTATCGCGACAACCACTGGCGCGCCCCGGCCGATACCGCGCTCAACCGCGACCGCATCAAGGCCTTGGCTGAACGCTTCGCCCGCTATCCCAGCCAGTTCGAACCGCATCGGGCGGTCAAGAAAATCTACGACGAACGACGCAAGATGGCGGCCGATGAGCATCCGCTGGACTGGGGCTTTGCCGAAACGCTGGCTTACGCTTCGCTGCTGACCGAGGGTTATCCGGTACGCCTGTCCGGACAGGACAGCGGCCGCGGCACGTTCTTCCATCGACACTCGGTGGTGATGGATCAGAAAACGGGCGACACCTTCCTGCCCCTCCAGAACCTGGCGCCCGATCAGGGCAATTTTCTGGTGATCAACTCCACGCTGTCGGAAGAGGCGGTGCTCGGCTTTGAATACGGTTACGCGAGTTCCGAACCGCGGGGCTTGGTGATTTGGGAAGCCCAGTTTGGCGATTTCGCCAACGGCGCACAGGTCGTCATTGACCAGTTCATTGCCTCCTGCGAAGAAAAGTGGGGCCGCTTCTGTGGCCTGACCATGTTCCTCCCGCACGGCTACGACGGCCAGGGTCCCGAGCACTCATCCGCCCGACTCGAGCGCTTCCTGCAATTGTGTGCCGAAGACAACATGCAGGTGGTCTACCCGACCACGCCGGCCCAGATGTTCCATCTGCTGCGCCGTCAGGTGTTGCGCCCATATCGCAAGCCGCTGGTGGTGATGAGTCCGAAGAGTCTGCTCCGCCACAAGCTGTCGGTGTCCGCGATCGCCGACGTGGCGGAAGGCGGTTTCCAGAACGTCATTGATGAAATCGATGCCATTGACCGCACGCGGGTCACGCGGCTGCTCTTCTGCAGCGGCAAGGTTTATTTCGACCTGCTGGAAGCGCGGCGCGAACGCAAACTCGAAGCCTGCGCCATCGTGCGGCTTGAGCAGCTTTATCCCTTCCCGCGTGACGAGATTCTGGCGCTGGCCGCGACTTATCCGAACGTGACGGAAGTGGTCTGGGTTCAGGAGGAGCCACGTAATCAGGGCGCATGGTCCTTGATGCTGTCGCGCCGCCTGCTCGGCGGCTGCTTCCCGGTCGATGTGCCGCTGCTTTGTGTCGCCAGACCCTATTCGGCCTCGCCGGCTGTGGGCTACTACGCGCTCCATGTGAAGCAGCAACAAGAGCTGGTAGACGAGGCGCTCAAGGTCCCCCCCGCCGCAACCAGCCGGAAGAAGAAGCAGGCCTGAACGCTGCCCTGCCCGTCCCGCGCTATCAGACGAAAAAGGAAACGCTGTGTTAGTTGAAGTCAAAGTGCCGGTCCTCGCCGAATCTGTGCCCGACGCCACCCTGCTCGAATGGAAGAAAAAGTCCGGCGAGCGGGTCGAGCGGGGCGAAAACCTGATCGATCTGGAAACCGACAAGGTGACGCTGGAAGTCGCCGCGCCCGAAGGCGGGATTCTGGTTGAACTCCGCAAGCAGACCGGGGACGTGGTCACCGCCGATGAAATTCTGGCGGTCATCGACACGACCGCCGCCGCCAGCGTGGAAACGGCTGCCCCGGCCGCTGCGGCGCCCGCAGCAAGCAAAACCGACGCCGCCCGCATGGGCCCTGCGGCGCGCAAGATCATCGACGAGAAAGGCCTTGATCCATCGAATATTGCCGGCTCTGGCAAGGACGGGCGGATCACCAAGGCCGACGCCCTGTCGTCGGCGCCTGCCGCCAAGCAAGCGCCGGCGCCAGTCGCGCCGCCCGCCGCCATTGCGACCGCCAGTGGCCCCAGAGCGGACGAGCGCGTGCCGATGACGCGACTGCGTAAGCGCACGGCCGAGCGGCTGCTCCAGGCCCAGCAGCAGGCGGCGATTCTCACCACGTTCAACGAAGTGAACATGCAGCCCGTGATGGACCTGCGCAATCGCTACAAGGATGACTTCGAAAAACGCCACGGCGTGAAAATGGGCTTCATGTCTTTCTTCGTTCGCGCGGCAGTCGAAGCCCTGAAGAAGTTTCCCGTCGTGAATGCCTTCATCGATGGCGAAGACATCGTCTATCACCCCTACTTCGACATCGGCGTGGCGGTTGGCTCGGAACGCGGACTCGTGGTCCCTATCCTGCGCAATGCCGAGACCCTCTCGTTTGCCGAAATCGAGCTGAAAGTCAGGGAGTTTGGCGAGAAAGCTCGCGATGGAAAGCTGACCATTGAAGAGCTCTCCGGCGGCACCTTCACCATCAGCAACGGCGGCATTTTTGGCTCGCTGGTCTCCACCCCGATTCTCAATCCGCCGCAAAGCGCGATTCTGGGCATGCACAAAATTCAGGATCGCCCGGTGGTCGAGAAGGGGGCAATCGTCATTCGACCCATGATGTACCTGGCGCTCTCCTACGACCACCGCATCATCGACGGCCGCGAAGCCGTGCAATGTCTCGACACCATTCGGCAGATGCTGGAAGACCCCAGCCGCATGCTCCTCCAAATTTGAGGTGACCCATGAGTGATTACGATGTGGTGGTAATCGGCGCCGGCCCCGGCGGCATGTGCACCGCCATCAAGCTGCGCGAGGCGGGCATCGAGGATTTCGTCATCCTTGAAAAGGCCAGCGGGGTGGGCGGCACCTGGTGGCATAACCGCTACCCCGGCGCGGAGTGCGACGTGAAGTCGCATCTCTATTCGTTTTCCTTCGAGCTGAAGGCCGACTGGTCGCGGCCGTTCGCCGGGCAGCCGGAAATTCTTGCGTACCTCGAACACGTCGCGAACAAATACGGCGTGAAGCCTTTTGTGCGCTTCAATCACGCGGTGCAGGCCGCGCGCTGGCAAGACCGGGACGCCGAGTGGGAAGTCACCACCACCGACGGCCAGATTTTCCGCGCGCCGATTCTGGTCAGCGGGATGGGGATGTTTAACGAACTCGAGTTTCCCGACATTGCCGGCCTGCAGGATTTTCAGGGTACGCAGTTTCATTCCGCGCAGTGGAATCAGCAGCACGACCTCAGCGGCAAGCGGGTCGCGGTGATCGGCAGCGCGGCCAGCGCGGTGCAGTTTGTGCCGGAAATCGCGGCAAAAACCGGCGCGTTGTACTTGTTCCAGCGCACCGCGAACTGGGTCGCCCCCAAGGACGACACGCCCTACAGCGCAGAGCAGATCGCGAAATTCACCAACGACCCCAACGCGCTGCACGAATCCCGCGCGCAGATTTACAAGGAACTGAACGAGTTCATCACCTTCAGCAACGAAGGCATTCAGGCCGAGTGCACGCGCGCCGCGCTGGCCAATATCGAGGTGGTGAACGATCCGGCGCTGCGCGAGAAGCTGAAGCCCACCCACCCGTTTGGCTGCAAGCGTCCGCTCTTTTCCAACAAGTACTACCCGGTGTTTAACCTGCCGCAGGTGGAATTGGTGACCGACCGTATCACGCAGGTAACGGCCGACAGCGTGGTGAGCGCCGACGGCGTCGAGCGCAAGGTCGACACCCTCATTCTCGCCACCGGCTTCAAGGTATCGCGTTATCTCTCGGCGATTGAAGTATCCGGGCGTAACGGGCTGAAGCTGGACGACGCCTGGCGCGATGGGGCGCAGGCCTATCTCGGCATGGTGACCAGCGGCTTCCCCAATCTCTTCATGCTGTACGGGCCGAACACCAACAACGGTTCGATCATCGCCATGCTGGAAATTCAGGTCGATTACATCCTGCGGCAGATCAAGCGCCTTGAACGCGAGCGGCTGGCGTCGATCGACCTGCGCGCAGAAGTGGAAGCGCGCTACAACGAATCGATGCAGCAGGAAATCCAGTCGGTTGACGTGTGGCGGGCCGCCTGCGGCAATTACTACAGCGCGAGCTCCGGGCGCGTAGTCACCCAGTGGCCGCACACGATTGACGAGTTCTGGGCGCGCACCATGCGCCCGGATGCGGAAGTGTTTGAGGCGCGGCGCGCGAGCTAGGCGCGCGCTTCACCCCGCCGCCGGCGACTCAGGTGCCGGCGGTGGTCTCGCGCGCCACCGCGCGGTAGCCGATGTCCTGACGATACTGCATGCCGTCGAAGGCGATTTGCCGCACCCGGGCGTAGGCCCGTTCCTGCGCCCCGCGCACGCTTTTACCAAGACCCACCACGCATAGCACGCGACCGCCGCTGGTCTGATATTCGCCGTCTTTCAGCACCGTGCCGGCGTGAAAGACCTTGGTGTCCGGCAGCTGTTGATCGAGCCCGGTGATCGGCAGGCCCTTGGCGTAGTCGCCAGGATAGCCGCCGGCCGCCAGCACCACGCCGACCGCCGCACGCGGATCGAAATCAAGCCGCAGACGTCGGGTATCGCCCTTCAGCACCGCCAGACAGGCTTCGGCCAGATCGGTCTTCAGCCGCATCATGCTGGGCTGGGTTTCGGGATCGCCAAAACGGCAGTTGTACTCCAGCACTTTCGGCGCGCCGTCGGGCGTGATCATGAGACCCGCAAAGAGAAAACCCACGTACGGCCGGCCTTCGGCCGCCATGCCTTTCAGCGTCGGGTAGATGACTTCGCGCAGCACCCGTTCGCGCAGCGCCATGTCGATAATCGGCGCCGGCGAATAGGCGCCCATGCCGCCGGTGTTCGGCCCCTGATCGCCGTCGAAGATCGCTTTGTGATCCTGTGCCGGCGCGAAGGGCCAGGCGCTCTTGCCGTCGGTCATGACGATGAAGCTTGCTTCCTCGCCCTGCAGAAATTCCTCCACCACGATTTCGGCACCGGCCGCGCCGAAGGCGCTGCCGCTTAGCATGTCGCGCGCGGCCGCCAGCGCCTCATCCGTGGTCTGCGCAATCACCACGCCCTTGCCGGCCGCAAGCCCCGAGGCTTTCACCACCACCGGCAGTTCGTGCGCGCGGATGTAGGCCTCGGCGGCAGCGAGCTCGGTGAAGTTCTCGTAGCGCGCGGTGGGAATGTGATGGCGCTTGAAGAAGTCTTTGCTGAAGGCTTTCGAGGCTTCGAGGATGGCGGCGTTCGCACGCGGACCGAAGCAGCGCAATTCCGCTTTCTCGAACGCATCGACGATGCCGGCGACCAGCGGCGCTTCGGGCCCAACGATGGTCACGGCAATCTGCTGGCGCGCGGCGAAGTTCACCAGCGCCGGGATGTCGTCTACCGCAATCGGCACGTTTTTGACCTTGGGCTCGGTGGCCGTCCCGGCATTGCCCGGCGCGACGTAAACGTGCGTCACGCGGTTCGACTGTGCGCATTTCCAGGCCAGCGCGTGCTCGCGGCCACCACCGCCAATAATGAGGACTTTCATGCGTATCAGAGCTCCGTTGCGGCGGCGCGCGGACGCGGCGCCTTGGAATGTTCGGGCGGGGTACTGCGCTTGCTGGCGTTCAGTGGCGGAAGTGGCGCATGCCGGTCAAGACCATCGCCATGCCGGCTTCGTCGGCGGCGGCAATGACTTCCGGGTCGCGCACCGAGCCACCGGGCTGGATGACGGCCGTGATACCGACCGCGGCGGCGGAATCAATGCCGTCACGAAACGGGAAGAAAGCGTCCGAGGCCATCACCGAGCCTTTCACTTCCAGCCCTTCGTCGGCCGCCTTGATGCCGGCGATGCGCGCCGAATAGACCCGGCTCATCTGGCCCGCCCCCACGCCTATCGTGCGCTCGTCACGGGCATAGACAATGGCGTTCGACTTCACACACTTCACCACCCGCCAGGCGAACATCAGGTCGCGCAATTCGGCTTCGGTCGGGGCGCGGCGCGAGACCACTTTCAGATCGCCAACCGCAATCGCGCAGGCAATGGCGTCGCGGTCCTGCACCAGCAGACCGCCGGTCACCCGTTTGTAATCGAGCAGGGGCGCTTCCGCGCCCGGCGTGCCGACCACCAGCACGCGCACGTCTTTCTTGCGCTGGCAAATCGCGAGTGCTGCCGCGCTAACGGCAGGTGCGACGATGACTTCCACGAACTGTCGGCTGACGATGGCCTCGGCCGTGTCGGCATCAAGCTCGCGATTGAACGCGATGATGCCGCCGAAGGCGGAGGTCGGGTCGGTGAGATAGGCAAACTCGTAAGCGCTGCGAATATCGCCGGCGGCCGCCACGCCGCAGGGATTGGCGTGTTTGACGATGCAGCAGGCCGGACCGTCGAAAGCCCACACGCACATCAGCGCGGCGTCGGTGTCGGCGATGTTGTTGAACGAGAGTTCCTTGCCGTGCAGCTGGCGCGCGGCCGCGATCGAACCGGCCGGCGGTGCGGGGTCGGCGTAGAAGGCGGCGCTCTGGTGCGGGTTTTCGCCGTAGCGCAAATCCTGCAGCTTGCTGAAGCGCAGGCGAAGCGTATCGGGATACTGGGGCGCAGCCGGGATTTTGGCGGCGAGATACTTCGCCACCGCCGCGTCGTAATCGGCCGTGTGCGCATAGGCCTTGGCGGCGAGGCGAAAGCGGGTGGCGAGGCTGAGACTACCCTCGGCGGCGAGCTCGGCGAGCAACGCGGGGTAATCCGCCGGGTCGACCACCACCGCCACATGGGCGTGATTCTTGGCCGCCGCGCGCACCATCGCCGGCCCGCCGATGTCGATATTTTCGATCGCGTCATCCAGCGTGCAGTCGGCCTTGGCCACGGTCTGCGCGAAGGGATAAAGATTGACCACCAGCAGATCGATCGGCGCGATGCCATGCTGCTGCATGACGGCGTCGTCCTGCCCGCGACGACCCAGCAGGCCGCCGTGGATTTTCGGATGCAGGGTCTTGACCCGCCCGTCCATGATTTCAGGAAAGCCGGTGTGCGAAGAGACTTCGGTGACCGCGATCCCCGCGCCGCGTAACGCGGCAGCCGAGCCGCCGGTCGAGAGGATTTCCACCCCTTGCGCGACCAGCGCGCGGGCGAAATCGAGCAAGCCCTGTTTATCGGAAACGCTTAACAGGGCGCGACGCACAGTCGTCATGAACACACTCCGGGAGCACAGCAGAAAGAGGGCGCGAGCCTAGCTGGGAATGCCATGCTTCTCCAGTTTCTTGCGCAAGGTTGCGCGATTAAGCCCAAGGTGCTGCGCGGCCTTGGAAATATTGCCGCGGGTCCGGCGCATGACTTCTTCCAGCAGGGGGCGCTCGATTTCCGTCAGCACCAGTTCGTACAGGCCGCCCGGCGCATGGCCATTGAGCGCCGTGAAGTAGCGCTCCAGTGCTTCTTTCACATGAAACGACAAGGGCTGATAGGGCTCAGCCTGCGCAGTCCCTGCGCTCTTGCCGCCGTTGCCTCCAGCAACTGAGTTTGCGTTCATGCAGCTACTCCCTGTTCGTCTTCTAGTCGTTGTTGTCGGTCCAGAAACGCGAGTTGGGCCCCGGCTTCTTCGATGGTGTTGAAGATGGCCCGCAGGGCGGGACCCTGCGGCAGTTGCCGCGCATACCAACCCACGTGTTTGCGTGCAATCCGCAGGCCAGCCCCCGCGCCGTAGAAGTCGTGCAGCGCCGCGACGTGGGCTCGCATGGTGGCGAGCACCTCGGCCGCAGCTGGCGGTGGCAGGGTTTCCCCGGTATCGAGGTAGTGCCGGATGCGCTTGAAGATCCAGGGGTCGCCCTGCGCGGCGCGCCCGATCATCACGCCGTCGGCGCCGGTATACGTCAGCACCGCATGGGCTTTTGCCGGCGTGGTGATGTCGCCGTTGGCAATGACCGGAATCCCGACTGCCGCTTTGACCGCGGCGATGGTGTCGTACTCGGCCTCGCCCTGATAGGCGCAGGCGCGGGTTCGCCCGTGCAGGCTGAGCCAGGCAATACCGGCGTCTTCAGCGATGCGCGCAATGCGCACCGCGTTGCGGGTTTCGGGCGACCAGCCGGTGCGAGTTTTCAGGGTCACCGGCACCGCCACGGCTTGCACCACGGCGGCGAGAATTTGCCCCACCAGCGCCTCGTCACGAAGCAAAGCCGAGCCGGCGAGGCGATGGCACACGCGCTTGGCCGGGCAGCCCATGTTGATGTCGATGCAGGCTGCGCCCAGCGCCACGGCGGCCTGCGCGGCGTCGGCCATTTCCTGCGGATCGGCGCCCGCAATTTGCACGATCTGCGGCGTGTGCTCGCCGCGCAGATCGAGACGCCGGCGGGTTTGTGCGGTCTGGCGCAATTCGAGGTCCGCGCTGGTCATTTCAGACGGCGCCCACGAGGCCCCGTGCTGCAGACACAGCTGGCGGTAGACGCGGTCGCTGACGCCTGCCATCGGCGCCAGCACCAGCGGGGTATCAACACTGAAAGGACCGAACTGCCTGGGCATTCTCGTTATGTGCTCTGCTTGCTTTCGTTCCCCCGGAAAAAACGACACACGTCCCGCGCTGTGCGAACACAGCGCAGGCGTTTTGCAGGGGAGGAACATTCCGGTTAAAGACCCGTGGGTGAGGGCCATATTTTTTTTGGAAATCACCGAACCGGAGACGGCGTTTCCACTGTTGCGAATCGATGATAGCCACAATCCCGGGGGATCGGAAGCCAAAGAATGTGGTTTTAAAAAACCGCGTGAGCGCGCTTGCGAAAGGCTTTTTTGGCTGCTACCGCAGATTGAATTCGAAGCCGGCAGCCCGCGCGCCGGGGTCCTGCAGCTCCAGCAGAATTTGCACCGGCCGGGACGGCGGCATGCCTTGCGCCGGATCAACCGAAGCATCCAGATAATCGCGCGGCAGGAAGCGCCGCACCCCGACGGCCTCGCCGTTACGGTCGAGGAACGCAAGCTGCAGCACCGGATAGGGCGCCGCTTGCGATTCGCGGTTCACCAGCGTGGCGTTCACCAGCAGGGCGCCGGCGTACTGCGGGTGTTCGCGCACATCTCGCGCCAGCAGATCGATTTGCGCGGGCGGCAGCGTCACGCGCGCGGCGCAGCCGGCGGCGGCGCAGAACCGCTGCACCCAGGGCGTCACGACCGGATAGGCCTGCATCAGGGGCAGGCGGGCCTGCCACAGCACCTGCGCGGCAAAAAGCAGCAGCAGCAGCGCGCTCACCCGCGCCCAGCGGCGTGCGCGGCGGGCGGCGGCGCGCTGTTGGCGCCGGGAAAGATCCGGACGTAGCACCGGCGGGACGTCAGCGAGCGGCAGCTCGTCCAGCGCTTGTTCGTTCGTCATGGCCGGGGCCGGGCTCAGGCTTTCCAGTACCTCGGTTTCCGGCACCGGGTGCATCAGCACGCGCGGCAGCTCGGATTTCTGCGGCGGCAGCGCCGCAGGTTCCACCTGGTGGGGTTCGTCGGCCAGTCGGTCGAGGCTAAAAAACACCTGGCCGCAATCGCCGCAGGTCACAAACCCGCGAGCCACCGCCAGCGCCGACGCGTTGAGGCGGAACACGCTCTGGCAATGCGGGCACTGGGTCAGCATGCTCATGCCGGGGTCACCGCGCGCCGTCGACCGGCAATAAAGGCCCACTCCTCGCGGAGCACCGGCGTCTCAAGTTCAAACCACGGGGCGTAGGCGGCGGCAGCAGCGGGGACTTGCTCGGCCAGCAGCCCGGACAGGCCAAGATAACCGCCCGGCCGCACCAGCCCGGCGAGCGTTGCGGCCAGGGCCAATAACGGGTTCAGCAGGATGTTCGCCACCAGCACGTCGTAGGTGCCGCCGGGCAGGGCGTCGGGCAACACGACCTCGATCGTCGGGCAATGATTCTGGGCCGCGTTGTCGCGGGCCACGACACAGGCTTCGGGGTCGATATCGAGCCCCACCACCTGCCCCGCGCCGAGGCGGGCCGCCGCGATCGCGAGAATGCCGGAGCCGCAGCCGTAATCCAGCACGCGCGCGCCGGTGAGCGCGCCGAGCCCGCCCAGCCAGTCCAGACACAGCCCGGTGGTCGGGTGGGTGCCGGTACCGAAAGCCATGCCGGGGTCGAGCGTGATGATGTGACGCGCGCCGTCCGGCGGCGCGTGCCAGGTCGGCACGATCCAGAGATCACCGGCGAAACGGCGGGGCGTGAATTGCTGACGGAAGCTCTGCTGCCAGTCGCGGTCAGCCAGGACTTCGTGGCGGGCCTCGCCGACCGCCAAACCGGCCGCGTCCAGCGTGGCGAGCAGCGCCAAGGGGTCGGTGCCGACGTCGAACAGCGCCTCGACTTCGCAGTTCGCCCATAGCGCCGGCTCGGGCTCGCCGGGTGTGGAGAAGCGTGGCGTGGTGTCGTCGCGCGCAGCCACCGCCACCGACAGCGCGCCGAGCGCCAGCAGGCTGTCTTCCAGCCGGGGCACGTCGCGGTCAGCGGCGGGCAGGCAGACTTTGAGCCAGGCCTCGCTCAATCGAGGGCGAGCCTCCGCTCCAGATAGTGGATGTCGGTGCCGCCGGCCGCGAAGGCCGCGTCGCGCACCAGATCCCGATGCAGCGGGATATTGGTGAGGATGCCGTCGACCACGATTTCGTCCAGCGCGGTGGTCATGCGGGCCAGCGCCGCCGCCCGGGTTTCGCCGTGGCAGATCAGCTTCGCGACCAGCGAGTCGTAGTACGGCGGCACCACATAGCCGTCGTAGAGGTGCGAATCCATCCGCACGCCCGGACCACCCGGGGCATGAAAAATGTTCACTTTGCCGGGCGAGGGCCGGAAGGTCTTGGGGTCTTCGGCATTCACGCGGCATTCGATGGCGTGCCCGCGCAGCACCACGTCTTCCTGCCGGATCGACAGACGATTGCCGGCAGCGATCGAGAGCTGCTCTTTGACAATGTCGAAGCCCGTGACCATTTCGGTCACCGGGTGCTCCACCTGCACTCGGGTGTTCATCTCGATAAAGTAGAACTCGCCGTTCTCGTACAGGAATTCGAAGGTCCCCGCACCGCGGTAGTTGATCGCCTTGCAGGCATCCACGCAGCGCTGGCCCATCATGTGCCGCACTTCCGGGGTGATCCCGGGCGCCGGCGATTCCTCGATGACCTTCTGATGGCGGCGCTGCATCGAGCAGTCGCGCTCACCCAGGTACACGCAGTTGCCGTGGGCGTCGGCGATGACCTGAAACTCGATGTGACGCGGGTGCTCGAGAAACTTCTCCATGTACACGGCGTCGTTCTGGAACGCGGCGAGCGCTTCGGTCTTGGTCAGCTGGATGGCGGCTTTCAGCGCCGCTTCCGCATGCACCACGCGCATGCCGCGCCCACCGCCACCGCCGGAGGCCTTGATGATCACCGGATAGCCAATTTCGCGCGCAATGCGGATGTTCTCCGCCATGTCCTCGGTCAGCGGCTTGCCAGAGCCGGGCACACAGGGAATGCCGGCGGCACGCATGGCCTTGATGGCGGAAATCTTGTCGCCCATCAGGCGAATGGTTTCTGGCCGCGGCCCGATGAAGATGAAGCCGCTCTGCTCGACGCGCTCGGCGAAATCGGCGTTTTCCGACAAGAAGCCGTAACCCGGGTGGATCGCCACCGCGTCGGTCACTTCCGCCGCGCTGATCACAGCCGGGATATTGAGATAGGAATGCGCCGGCTGGGGCAGGCCAATGCAGACCGACTCGTCGGCCAGCCGCACGTGTTTGAGGTCGCGGTCGACGGTGGAATGCACCGCCACCGTCTGGATGCCGAGTTCGCGGCAGGCCCTTAAGACCCGCAGTGCAATCTCGCCACGGTTCGCGATGACAACTTTGGACAGCATGCCGCGGGGCCTAGTTGATCACGAACAGGGGCTGTTCGAACTCCACCGGATGGCCGTTCTCGACCAGGATGGAGACCACCGTGCCGGCGCGGTCGGACTCGATGGGATTCATAATTTTCATCGCCTCGATGATGCACAGCGTGTCGCCCACCTTGACCTGCTGACCCAGCTTGACGAAAGCCGCGGCATCCGGCGCCGGCGAGGCGTACCAGGTGCCGACCATCGGTGAAGTAACCACATGGCCTTCGACCTTGGCCGGCGCGGGCGCTGCCGCCGGGGTCGCCGCGGCGGCCGGTGCCGCCACTGGCGCCGCCATCGGGGCGGGCGCATGCATCATCGGCGCGACGGTCATGCCCGTCGGCATCCGGCTGATGCGGACCGACTCCTCACCTTCCTTGATTTCGATTTCGGCGACGCCGGTTTCTTCCAGCAGTTCGATGAGTTTTTTGACTTTACGGATATCCATGACTGTTCTCGCTGTCTTGGCCCTCAGGCCGCCGGCGCGCGCAGAAACTGTGCGGCAGCGGAGAGTGCAAATTCATACCCTTGCGCGCCAAGCCCGGTAATGACTCCGCGCGCGATATCGGAAATATAGGAGTGCTGGCGGAAGGCTTCCCGCGCATGCACGTTGGAAATGTGGACTTCGATAAACGGGATCGCGACGCCCAGCAGGGCATCGCGGAGCGCAATGCTGGTGTGGGTCCAGGCGCCCGGGTTGATCACGATGAACGCGGTGCCGTCGAGGCGGGCGGCGTGGATGCGGTCCAGCAGGGCGTGTTCGGCGTTGGTCTGGAAGCAGCTCAGCTGATGGCCCAGCTGCGCGGCGTGAGCCACGGCGCCGGCTTCAAGCTCGGGCAGGGTCAGGCGGCCGTAGGTGGCCGGCTCGCGGGTGCCGAGCAGGTTCAGATTGGGTCCGTGCAGCAGGAGAATGGCGGCCATGGGTACTCGAACGCTCGGCTGGTGAACTCAACTGGTGCCGCGCGGACAGCCCGCGTCAAGGCCGCGCGACGTTAGCACAGTCACTGTTCTCAAGCGAGCCGGTTCGGCGGTGATGCAGACACGTTCGACGCGAGTTCGTTTATTCGGCGAGCAGTTCGGTCAGCTTGCGCGCGGCGTCCGCCGCCGCCCACTCGCCCTGCTGCGCGTGGCGCAGGGTGCCGCTACGGTCAAACACCAGCGTGAACGGCAGGGCGCCAATCTTGTTGCCCTGTTCCTGCATGTAGCGCGCGACATCTTCCTCGCCGAACAGGATGGGGTAGTTGATTTCACGCTTGGCGACGAAGCTTGCCACCTCCTCCTGGGCGTCCAGCGCCACCCCTACAAACTGCAGGCCGGCGGCGCCGTGCTGGCGCTGGAGCTCGACGAAGGCCGGGATTTCCTTCAGGCAGGGCGGGCACCAGGTGGCCCAGAAATTAACGACCAGCACCTTGCCCCGCCATTCGCCCAGCGTGTGGCGCTGACCGTGCAGATCCGGAAATGCAGCGGTGAGCGGGTCGGCCGCCGCCGTCGGGGTCTGACTGACCGGATCGGCAAATTGGCGCAAGACCAGCCCGCCCCCCAGGGCCAGCGCCGCGACCAGCGCGATCAGCAGGCCGCGGCTCACGGGCTATCCAGCGCCGCGAGCCGGCGCAAAAAATCTTCCGGGCCGACAAAGCCGGTCAGGCGCTGCGCCCGACGCTCCTTCCCGCCGGCGTCGTATAAGAGCACCGCCGGCGGACCAAACATCGACAGGCCCGCGAGCAGCGCGCGATCGATCTCGTCGTTGGCGGTGACGTCGGCCCGCAGCAAGGTGAACGCCCCCAGCCGCGCCTCGACGGCCGGATTGGCAAAGGTTTCGCGTTCCAGGCGTTTGCACTCCACGCACCAGTCGGCGTAGACGTCGAGCAGTGCCGGGCGACCGGCCGCCGCCGCCTGCTTGACCGCGGCATCGAGTGCGGCCAGCCCTTTGACTGGGGTGAATGCTTGCTTACCGGCCGGGGCCTGTGATTCGGCGCGTGCCGTCAAGGGCAGCAGGGGCCGCAACACGTCATCGGCGCCGGCGGCAGCGCCCACAATCAGCACCCCGCCGTAGCACACCATCGCGAGCCCAAGGCCTTTCCACAGCCGCTGCCAGCCCGAGGCCGCCTCGTGCAGCGGTTCGAGCGCACGCAGAAAAATGCCGGTGCCGATCAGCAACAGCGCCCACAGCGCCAGGCTCACCGCGCCCGGCAGGATGCGCTCCAGAAACCAGATCGCCATGCCTAGCGAGACCACCCCGAAGACATGCTGGACCCGCTCCAGCCAGGCGCCCGCGCGCGGCAGAAAGTGACCGGCCGAAGCGCCTACCGCCAGCAAGGGCACGCCCATGCCCAGACCCAGTGCGAATAGCGCCACGCCACCGACCACCGGACTGCCCTGATGGCCGAGGTACAGCAAGGCACCGGCCAGCGGCGGCGCGACACAGGGCCCGACGATAATCGCCGAAAGCACGCCCATTACCGCCACCCCAATCAGCGAGCCGCTACGCACGCCACGCTGCGAGGTCTCCAGTCGATTACGCAGGCTGGCGGGCAGTTGGAGGTGATAGAAGCCGAACATCGACAAGGCCAGCGCCACGAACAGCGCGCTGAAGGCGATCAGCACCGCCGGATGCTGGAACGCCGCCTGCAGGTTGCGCCCGAAAAGACCGGCGGCCAGCCCGACTACGGCGTAGGTGCTGGCCATCGCCACCACATACACGCCCGACAACAGCAGGCCGCGCGCCGCGCCGCCCTGACCGCGCTCGCCAACTACCAGCCCGGAGACGATCGGCACCATCGGGAACACGCAGGGGGTGAGCGCGAGCAACAGACCAAACCCAAAGAACGTGGCGGCGATAACGGGCAGGCCGCTGTCTGCCAGCAAGGCGCTGAGGCGGTCGACATCCGACGCTTCGTCGGAGGGCGGCAGGGCGGCCGGCGCTGGGCTGGCCGCTGCCGCGGGAGTAACCGGCGGCGCGGTCGCCGCCGCGACCGGCACGCTGAAGTTGCGGTGGATGGGGGGGTAACAGATGCCGTCTTCCGCGCAGCCCTGATAGCTCAGACGGAGATTGAGCGTCGTCGCGCCGGCCGCCGGCGTCACCGCCACCGGCACCCGCAGCTCGTTGCGGTAAATGAAAACCCGGCCAAATTCTTCGTCGTCTTTTTCCTCGCCGGCCGGCAGCACAAGGGCACCGACCACCGCCGTGCCGTCGGGGGACTCGAGCTTCAGCTTGTCGCGATACAGGTAATAGCCGTCGGCGATGGTCCAGACCAGCGGCAGTTGGCCGTCGGCGAGCGCCTCGTGGGTGAAGGCGAAGGCTTCGTCCGGCGGCAGGAATTCGCGCTGCGCGCTGCCACCGCCCAGCCGGTCGAGCTTGTCGAGCACCCCGGCAGTCGCGGCCCAGGACAGCGTCAGCACGCAGAGCAGCAGCGTCAGGCCAGCGAATCTTTTATCCATTGGAGATATCCAGGTAGTCCGGCGTGGATGGAGACCCCGATGACTTCCGGGAGTTCATAGGGGTGGGCAGCAAGCAGCGCAGCTTCCAGCGCCGGGTAACGACTGGCCGTGGTTTTGGCGAGCAGCAGCACTTCGCTCGCCGTCTCCACGGCGCCTTGCCAGCGGTAGACCGATGTTAGCCCGGGCAGGATGTTGACGCAGGCCGCCAGCCCCGCGCCGACCACCCGCTGCGCAAGATCCTCGGCCACTTCGCGGCTGGGGCAGGTACAGAAGCACAGCAGCACCTCGTCCACGCCAGCCGCCGTCAGGACCGGGTGCTGCCTCACAGGGCGGCCAGCCGGGCGGCCCCTTCGCGCAGGGTGTCGTCGTTTTTGCAAAAACAGAAGCGGACATAGCGTGCCGCCGGCGGCTGCTCATAGAAAACGGACACCGGAATGGCCGCCACGCCGACGTTGCGGGTCAACCAAATGGCGAATTCGCGGTCCGGCAACTCGCTGATCGCGCTGTAGTCCGCAAGCTGGAAGTAGGTGCCGGCCGACGGCAGGGTGCGAAATCCGGAGCCGGCCAGCGCCGCAACAAAGAGATCCCGCTTGCGCTGATAAAAGCCCGGCAGGCTATCCAGGTGCTCGGGATGCTCGCGCATGAACTCGGCCAGGCCGAGCTGGATGGGGGTGATGCCCACGAAGGTCACAAACTGGTGCACCCGCCGCAGCTCTGCGGTCAACGCCGGTGGTGCCACGCAGTAGCCGGTTTTCCATCCGGTGACATGGTAGGTCTTGCCGAAAGAGGACACCACGAAGGACCGCGCCGCCAGCGCCGGGTAGCGCAACACGCTTTCGTGCCGGCGGCCGTCAAAAATCAGGTGTTCGTAGACTTCATCGCTGCAGATCAGCAGGTCGTGGCGCTCGGCGAGTTCGGCCAGCACCCTCAGGTCGTCGGCCTCCAGCACCGAGCCGGTGGGGTTATGCGGCGAGTTGATCATGATCATCCGCGTTTGCGGCGTAATGCTGTCGGCCACCCGCTGCCAGTCGATGCGATAGCCCGGCGGCAGCAGCGGCAGGCGGATTGGTCGACCGCCGGCGAGCGTCACCGCCGGCTCGTAGCAGTCGTAGGCGGGGTCGAACATGATGACCTCGTCACCCGGCTGCACCACCGCGGTGACGGCGCAGTAAATGGCCTCGGTGGCGCCCGGCGTGATGGTGATCTCGGTGTCCGGTGAGGCCGTGGCGCCGTAGCAGCGCAGGACCTTGGTTGCCACCGCCTCGCGCAGGCCGGGTACGCCGGCCATTGGCGGATACTGGTTGAAGCCGGTATCGATATAGCGCTTGACCGCCTCGCGCAGCGCCAGCGGACCGTCGTAGTCGGGGAAGCCCTGCGAGAGATTGATCGCCCCGCACTCGGCCGCAAGCTGCGACATCACCGTGAAGATAGTGGTGCCGACGTGCGGCAGTTTGCTGGCCAGCGGACGTTTCATGCCCGCATTATCGACCAGCACCGGCGCGTGACCAAACGGCGTTAGCGATCCGGCCGTCGGATCTATCATGGCGCCCTCTTAACGCTGGAGGCAGCAATGCCACCGTTTCCCCTCTCGCTCGCGCCCGCCAGCCTAATTCCCCCGGCCCTGCTAGCGCCCGCGGCGCTTGCACTTGAGCGCTTCGAGTCCGCGCTGGCAGCCAGCGGTGCCGCGCTGCCGGCCGGGCTCGCGGGATCGCTGACGCGGGTGTTCGCCGCCAGTCCCTTTGTGGCCGAGGTCGCGACCGCCGCGCCCACGGCGTGGCTGACGGCACTCGCCGCGCCACCCGCCGCGCGCAGCGTTGACGGCTATCGGGCGCGGGTCGCAACGCTGTTTGCCGACGGTCTCGACGAAGCGGCGCTGCGCGCCCGCGCCCGCTGGTTCCGCCGCACCGAGGTCGCGGCCATGGCCTGGCGCGACCTGCTCGGCGAAGTCGACCTCGACACCCTGCTCGCCGAACTCTCGGCGCTGGCCGACGCGCTGGTCGATACGGGCGCCGCGTGGCTAGCCCGCGACCTGCAGCCCCGCTACGGCACGCCGACCGATACCGAAGGCAAACCGCTGGGCCTGATGGTGTTGGCGATGGGCAAGCTGGGCGGGGGTGAGCTTAATTTTTCGTCCGACATCGACCTTATCTTTTGCTATCGGAGCGGCGGCGAGACTCGCGGCGGCAGCCGGTCGGTGTCGCATCAGGAGTTTTTCGACCGGCTCGGCAAACGGCTGATCGGGTTTCTGAACGACGTCACCGCCGACGGCTTTGTCTACCGGGTGGACATGCGTCTGCGGCCCTTCGGCGACAGCGGCGCGCTGACCGCGAGTTTCGCCGCGCTTGAGCAGTACTACCTGCTGCACGGGCGCGACTGGGAGCGCTATGCGCTAATCAAGGGCCGCGTGATCCACGGCAGCGAGACCGACCGGGCGCTGTTCGCCGAGATCGCCCGACCCTTCATTTACCGCCGCTATCTGGACTTTGGCGCCATCGAAGCGGTGCGTGAAATGAAAGGCCTGATCGATGCCGAGGTGCGGCGCGAAGGCGCGCTCCGCAGCGACATCAAGCGGGGCGCCGGCGGTATTCGCGAGGTGGAGTTCATCGGTCAGGCTTTGCAGTTGGTCCGCGGCGGTCGCGAGGCACGTTTGCGGCGCGCGCCGATTCAGCCGGTGCTGGCGGTGTGCGGCGAGCTGGGCTTGTTGACCGCGGAGGATGTCGCTGCGCTGCTCGCCGCCTACCGTTTTTTGCGCGTCACCGAGCACCGCCTGCAACAGGTGCACGATGCGCAGACCCAGACCCTGCCCGCCGAGCCGGCGGAACAGGCGCGCCTTGCCTTCGGCATGGGCTTTGGGGACTGGCCCGCGCTGGACGCTGCCCTGGACGCGCATCGCGCGGCGGTCCGGCAGCGCTTCGAGGTTCTGCTCTCACCGCCCGGCGAGGTCGCCGACCCCGGTCGCCCTAGCGCGCAGTTGCTGCTGTCCGAGCTCTGGCGCGCACCTGCCGACCGCGAGGCGCTCACCGCCAGTTTGCTGCAGGCTGGTTTTCACGACGCGGCGGCGGCGGCCGAGACGCTGACCAGTCTGCGCGACTCGCGGTTTCTGGGCCGCTTGTCCAACCACGCGCGCGATCGGCTGGACCGCCTGATGCCGCGGCTTTTGCAGGCCTGCGCCACGCAGGACGACGGCGCCCGCGTGCTGGCGCGGGTCGCCGCCCTGTTGCACGCGGTGGCCCGCCGCTCGGTCTATCTGGCGCTGCTCGCCGATCATCATCTGGCACTCGGGCGGCTGGTGGCGCTGTGCGCCCAGAGCAGTTGGGTAGCGAGCCAGATCGCGCGCTGGCCCATCCTGCTCGACGAACTGCTGGACCATCGGCTGCTCGCCGCGCCGCCGGGCTACGCCACGCTGCAACAGCTGCTTTCCACGCTACTGGACGAGATCCCGGCGGTCGACCTAGAGCAACGCATGGAGGCCTTGCGGAACTTCAAGCATCAGCAGGTGCTGCGGGTGGCGGCCTGTGATTTGCTGGCCGGCTATCCGATTGCCGAGGTTAGCAACCACCTGACCTGGGTCGCCGAGGTGCTGCTGGAGCGGGCGCTGGCGATGGCCTGGGCCGAACTGGTGAGCCGGCACGGGCGCCCGCTAAGCCCGCACGCGGGCGGCAGTGCGGTGGCCGGCTTCGCGGTGATTGCCTACGGCAAACTGGGCGGGCGCGAACTTGGCTACAGCTCGGATCTGGATTTGGTCTTCGTGCACGACCCGAGCCCGGTCAATGCCGAGACTGAAGGGCCGCGGCCGATCGCCAACGCGCTGTTTTTCACGCGGCTTGCCCAGCGCGTGATCCATCTGCTGGCGACCCCGACGCCCGCCGGTCACGCCTATGAACTTGACCTGCGGCTGCGTCCCAGCGGCGCCTCGGGCCTGCTGGTTACCACGCTGGACGCGTTTGCCGAATATCAGGCGCACGCCGCCTGGACCTGGGAGCACCAGGCGCTGCTACGCGCCCGGGGCGTCGCCGGCAGCACCAGCCTGCTCACGCGCTTCAACGCCATTCGGCGATCGGTGTTACAGCAGGCGCGTGAGCCGGAGACTTTGCGGCGCGAAATCCGCGAAATGCGCGAGCGCATGCAGGCCGGGCTCGATCGCTCCAACGCGCGCGAGTTCGATTTGAAGCAGGGGCGGGGCGGTATCACCGACATAGAATTTATGGTGCAATACGCCTGCCTCCGTTGGGCCCCGATTCATCAAGTACTTACGGCCTACACCGACAATCTGCGGCTGCTCGATCTGCTACAGGATCTGGCGCTGGTGCCACGCGAAGACTGCCGCGTCCTGCGTGACGCCTACTTCGCGTATCGCGCAGAAGTCCATCGTTGCGCCCTGCAAGAAGTGGACGGTCTGGTTCCCGCTTCCGCGCTCCTTGCCGAACGCGAAGCCGTGAGCGCGGTGTGGCAACGCTTGATGTACGACTGACAATAATTCGTTGTGGGAGAGAGCTATGAGTTACGCGGATCGCGACGGCGTGATCTGGATGGATGGTGCAATGGTGCCGTGGCGCGAAGCGAATACGCACGTGCTGACGCACTCCCTGCACTACGCGACCGGCGCCTTTGAAGGCATTCGCGCCTACAAGACCGAACGCGGCACGGCCATTTTCCGGCTGACCGAGCACATCAACCGGCTCTACGACACCACTCATATTCTGGGCATGAAAATGACCCTCGACCGCGCGGCGGTGGTTCAGGCCTGTCTGGACTGCGTGCGCGAAAACAAGCTGGAAACCGCGTACCTGCGCCCGCTGGCCTTCTACGGCTCGGAAGGCATGGGGCTGCACGCCGGCAATCTGTCGGTGCATGTGATTGTGGCGGCGTGGTTCTGGGGCGCCTATCTGGGCGGCGATGCGCTGGAGAAGGGCATTCGCATCAAGACCTCGTCCTTCACACGCAATCACGTGAACAGCGTGCTGTCGAAGGCCAAGGCCACCGGCAACTATCTGAACTCCATCATGGCGCTGCAGGATGCGTCCCGCGACGGCTACGACGAAGCCCTGTTGCTCGACAAGGACGGCATGGTGGCGGAAGGCAGCGGCGAGAACATCTTCATCGTGCGTAAGGGCGTGCTCTACACCCCGGACGCCGTGTGTGCGCTGGAAGGCATCACCCGCGACACCGTGATGCAGCTGGCGCGTGAAGAGGGCATCAAGGTGGTAGAGAAGCGCTTCACGCGCGATGAAATCTATATCGCCGACGAAGCCTTCTTTACCGGCACCGCCGCCGAAGTCACGCCCATTCGTGAGCTCGACAATCGCGCGATCGGCACCGGCAAGCCGGGCCCGATCACCAAGCGCTTGCAGGCGGCCTACCTCGACACGGTCGAAGGCCGTCGGGCCTGCCCTGAAGGCTGGCTGAGCTTCGTCTGACGCACGTGCGCGGGTGAACTCGGGCACCGTGGTCTGGCGCTTTCGTGACGGCAAGGCCGGCCACGAGCGCCAGACTGCCGGGCTGCTGGGCGCGCTGGCGCGGCTGCGTTCGCTCTCCGTTTTTGATGTTCACACCGCCACCACGCCGCGCGCGTGGTGGGACTGGTGCTGCGGCCGCGTGCCGGCCGGTCTTAGCCTGCCCACGCCGCAACTGGTGCTGGGTGCGGGCAGCGGCTGCGCCTGGCCGGTGCTGGCGAGCGCGCGGGCGACCGGCGCGTTCAGCGTCTATCTGATGAAACCCCCGCTGCCCTGGCCGCACTTTGACCTCTGCTTTGTGCCGCGGCACGACTCGCCGGCGGCGAGCGCGCGCGTTGCGCCGACCGAGGGCGTGCTGAACGACCTCGACGCCAGCCTCCAACCGCGCGACGGGCCTACCGCGATCCTCGTTGGCGGCCCGTCGCGACACCACGACTGGCGGGAGGATGACTTGCTGCAACAAATCGCCTCGGTGGTCTTTGGTCAGCGCGAGCGGAACGTGGTGATTGCGGATTCGCGGCGCACGCCGGCCGCGACCACTGCGCGCCTGCGCGATTTCTGCGGTCAGGGCGTGCGTTTTGTCAGTCATGAAACGAGCGGTCCGGCGTGGCTGCGGGACACCCTGCACCAGGCGGCGGCCGTGTGGGTGACGGCGGACAGCGTCTCAATGCTGTTCGAGGCCCTCACCGCCGGTTGCCCGGTGGGCGTGCTGGCGGTACCGGCGCGGCGCGCGGACCGGATCACGGCCATCGCCGGGGATCTTGTTGCACAGGGCCGGGTAAGTTCGCTTAAACAGTGGCTGGCCAGCGGCCGCCTGCCGGCACCGCAGGCCCTGGCCGAGGCCGCACGCTGCGCGGCCGTGCTGGACGCGCGGCTGCCGCCCGCGGCAGCGGGCTGAAGCGCCGATGCGCCTGACCGTCGCGCAGTTGCTGCCGGAACTGGAAGTCGGCGGCGTGGAACAGGGCACGCTGGAGATTGCCGAGGCGCTGGTGTTGGCCGGCCACCGCGCGATCGTGATTTCCGCCGGCGGCCGTCTGGTCCCGCGGCTGGAAGCGCTGGGTGCGACCCACATCACGCTGCCCATTGGGCGCAAACGCCTGTCGTCGCTGGGGCTGGTGGGCGCGCTGCGCGACGTCTTTCGCCGCGAGCGGGTGGATTTGGTTCATGCGCGCTCGCGCCTGCCGGCCTGGCTCGGCTGGTTCGCGCGGCGCGGCCTGCCGGCCCAGCAGCAACCGCGCTGGGTCACCACGGTACATGGCCCCTACACCATCAACCGCTACAGCCGGATCATGGTCAGCGGCGAGGCGGTGATCGCCATTTCGCAGTTCATCCGCGAATACATTTTTCGCGCCTATCCGGGTGCCGTCGCGGCCTCGGCGGTTCATCTCATTCCGCGCGGCGTCGACCGGGCGCGCTATCCGTCAGGATTTACGCCCGACGCAGACTGGCTGGCGAACTGGCAGGCCGGGCATCCCGCGCTCGCGGGCCGCCTGCCGCTGGTGTTGCCTGGGCGCCTGACGCGCTGGAAGGGTCAGGAAGACTTTCTCGAACTCCTCGCTCGCCTCCTGGCCGCCGGCCTGCCGGTGCATGGCCTGCTGGCCGGCGGCGCGCACCCGCGCAAACGGGCCTTCGAGGATGAACTGCGGGCGCGCGCGGCGGCGCTGGGCATCAGCGAGCGGCTGTCGTTTCTGGGCCAGCGCAGCGACCTGCGCGAAGTGTTGGCCGTATCCGCCTGCGCGTTTTCACTGACCGGCGCGCCCGAAGCCTTTGGCCGTACGACCATCGAGGCGCTGAGCCTGGGGGTACCGGTGATCGGCTACGACCACGGCGGGACGGGTGAAATCCTGCGTGAGGTCTTTCCGGCCGGCCTGGTGGCGCCGGGCGACATCGGCGCTGCGGCCGAGCGCTGTGCCGCGTTTCTCGCCCAGCGGCCGGCCGTCCCCGAGGTCCACCCCTTTACGACCGAACGCCTGCAGGCCGCGACCCTCGCCGTCTACACGGCGCTCTGTGCCAGCCGCGGCCGGCCGCAGTGGGCGTGAGCACGCTCATCATCAAACAGGGTGCGCTGGGCGATGTGATCATCGCCACCGCGCTGGTGGACGCCATCATGAAAGCGCGGCCCGCCGGCAGCGTGACGCTGCTGACCACGCCACCCTTCGCGGGCCTGTTTACCGATTGGGCCGACCTGCGGGTGGTGGCCTGGCAGCGCCGCGGCTGGCGCGCGATGACGGCCACGCTGGGCTTCATCCGGAGCCAGGGTTTTAGTGAGGTATTCGACCTGCAGGGCAACGACCGCTCCCGTCTGCTGTGCACGCTGTCGGGCATTCCGCGCCGGATTGGCAGCCATCTGCACTACCCCTACAACGTGCATCCGGCGGCGCCGTGGGACGAGCAAAGCCATGTGTTTACCCGGCTGAATGCGGTGCTGGAGGCGGCCGGCCTCCCGGCAGCCGCGCCGCGGCCGGTGCTGCCCTGCGCCGGCTCGGCACTGGCCGAGGTTAGGGCCTTCATCAAAGAGGCCGGCTTGCAGGCCGGCCAGTTCGTGGTGATGCACGCCGGCGCCAGCGCGAGTCGACAAGACAAATGCTGGCCGGGCTTTGGCGAACTGGCGCTGGCCTTGGCGGCCCAAGGGCTGACCACCGTCTGGCTGGGCGGCAGTGACGATGTGGCGCGAAATCGGCAATTAGCCGCGCGCACCGGCATCGACAGCACCGGACGCTTCCGCATCGCGCAGTTGGCGGCGCTGGCTGCGCAGGCGCGCTTCGCGGTGACGAATGACTCTGGCCCGATGCACGCGTGCGCGGCCGCCGGCGTGCCGGTGTTTGCGCTATTCGGGCCTTCGGACTGGGCGCGCAACCATGCGCTCGGTCAGGCGGACAACGTGCTGGCAGGCGTCCGCCTGCTGCCGGATCTGGCGGGGCAGCGAACCGCCGACTGCCTCGCGCGCATCAGCCCCGCGATGGTCTTGGCAAAACTCGCCAGCGCCGGCCTCATCGCGTCTCAAGCCACAGGATGACCCACGATGTCCACGCGCCTGGTACAGCACTTTTTTGACTACAAAAGTCCCTATGCCTACCTCGCGCAAAACGCGACGGACAATCTGGAGCGCGAGTTCGGCATCGAGATAGAGCGTCTGCCCTACACGCTCGACATCCCGAGCTACCTGGGCAGCGCGGAAGTCGATGCCAGCGGGCAGACCTTGCGCGAAGACCGCAACGCCCATCAGTGGCGGCGCGTGCGCTACGCCTACATGGATTGCCGCCGGGAGGCGACCCGGCGCGGCCTTGTCCTGCGCGGGCCGCGCAAGATATTTGACAGCAGCCTGGCCCACCTCGCCTTCCTGTTTGCGGTGGAACACGGTGTGTGGCGGGCGTATCACGACGCGGTTTTCGCCAGCTTCTGGCGGCGCGCGCTGGATCTGGAAGATGCCCGCGCCATCGCTGAGCAGCTTGAGCAAGCGGGCGCACCGGCCGCGCATTTTGCGGCCTGGTGTGACGAGGCGGGCCGGGCGCGCTACGCCGGGATTCAGCGCGAGGCCGAAGCCTCTGGTGTGTTTGGCGTACCCAGCTGGCGCGTGAACGGCGAATTGTTCTGGGGCAGCGAGCGTTTGCCGCGCATCGCTGAACTCATCGCCGCCTCGCGCTAAAGCAACGCGACGATTTGCTCAGGGCGCGGCGGGCCGTTCCAGCAGGCGGAATTTTTCGGACTGCGCGCGGGTCGTCCAGTTGAGGCCTTGCGCTTCTTCCAGCAGCCGCGGGACCCGCGGCACCAACAGAAAGCGCACGGCGGGCGGCAAATCGCCCTCGGCGGGCAGCCGCAGAATCCGGTCCAGCTTCAAGCCGAAGTAGAAATACACCGCATCCGGCACCGGGTCGTTGCGGCGTGGCGCCTTGGGGTTGGGGATGTTCTCCACCATCAGGACGCTGTTGCTGGCCTGCAGTTCGCCGCGCGCGGCCAAGGCCTCCATGGCCAACAGTCCGCGGCGCTCGTCCATGCGCTCGGCGTTGTACCAGACCACCGCCGGCGCCAGCGCGCACAGCACCGCCGCGCATAACACGGCTGCCCAGCGTGGCACTTCACCGCCCACCCAGCCACTGACCATGCCGCCGACCATCACCGCCAGCAGCGGCAGCACCGAGTAGAGGTAGCGCACGTCCGGGTCGGGCTTGAGCACCGCGATGACGAAGTTCATGCCCGCCAGCGCGAGCAACAGCGCGGCATCAGCGCGGCGGCGCCGCGCGTAAGCCGCGCTCAACAGCACACGGCTTTCATGAATCAGGGCGAGGAAGATCAGGATCAGCCAAGGACCCAGCCGCTGCTGCGGCTTGGTGACATATTCGAGCCAGACGGAGTCGAAGCGGCTGAGCTTGCTGGTGTCGCCCCGCCAGAAATCCTGCGTGAGCTGGCGCGAGAGCTCTTCCCCATGAAACATCAGGATGAAGCCGTACCAGACGACCGGCACCAGCATTAATGGTGCCCAGCGCAGCAAGGCCGGCCGCGCACCAAGCCAGTGGCGAGAGACCATGGCGTGCGGCAGCAACACCAGCAACATCACCAGCACCATGGGGCCTTTGGTCATCAGCGACAGCGCGATACCGCCCCAGAGCGCAGCGGCGCCCCGGCCGCGCGGGAGATTGAAGTAGCCCCAGAGCACCAGCAGGGCGCCAAAGGTCATCAGCGAATCAAGGCGGAAGGCGGTGGTGAACTGAATGTAGATGCCGTTCGCCATGAACAGCAGCGCGGCAAACCAGGCGGCCGAGGCCTTGCCGTGGATGTGACGCGCGAGCAGTGCGGTCATCCACACGCAAGCCAGCCCACCGAGCCGCGACGGCAGGGTCATGGCGAGATTGCTGTAGCCGAGCACGAGGCTATTGGCGGCGCCCCACCAGAACGCCAGCGGTGGTTTCAGCAAATAGCCGGTCTCGCCGCGGAAGGGCGAGAGCAGGTCGCCGGTCTCAACCATCTCGCGCGCCATGGCGGCGTAGAACACCGCCGTGCCGTGCACTTCCTGCACCAGCACCCCGCCGAAGGACAACAGCACCGTCACCAGCGCGAGCAGTACGGTGGGCACTGACCAGCGGGCGGGCCCTGAGGCGGATGAGGCGAGATTTATCATGGGTAAAACGGTGAGCCAGACGGGAACCGCGGCGAAGCCTAATCAAAACCAGCCCAAGATGCATGCGCGATGGTGAGGCCAGGGTCTTTATCTTTTACACTGGCCGCTCCTTCCCTCGCGCTTCACCACAGCCCAATCCGCCGTGCCCGCCTTGCCCGAGACCGTTGACGTCCCGCTCCGGACGACCGGCGTCGCCGCCTTTTTGTGCGCGATGCCGGTGCTGTTTGTGCTGGCGCCAACGCCGACCGGCCTGATCGGTCCGGTCGTGGCGCTGTGCTGGCTGTGGCTCAATCGTCAGGCGCTATACGACGGGCTGAGCCGGGCCGTGGTAAGCCAGCTCGCGCTGTTGGTCGGCCTGTGGGGTTTGCTGGGCTGGTTCTGGGCCGTTGATCGCGCGGCCGCGGCCGGCGACGCCGCGCTGTTTCTGCTCGAGGTGCTTCCGCTCAGCCTGATGGCGCACCTGCTGGCCCGGGAAGGCGGCCAGCATCGCCGCCTCCGGCAGGCTTTCCTCATGGGGCTAGCGCTTGCCGCCTTGCTGCTCGCGGTGCAAATCAAGTTTGATTTTCTGCTGCGCAGCTTTTTGCCCGGCGCCGACCACCCCGTCGCGGGGATCAAGCTCAACGTGCCGACGGCCGCGCTGGCCATTCTGGTATGGGTGGGTCTTGCCGCCAGCAACGGGCTGCCGCGCCGTTGGCTGGCCCTGGGCGGCTTTAGCCTGTTGCTCGTCGGCTGGTGCGCATTCGCGGGTGTGGGCACGGCGCCGCGCCTGGCCTGCGCGGTGGCGGCCGCCGTCTACGCGCTGGCCTGGGTCGCACCGCGACTTACGGCGTGGGCCATTGCGCTCGGTTGCGGGGTGATACATGCGATCAGCCCGTTTCTGGGCAACATCAGCTGGATTACCGCGCAGCTGGGCGATTATTCCTGGCGTCACCGGCTCGACATCTGGGCGTTGACCGGGCAGCTCATCGCCGAACGGCCGCTGCTGGGCTACGGCTTTCTGAATAGCGACACCGCGCCGTTTACGCCGTACGTCATGCCCTTGACCCAGCATCCCGCTGACATGCCGTCGTATCCGCACAACGTGTTGTTGCAGGTACAGCTCGAACAAGGCTTGCCCGGTGTGCTGCTGTTTTACGCGGCGCTGGGCTATTTGTTGTGCCTGACTTTGCGACACGCCGCACCCGGCCGGGCCGCCGGGCTGGCCGTGCTCGCGGCCGCGATGGGCGTGTGGCTGGTGGGTTATCCCTTCTCGCGAGGACACTGGGTGGGCTGGTTATGCTTCGTGGGCGTCGCCTACAGCGCGACTGCCGGCGCCAGCGGCCGGTGCCTGGACGCATGAGCGCGCTGCGGGTGCTGTGTCTGACCAGCGAATACCCGCCGCGCGTCGGCGGCGTGGCGACGCATGTGTATGAGCTGGCGCGAGCCCTGCGCACGGCGGGCCTCGCCGTCACGGTGGTGGCGCCGCCCTGGCCGGGAGCGGCGCTTAATGAGGACCACACCTTGCGCTATTCGCCCTGGCTGCGGGCGCAGCCGTTTCATGATCTCCTGCTGGGGCGCTGGTGCCGGCAACAACTGCAGCGCTCGCCAGCCGATTTGATTCATGTGCACGGGCTGCGGCCGCTGCGGGCGGCGCTCAGCACCGGCCTGCCGGTCGTGTTCACCAATCACACCTCGGGATTTCTTAAAACGCTGGCCGGCGGCGGTGCGCGGCTGCAGCGGCTGGGCAAGCTGCTCGCCGGCTGCGCGCACATTCTGGCGCCCAGCGAGGAGCTGGCGGAGGCCAGCCAGCGCGCGGGCTATCAAGGGCCGGTGAGCTATCTGCCGAACGGTGTGGACGCGACGCGGTTTGCGCCCGGCCATGCGCCCGCCATCCGCGCGAGCTGGGGTGCAAGTGGCGGCGAGTTGGTCGCGGTGATTGCCCGTCGACTGGTGGCCAAGAATGGCGTGGTGGTAGCGGCGCAGGCCTTGGCCCATACCAGGCCTGAAGTGCGCTTTGTGTTCGTGGGCGAGGGCGCGGAGCGCGCCGCCATCACGGAAATTCTGGCGCGGGATGGCACCCGCGCGCGCGCCGTGCTGGCGGGCGAAGCGCCTAACAGCGCGATGCCCTCGATTTATCAGGCCGCCGATGTCGCGCTGCTGCCCTCCTTGATGGAAGCGACCAGTATCGCCGGACTCGAAGCCATGGCCTGCGGGCTTCCGCTGATTGGCAGTGCGGTGGGCGGCATTCCTGCGCTGGTCACCTCCGGTGTCAACGGGCTGCTGGTGCCGCGGTCTGATCCGCAGGCACTGGCCGACGCCGTCAACGCGCTGGCCGCAGACCCGGCGCGCCGTGCGCGCATGGGTGAGGCGTCGCGCGCAGCGGTGTTAGAGCAATTCACCTGGCAAGGCATTGCGCGCCAGACCGCCGCCATCTTCGAAGCTGTCGTCGCACAGCACCGCCGATAGCCTTTAGACTCCGCGCGATGACAAAACCTGTACTGATTGTGATGGGCACCCGGCCCGAGGCCATCAAGCTGGCGCCGGTGTTTCGCGCGCTACGCGAGCGGCCGGAATTCAGCGTCTTTGTGGCCGTCACCGGGCAACACCGGGAACTGCTGGCCGACACACTGGCGGCGCTGCAAATCGTTCCCGACTTTGACCTCAAGCTGATGCAGGCAGGCCAGTCGCAGTTTGATTTGATCGGCGCGATGTTGCCCGGTCTGGCCGGCGTGATGGCGAGCGTGATGCCCGCGTGGGTCGTCGTGCAGGGCGATACCGCGACCGCGTTTGTGGGCGCTTTGGCGGCCTACTTGCGACAGACCCCGGTGGCGCACGTCGAGGCTGGGCTACGCACGGGCGACAAGTACGGCCCGTTTCCCGAAGAAGTTTATCGCCGGCTGATTGCCGACATCGCTGATTTGCATTTTGCCCCGACGCCGCGCGCCGTCAGCAATCTGCTGGCGGAGGGCGTAGCCGAATGCCAAATCCATCTCACCGGCAATACCGCGATCGACTCGCTGCATTGGGTGTTGAAGCATGTGGCCCCAGTCTGGCCGGAAGCACTAAGGGCGCATGCGGCGTCTTTGATGAACGGGCGGCTGGTGCTCGTGACCTGCCATCGTCGCGAGAGTTTTGGCGCTGATATCAGCGAAATCATGCAGGCGGTCGCCTCGCTGGCGCGCCGCTTCGATACCACGCATTTCGTTTTTCCGGTGCATCCCAATCCGCAGGTGATGGGCCCTGCGCATGAGATCCTCGGCGCCTTGCCGAACGTGCATCTCACCGCGCCGCTCGACTATCCGGCCTTCGCGCATCTGCTGGCCCGCTGCTATCTGGTGATGACAGACTCGGGCGGGGTGCAGGAAGAGGCCGTTGAGTTAGGTCGCCCGACGGTGGTGATGCGCAAAGTGACCGAGCGTCAGGAAGGTGTTGATGCCGGCACCGCGGTACTCGCCGGCGTGGAAGGCGCGGCGATCGTCGAGTGCGTCACACGCTTGCTGGACAACCAGGCGGCGTATGCGCGCCTTGCGGTACGCGCCAGCGTGTACGGCGAAGGCGATGCCGCGCAGAAACTGGCGCAGATCCTCGCCGCTCAGTGACGTAGCCAGTACCAGCGCTTGTTGAAGCTGTCGCTCATTCGCTGCAAACGCCGCCGGAATTTAACCCACAGCGGCACACCGGCCCGTCGTTCATAAGCGCGCGTCCCGATGCGTGACACGAGATCGGGTCGTTGCCGGACCTGCATTGGGCGGACCACATAGGGCTCGATACCGCTTTCCCAGAATCGGTCCATGGCCTGATCGATCGGCATGAAGATTTGTCGCCCGTAGGCGACCATGCGCCGCGCCCCTTCGCGCCGAATCAGATAGGCACCCAAGCCCAGTACGTGGATGTTGAGTTTCACCAGTTCACCGGCCGACAGTTGCCGCACGGTGGTGCCGCGGTCCTTGCGGGTCCTTGGTTCGCGCACACGGCCCCGCTGCGATTCAAACCGGACCACCAGCCAGGGCGGCGCGGGGTCGGCCAGTAGGTCGGCCAGAATTGCGGGAAATTCGGGTCTGACCTCAAGGTCGTCTTCCATGATCAAGGCCACGTTGATGTCCTCGCGCAGCATGCGTTCATAGAGTCGGTAATGGCTAAGAAAACAGCCGATTTCCGTCGGCATCATTTCCACGCCATAGACCTGCAGGGCACGCTGTTGGTCGTAGGCCGCAAGCTCTGCAGCGCCCAGCGTGCGTCCGTCTACCGCCGGGATAAATTCCGCGCTTAGCGCGAGCGTCGAAAGTTGCGCCTGCATATGCGCACGCCGCTCTTCGTCGCGCGGCAGGCTAATCACAAAGCAGGGCAGCGAGTGGAGTGCGGATTGCGGGTCTGCAGACATGCTTAGGCTCCGACCTGATCGGTTGTTTTGCAGGCAGCCAAATGCCGAAACAGGGCCGAGGCTACCAGCGACGCCGGCAGTGCGGCCAGTTCGCCGCCGGGTGCGCAGAGGATTGCCGCCAAGGGCCCCCAGGGACGATAGCGTGCGGGTTGTCCGGGGCCGAAAACCGTCAGCGTCGGAATGCCGGCGGCGGCCGCGAGATGGCCAAGGCCGGAGTCGTTGCCCACGAAGGCTTCGCAGTGCGCGAGGATAGCGGCCACCTCGAGTAAGCTCGTCGTGCCGGCCAGATTCAGACTGGGCAGCGGCGAGGCGGCGGCGATGGCCTCGGCCGCGTCGCGTTCGGCCGCGCTGCCCAGCAAGAGCAAGCTCTCAAAGCGGGGCGCCACCTGACCCGCAAGGTCGATAAACGCTGTTAGTGGCCAGCATTTGCCGGCCCAGTTAGCGCCTGGCGCCAGCGCGAGCACCCGCCCTGGCAGCAGCGCCTTTTGCGTCATCGCCCAAGTCGCCGTGGTCTCCGGCCACCACACCCTTGGCGCTGGTGGTGTGCCGGACGCTTGCAACAGGTGATTGACCACGGCGAGGTGTTGCTCAACCGAATGCAGATCTTGCAGGTGCTGGCGAACCAAGAAGCGCATGCTGCGGCGTTCTGTACGCAGCAGAAAAGGCAGAAAATCGGTGCGCAAATCAACCACGGCGAGATAGCGACGGCGGCGGAGCGCGCGCACCAGCGCTATCAAACCGCGCAAGCCGGCGGTTTTATCGCGCAAAAAGACGTCGCCAAGGTATGGGCAATGCGCAAGCAGCGAACTCGAACGCTGGTCGGCCACCACGTCGACGAGTGCCGTTGGCCAAGCCGCGTGCAGCGCGATCAGCGCGGGCGTCGTGAGGACGAGGTCGCCGATATTGCTGAGCGTCACCAGCAAAACGCGGGGCGCGTGGTGTGCGTTATTTGCCAATGCAGAAGCGCGAAAAAATGTCACCGAGCAGGTCCTCGGTGGTGTAGGCGCCGGTCATTTCCTCCAGCGCCCGACTGGCGAGACGCAGTCCTTCGCAAGCGAGTTCGGGCGCACCGTCGGCGTTTTCAAGCTGGGCCTGCGTGAGTTGCGCGGAGGCGCGTTCCAGCGCTTCGATGTGACGTGCCCTCGCCACAAACGGGGCATCAAGAATTTCCCGACCGCCGGCGAGATCAAGCAGCGCCTGCTCCAGCGTCGCCAAGCCTTCTCCGGTCAAGGCCGAGATGAACACTTTATCTTTTGGAGGCGTTTCAGCAGGCTGCGTTGCCAGCAGGTCCCGTTTGTTTGCCACTGTGAGCACGGGCAGGCCAAGTTCCCTTGCTGCCGCGACCTCAGCCGGCTCGGTTTGGTCCGCATCATCCAGCGCGACGACGTAGAGCAGGATGTCGCAGCGCTTCAGCAAGGCGCGCGCGCGACGAAGACCCTCTTGCTCGATGGGGTCGGCGGTTTCGCGCAGGCCGGCCGTATCGTGGACTCGTAAGGCGAGGCCGGAGAGGTCTACGTCGACACTGAGAACATCCCGCGTGGTCCCGGGAATGTCGGTCACGATGGCGCGGTCGTCGCGGCAGAGTCGATTCAGGAGCGTTGATTTTCCGCTATTCGGGCGCCCGACGATCGCTACATCAAGCCCCTGATTCAAACGGGCGCCGGCACGGGCATCCCGCAATAAGTCAGACAGTTGATGACGCAGGTTGCCAAACGCCTGCTCGATTGGCCCGGTTTGAACACTGGTCTCTTCTGCGAAATCGATGCTGGCTTCCAGCATCGCCCACAGCGTCTTGAGCGCATCGTTAATGCTTGTTACGGCGGTTGAGAAATCGCCCGCACAGGCGCGGGCCGCCGCGCTCGCCGCCTGCGCGCTGGCGGTTTCAATGAGCGTGGCGACGGACTCGGCCTGAAGCAGGTCGATTTTGCCGTTCAAAAAAGCCCGCTGGGTGAATTCGCCCGGCCGCGCGGGCCGGGCACCGGCGTCGTAGGCTGCGGCCAGCAGACCGCGCATGATGGCTGGCCCACCGTGCGCCTGGAGTTCCAGCAAATCCTCGCCGGTGTAAGACGCTGGGCCCGCGAAGAACAAGGCAATGCCGTGGTCAAGCAGGCGATGATTGAGGTCGCTAAACGGCCGCAACGTGGCGACTCGCGGAGTGGGCAAACAGCCCAGAATACGGGTGGCTATGTGGGCGGTAGCTGGGCCGGAGATTCTGAGAATGCCCACCGCGCCACGCCCGGGCGCGGTGGCGATAGCCGCGATGGTATCGCCGGAACTAACCACGCCTAACGGGCAGTTTGTGTGGCGCCCTCGATCTGACGGGTAATCCACCACTGCTGGGATATAGACAGCACGTTGTTCACAAACCAGTACAGCACCAGCCCGGCCGGGAAAAAGGCGAAGAACACGCCGAAAATGAGCGGCATGATCTGCATCACCTTGGCTTGAATGGGATCGGGCGGGGTGGGATTCATCTTGGTCTGAATCCACATGCTGACGAGCATCAGCGCGGGCAGGACGTAGTAGGGATCTTTAACCGACAGGTCATGGATCCAGAGCATGAACGGCGCTTGCCGAATTTCGACACTTTCCAGAATCATCCAGTAGAGCGAGATGAAAACCGGAATTTGGATAAGAATCGGAAAGCAGCCGCCGAGCGGATTGATCTTTTCCTGCTTGTACATCTCCATCATTGCCTGATTGAGACGCGCCTTGTCGTCCGGATAGCGCTCGCGGAGTTGCAACAGGCGCGGTTGCACGGCGCGCATCTTGGCCATCGAGCGATAGCCCGCGGCAGACAGCGGGTAAAACACCAGCTTGATCAGCAGCGTGAGGACAATGATGGCCCAGCCCCAATTGCCCAACATGCCGTGCAGGAAGGTGAGCACAGAAAAGAGCAGTTCGGCGATAAACCAGAGCACGCCGTAGTCGACAGTAAGCTCAAGTCCAGGCGCGACCTTCGGCAAGGTCTCCTGAAGTTTAGGTCCCAGATAAAACTGGGATGCGGTACTCGCGGCGCCGCCGGGGTCAACCTTGGTCGATGGGCCATAAAAACCCACGATGTAACGGTTGTGGCCTAGCGAGAACGAATAGAAATGCTGGGCGATAGTGCTGTCAGGGATTATGGCGCCGAGGAAGTAGTGCTCGATGAGGGCGAGCCAGCCGCCCGTTACATCCTTGGCAATGGGTTGTTCGGTCAGATCTTCAAACTTGTGTTTCTCGTAGCGCTTTTCTGGCGTAGAGACCGCAAGACCGGTGAAGGTGGGCACCAACTGGTGACCTACCGGCGCGCTTTGGCGCTGCAACTGTTGATAGTGGTTGAAGGTCCAGGCTTTGCTGGAACCGTTTTTAACGTCAAATTTTTGCGTTATTTCGTAGCTGCCGCGCCGAAAAACGAGCGTGCGTGTGACTTCCAGTCCATCACCGGCCTGCCAGCGCAGCGGTACTTCAAGGGTGTCCTGCCCGTCAGCCATCTGGAAGGCATTGGCGGTGGCCTCGAATCGCGCATAGTGGTCGGCGCTACGGTCTTCACTCTTGAGTCCACTCTGTGCGATGAACTCCCGCTCAACGCCGTTATCGAGCAAGCGAAAGGCTGCGGCATCCTGCTCGCCAGACGTGCGGTACTTCTTCAGCGACAGCTTTTCGATCACCCCACCGACGAGGTTGATCTCCGCAGAAAACAGGTCGGTTTCCACGGTCAAGGAAGCAGGTGCGGTGCCAGCAGCGGCGGCTTGCGCCTTCGGCGCGGCGATATCGGGCGTCTGCTTTGCAGCCGGTATTGGCGGTGTCGTGGGCGCCTGCTCCGCAGGGGCCTGGGAAGTCGCTATGACGGGCGCTTGGGGGGCGTGGCCGTAGTCTTTTTGCCATGCCTCCCACAACAGCAAGCCGATGAAGCTAAGCAGAATGACCAGAACAAGTCGTATGTTTTCGGTGGTCAAGGGGAGGCCTCGTTCAAGTCGCGTATTAGCCGATGATGAAATCCGGGGATCGTCAGCCAGCGTTGGTTTAAAGCCGCTGTAAGCACTGGCGACGGGACGTCCCGTGCGGTGTTTTTAACCATGACCACCAAATCGAGCGGAAAGTCCCGCGCTACGGAGAGGCGATAAGTCTCCCGTATGAGTCGGCGAACCCGGTTTCGTTCTGCGGCCAGACGTAGCGCTTTTTTGCTCACAGCAACCCCTAACCGGGCCGTTTCGAGTTGGTTAGGGAGCGCTATGAATGTGAAATATCGGTCAGATGCGCGAGTGCCTCGACTGAACACGGCGTCGAAGTCTGCCGCCTGCTTCAGGCGGTCAGTCGACCGGAAGCTGCGCGAACGGGCGGTCAGACTTGCGTCAGTCGCAGACGGCCCTTGGCGCGACGGGCTCTGATCACCGCGCGGCCACCGCGGGTTTTCATGCGGGCCCGGAAGCCGTGGGTACGGGCACGCTTGAGGCGGCTTGGCTGATAAGTACGTTTCATGACTTTTTCTCTGGTCTTGGGGCTGGCGAACTGTTGTTAGTGCGCGGCGCGGTCGGACGCCGGCCTTCAGGGCCCGGGAGAATACGTTCCGCAGAAGATTAGTGTCAATGAAAACAGGAGCCTGGACGGCACTTTTGTCGCGCGTGGCGAAGCCTTAGGCACGGGTATACACTCGACCGCCCGTTTCACGAAGGCTTGGTCTGAACGCTTATGAGTCTCCTTTGGCAGCGATGCAGGGCCAGGCTGGAAGAGGAGCTTACGCCTCAGCAGTTCAACACCTGGGTACGCCCGCTCGGTGGCGAGGAGACGGGGGGTGGTCTCCAACTGCGAGCACCAAACAAATTTGTCCTGGATTGGGTGCGCGACAAGTACTGGCGGCGAATTGTCGAGATGGTCGAGGAGCAGGGCATCGACCCGGCGAACCTCAGCATCGTGGTAGGTGTCGAGACCACTGAGGCTCCGGTTACACCAGCCCCGCCCGTTGAAGTCAATAACGACAGCGAAAGCCCGAGCGAGCGGCCGAAGGCATCCAGCCATCGCCGTGCGAGTTCATCGGTAAGAAGAGACTTCACCTTTTCAAATTTCGTTGAAGGCAAGTCCAATCAACTCGCGCGCGCGGCTTCTATCCAAGTCGCGGAAAATCCAGGTAAATCCTATAACCCACTGTTTATTTGCGGTGGTGTTGGCCTAGGTAAAACGCACTTGATGCACGCCGTTGGAAACCATCTGCTGTCCCACAATCCAAATGCTCGCGTGGCGTACCTGCACTCGGAACGCTTTGTTGGCGATATGGTCCGTGCCTTACAGCACAACTCCATTAATGAATTTAAGCGGCACTATCGATCGGTTGATGCGCTGCTTATCGATGATATTCAGTTCTTCGCGGGCAAAGAGCGGTCTCAGGAAGAGTTGTTTCACACGTTCAACTCCCTGCTAGAAGGTCAGCGCCAAATCGTGCTGACTTGCGACCGCTATCCTCGCGAGGTTACCGGTATCGAAGAGCGCCTCAAATCGAGGTTTGGTTGGGGGCTGACGGTTGCCATAGAGCCCGCAGAGTTAGAAACCAGAGTCGCTATTTTGCTCAGCAAGGCAGAGGCCACGCCTATCACGCTCCCGCACGAAGTGGCTTTCTTCATTGCCAAGCGATTCAAATCCAATATCCGGGAGCTTGAAGGCGCCCTGCACCGCGTTGTCGCGAAATCGAATTTTGCCGGGCAACGGGATATTTCACTTGAGTTTGCCAAAGAGGCGCTGAAAGACCTTTTGGCGCTCCAAGACAAGCAAGTCAGCATTGAGAACATCCAGAAGACCGTTGCCGAGTACTACAAGATGCGGGTGTCGGACTTGCTGTCGAAGCGACGCAACAGGTCGGTAGCGAGGCCACGGCAGCTGGCGATGGCAATTGCCAAGGAGTTGACCAATCACAGCCTCCCGGAAATTGGCGATGCTTTTGGTGGCAGAGACCACACGACGGTCATTCATGCGTGCAAGAAAATCGCTGAATTGAGGCGCTCGGAGGAGCGTCTTCAAGAGGACTACATCAACATAGAGCGGATCTTGACGAGTTAAGGGCAAATCTGTGGATAACTTGGTTCCAGCTTGAAGCCCTGTAACTATTGCAGCGAGGCCACTGTCCGTCAGGCTATTTATCCACAGGCTTAAACGCCGGTTCTTATTCAAACAAGATTCTGATTTTTAATGAAATTTTTCGATTTAAGCCAAGTTTGACTGACGCTAATAAACACAATCAGGTTGATATTTAAATGAAGATATCAGTAACAAGAGAAACACTTTTGCCTGCACTCCAGGCCGTGGCAAACGTCGTGGACCGCCGCCAGTCGATGCAGATTCTAGGCAATGTTCTGCTCAACGCGCATCAAGGCGCTTTGAACCTGACAGCGACTGATATGGAAGTCGAAGTATCTCTGGGATGTGGCGCTGAGGTGATCCGCGAAGGCAGTACTACGTTGCCTGCAAAAAAGTTGCTTGATATCTGCCGGAGTTTGCCGAGTGATGCCGCGCTTCAAATCGACGTGAGCAGCGGAAAAGCGAAAGTTCAGTCCGGTCGTAGCCGTTTCAGCCTGGGCGTGTTGCCGGCGGATGATTTTCCAGCGGTTGGTAGCTTCCAGAATCAAGCCGAAATCAAGATTCGAGCCAGCGAGCTGTCGGAGCTTGTCCGCAGCACCCAGTTCGCGATGGCGCACCAGGATGTCCGGTATTACCTCAATGGTCTGTTGCTTGAATTGCGTGGTCAAACCGTGCGTGCGGTAGCTACTGACGGCCATCGTCTGGCCTTATGCGACCGCGAATTAGAACAAGATCTGGGTGCGACGACGCAGATCATCGTTCCTCGTAAGGCGGTGCAGGAAATCCAGAGAATGCTGGCCCATCAAGACGGTGAGGTCTGTCTCGTTCTCGGAGAGAACCATTTGCGCTTGGAAGCGGCGGGGCAGTCATTGACGGCTAAGTTGATTGACGGGAAATTTCCCGATTATCAGAGAGTTATACCGGTTAAAGGCGAAAAATCCGTCATTGCTGACCGCGACGCCTTACGTTCAGCTTTCAGTCGTACGTCGATTTTGTCGAACGAGAAGTTCCGCGGCGTACGGCTGGTGTTGGGCACGAACCTGCTCAAGGCCATGACTCACAATCCAGAGCAGGAGGAGGCAGAAGAAGACCTTGAGGTGAATTACACGGGGCCAGATCTTGAAATCGGCTTTAACGTCTCGTATCTGCTTGATGTGCTGACAGTGTTGGAATCGAAAGAGGTGTGTATTGAGCTCTCTGACCCCAACAGTAGCGCGGTGATTTTCTCGCCAGAGGACCAGCGTGCACGTTACGTGATTATGCCGATGCGTCTCTAAGTCGTCCGGCAGCCCGAGCTAGCATTTCAAGATGGCGTTTTTGCGCGAGTTGCGCATAAAAAACTTTCGTAACTTGTGTTCAGTCGATCTGAAATTTTCGTCCAAGGTCAATGTGATAGAGGGCCAGAACGGGAGCGGTAAGACGAGCCTTCTCGATGCGATTCACCTCCTTGCGACGGGAAAGCCGTTTTCAGGCGGAGCGCCGGCAGATTTCGTAACCAGGGGCGCGACGGAGACGGTCGTTAACGGGGAAGTCGATTGCGACGGTGTGGCAGTTCGCTTAGGGGTCGAGAAATCGCGGCTCGGCACGGTGTGTCGCGCGAACGGGGCTAGCGTTCGTTCTGCTTCAAGCCTGATGGCCTATTTGCCGGTTATTTCTCTCGATGCCCAACTCTACCAGTTGGTGTCCAATTCGCCCGCGTACAGGCGGTCTCTGATCGACCGCACTTTGTTTCACGTGGAACCTGACTACCTGGATTTGTTCAAGAAATTCCATCGGTCGATGCAGCATCGCAATGAGGCCATTCGCCAAGGAAGTTCGGGGTCAGCGCTTGAGTTCTGGGACGAGGAGTTTTGTAGTCTGGCCTTAGCTGTAGATCAAAGACGGCAGGCGGGCGTAGCGGCCTTAAACAGTCTCCTTTCGTTGATGGAACCATGGGCGGGCGCCGGAGCAGGTACACTGCGGCTTGATTATCGATCTGGCTGGCGCGCTGGACTTAGCTTAAGGGAAGCGCTGACCGAAGGCGCCGAGCGCGAAAAGCAGTGGAATATGACTCTGGTTGGTCCACAACGCGCTGAACTTCGGGTGACTGTTGACGGGATCGCCGCTAAGCAACGGGTGTCTCGCGGGCAAGCCAAGCGAATCGCGTGTCTTCTGGTCGCAGCTCAACTCGCTTACCTGGAACAGACCTCGCAAGTTGAGCCTGTTCTGCTAATCGACGATCTGAGTGCCGAGTTGGATCAACAAGCTCAACGCGTCGTGCTTGAGACGCTTGTAAACGGGCGGCGCCAGACTTTTGTGACCGCTATAGACTACGAGGTGCTGGCCAAGGGCAAGTATCTCGATAATGCCCAACGGTTCCACGTGGAACACGGGACTTTTTTAGCTCAATGAGTAACTCGGGGACTTTCGCCTTATGAGCAGCACCTATGACTCTTCAAACATCAAAGTTCTGAAGGGGCTTGAAGCCGTCCGCAAACGTCCCGGTATGTATATCGGAGATACGGACGACGGAACCGGGCTTCACCACATGGTGTTTGAGGTCGTCGACAACTGCGTCGATGAAGCCTTGGCCGGACACTGCTCGGAAATTAACGTCCGACTGCTCTCAGACAAGGTGGTTTCCGTCTCGGATAACGGCCGAGGAATTCCTGTCGATTTACACAAAGAGGAAGGTGTCTCGGCTGCCGAAGTGATCATGACAACGCTGCATGCCGGCGGGAAATTTGATGACAACTCCTACAAAGTCTCCGGTGGCCTTCATGGCGTCGGCGTTTCCGTCGTAAACGCACTTTCCGAGCGCCTTGAACTCACGATTTACCGTGACGGGTACATGTGGCACCAGGAATACCGGCACGGTGACGCCGTCCAACCCATTGCGAGAATTGAAGAATCTCCGCTCACCGGCACGACGGTAACGTTCCAACCCAGTGAAGACACCTTCAAAAACATAGTTTTCAGTTACGCCATCCTGCGTCACCGCTTAAAAGAACTGTCGTTTCTTAATGGCGGTCTGGTTATCAACCTATCGGACGACCGCACCGGTCAGCAGGAAACCTTCCAGTTCGAAGGCGGACTTCGAACCTTTGTTCAGCATCTTCAAGGAACCCGAAAACCTTTGCATGAGGCGGTCATCCACATGGTTGCCCAACGTGACGGCATTCAGGTCGAAGTGGCCCTGCAGTGGAATGCGGAATATCAGGAGCACGTTTACTGTTTCACCAACAACATCCCGCAGCGTGACGGTGGAACTCACTTATCTGGTTTTCGCGCTGGCCTAACCAGGTCGGTTAACGCTTATCTGGAGAAAGAAGGCATTCCGGCGAAGGCCAAGCTGCCGGAAAAGCTGAAAATTGAAGGCGAGGATATCCGTGAAGGCCTAACCGCCGTGGTTTCGGTCAAGGTTCCCGATCCCAAATTTTCTTCGCAGACGAAAGAAAAACTGGTTTCCAGCGAAGTAAAAAATATTGTCGAGACCATCGTTGCAGACCAGATCAATAGCTATCTGCTCGAGCATCCCGCAGAGGCCAGGGAGATAGGCCGAAAAATATGTGATGCCGCCAGAGCGCGCGACGCCAGTCGCAAAGCTCGCGAGTTCACGCGCAAAAACCCGCTGGAAATCGCTGGTCTACCCGGAAAACTCGCTGACTGTCAGGAGCGTGATCCGGCTAAATCTGAACTTTTTATCGTCGAGGGCGATTCTGCGGGCGGCTCCGCGAAGCAGGGCAGAGACCGGAAATACCAGGCTATCCTCCCGCTCAAGGGGAAAATCCTGAACGTCGAGCGTGCGCAAATTGGCAAAATTCTTTCTTCTGCTGAAGTTGCGACCCTAATCAAAGCGTTGGGCTGCGGCATTGGCGAAACCGAATATGACCACGGCAAGTTGCGGTATCACCGCATCATCATCATGACCGACGCCGACGTCGACGGCTCTCACATCCGCACGTTGCTGCTAACGTTTTTCTTCCGTCACATGCCCGACCTCATCAAGCAAGGCCACATCTTTATTGCGCAGCCCCCGCTCTACAAATTGAAGCGGGGCAAGCAGGAGCGCTATATCAAGGACCAGATGGAGTTTGACCAGTATCTGGTTGAGCTGGCTCTTCAAGAGGCCGTTATTGAGCGGGAAGGGGAGCGGATACCGGCGGCGGAGATGATCCAGATAGGGTCTAACTATCTGATTTTAAATAAACTTTCGGACAGGCTTGCTCGCCGCTACGATCCCGTTCTGTTAGAAGTCGTCCGGAAAATGGCCGCCTTTGCGGTGCCAGATATCGCCGAGCGCGATTACCTTGACCAGTGGTCTCAGGAACTGTCCCGCGCCCTCATGGCGATCAAGGATGCGTCTAGCCACTCCGCCACCATCGACTATCGAGACCCCATTCACTGGACTTTACGCTTGACCCTCAAGGTTCGCGGCGTGGAATCCAAAGCCAGCTTCGACCGTGACTTTTTCTTGTCCCCGGAGTATCGCCAACTCATTCAACTCAGTGCCCTACTGGATGCGCCTTCAGCGCAACTGCGTATCGTAAAAGAAACACGTCAGATAGCGGTCGAGACGCTGCGTCTTGCAATGGAAAGCCTGCTTGATGACATCAAGCGGGGTCTTACGACGCAGCGCTACAAGGGCTTGGGCGAAATGAACCCGGAGCAACTTTGGGAAACCACCATGAACGCCGAAACGCGCAACCTCTTGAAAGTGCGGGTCGAGGACGGCGACGGTGCCAACGAAATATTCACGACCTTGATGGGCGATGACGTGGAGCCGCGACGCGAATTCATCGAACGTCACGCGCTGAGCGTTACTAATCTCGACACCTGAGCATTTAGTGCACCGCGGCGCAGGCGTAGAAAGCAACTTCCTGCGCGCCGGCCGCCAGCAGCGCCTGCCTGGCCGCGAGCAGGGTTGCTCCCGTGGTGAAAACGTCGTCTACGACCAACACCCGTTGGCCGCTCACGCTCGGCGCGGCGACAAAAGCTGAACGAACGTTTCGGCGTCGCGCCCGGCGCCCCAATCCGCGCTGCGGCGGCGTGTCACGGATGCGGCGCAGGTAACTTAGGTTGAGCGACAGTCCAAGTGTCGCCGCCAAACCTTCCGCTAACACGGCGCTTTGGTTATAGCCCCGATAAATCTTTCGCTTCAGGCTGAGCGGAACCGCACAAACCGTGAAACCCGAGAGGGATTCAACGAACGTGGCCTGCGCCATCAGGCCTCCCAATAAGGCTCCGACACCCACGTTATGGCCAAATTTAAGCGCCCAGATTAGCCCAGAAATAGGAAATTCGTAGCGAAAAGCAGCGAACGCGCTGACTTCTCGCAAGGAACGCCCGGATAAGGGTGTTACGCGCCAAGGTAAATCAAGTCTGCAGGCCGCGCAGAGGGGCGGTCCCAGCACTGGCTCAAGACACAAGAGGCACCGCTCTAGTGAGAGCGCGCGGGACTGGCCAAAAGCCGACCAGTTGTAAGGATTCAAGCCATGCCATAGGCTTGATAGCGAAACGCCCGGCAAACGCATAGAGCAGAAGTCCTTGTCAGCCCGGCGCGCTAACCCAACCGGAAACACACCATGTTGAACGCCCAGAACACCCTTGCTGACCCCATGCCGCTAGCGCCCGCTAACGAACTTCGTTGGACCCTTGAGGAGGCCAGCAAGCTGCTGACTATGCCGTTTAACGATCTGCTGTTTCGTGCCCATGCCGTGCACCGCGAGCATTTCAATCCCAATCAGATCCAGCTCAGCACCCTTTTGAACATTAAAAGCGGTGGATGCCCGGAGGATTGCGCGTACTGTCCGCAGAGCGCCCGGTATGACACCGGTGTTGAGGCGTCACCGCTGATGTCGGTGGAACAAGTCACAGCAGCAGCGCTCAAGGCCAAAGCAGCAGGCGCTAGTCGGTTTTGTATGGGCGCCGCCTGGCGCGCGCCCAAAGACAAGGAGGTCGCCCAGGTCGCCGAACTTGTAACGGCCATTAAAGGACTTGGAATGGAAACCTGCGTCACCTTGGGTATGCTCAAACCGACGCAGGCCGAAACGCTTAAATCAGCCGGTCTCGACTACTACAACCACAATCTCGATACCTCGCCCGAGCATTACGGCGACGTCATCACCACGCGGACCTACCAAGACCGTCTTAACACCCTCTCTGCGGTTCGTGACGCCGGCATCAATGTGTGCTGCGGCGGTATTGTTGGGCTGGGCGAAGATGTGGCCGACCGTGCTGGCCTGCTGTGCCAACTCGCCAATCTGCCGGTTCCGCCGGAAAGCGTTCCGATAAATCAGCTGGTGCGTGTGGAAGGCACACCGTTGGCCAACGAAAAACCTGTCGACTGCTTTGATGTGGTCCGCACGATAGCTGCGGCACGCATCATGATGCCGGCATCTTACGTGCGCTTATCAGCGGGTCGCCGCGAGCTTGGCGAAGCCGGTCAGGCGCTCGCCTATTTCGCAGGCGCCAATTCCGTGTTCTACGGTGAACAACTGCTGACCACGCCTAACCCTGGCCAAAATGAAGATCTCGACCTGTTCGCCAGACTAGGCATCGACACCATGGCAGCCAGCGGCTAGCGCCGCTGCGAGCGCTGGTGCATGACCGTTTCTGCGAAAGCCCGGGTGCCGGTCCCGGCCAGCCGCCGCCGGGCGCTTGAGCGTCGCGACGGGACCCAAGGTCCGCTAATCAGCATCGCCGGAACGCCCTTAGTCAATTTCTGCAGTAATGATTATCTGGGTCTCGCAAGCGACCCACGCCTCGCCGCTGCGGCGGCTGAATCTGCGGCGCAGTACGGCTTGGGGGCTGGCGCCGCGGGACTCCTCTCGGGCTGGGCCGAACCGCATCACGAACTCGCCACGGCGCTGGCTGACTATATGGGCCGTGACCGCGCGCTGCTGTTCTCTTCCGGCTATCTTGCCAATCTGGGCACCCTCAGCACGTTTGCCGACCGTCACAGCGAGATTTATCAGGACCGGCTAAACCATGCCTCACTGATAGACGGCGTTAGGCTCAGCGGTGCGCATTCAGTGCGTTACCGACACGCTGATGCAGCGGACCTTGAATCAAGACTGCGCAATGCCCGCGCTGAAGCACGATTGCTGGTCACCGACACCGTCTTCAGCATGGATGGCGACAGCGCGCCGCTAAAAGCCTTGGCGGATATCGCGCACCGGCACGACGCCCTGCTGATCTGTGACGATGCCCACGGGTTCGGCGTTGCCGGGCAAGGTCGTGGCGCCGTTAGCGAACAAGGGCTCAGTCAGGAAGACGCACCGCTGGTGATGGTCACTTTCGGTAAGGCGCTGGGCACGACGGGCGCCGCCGTGGTCGGCCGGGAAGACCTCATCGAAACCCTTTTGCAGCACGCTCGGCCCTTCATCTACGACACCGCGCTACCCCCCATGCTGGCCTCGGCAACGCTGACCGCGCTGCGTATCGTTCAGCAGGAACCCCAACGCATTCACACCTTGGATGCGCGAATCCGGTATTTCACCGAGACGATGCTCGCGGTGGGCCTGACGCCCTCGGGGCTGAATTCGCCGATCCAACCGATCATGCTAGGCGCAGACGACACCGCGCTTAACGCTGCGGGCCTCCTCAGGGCAGCCGGGTTTTACGTTCGCGCGATCCGGCCGCCCACCGTGCCGGAAGGCACCGCGCGATTGCGGATCTGTCTGTCAGCCGCGCACAGCGAGGCACAAATCGATGCTCTCGTAACGACCTTGAAGCGCGTGCTGCCCATGTCAGCCAACGGGGTTTAAGCAATGACCGGCATTGACCCCACGCTGATCCGTCGTTCCTTCGACGCCGCCGCACCAACCTATGACGACCACGCTGTTATCCAACGCGAAGTAGCGGACCGCTTGCTCGAGCGGCTGGCGATGATGAAGCTGGAACCGCGCCTTGTCGTCGATCTTGGCGCAGGTACCGGCTACTGCGCGCGCGACCTTGAGCGCCGTTACCGAAAGGCTACGGTGCTATTGCTCGACGCTGCCCCGCGCATGCTCCGCGAGGCGAGCCGTCATCGCCGCTGGCGGTCGCGCCAACGTTACGCGGCCG
>JAURHQ010000049.1 GCA_030833185.1 Gammaproteobacteria bacterium | reverse complement strand
TACTTGATATAGCTAACGAAGTTTGTAGTATGACTAAGAATTATTTTGTTTCACCACCAGATTCACCAACACCTGATGCAGGTCGATCGGGTCGATGGCCAGCGGCGGCGCCCCCTCAGGCAGCGTCAGCTCCAGCGACAGGCGCGACGGGATGATCGACTTCAACATGCGGAAGGCTTCTTCCACCACCGGCAAAGGGTTGACCGGTGTGGCCGGCGCGGCGCTGTCCTTGCGGCTGAAGCTCAGCATTTTCTGCACCAGATCGCGGCCCCGCTCGCCGGCCGAAGTGATGATTTTCAGGTAGTCGCTGGTCTTGCCGTCGGCCATCACCAGCGGCTGCTGCTGGGCCAGCCAGGCGTAGCCCAGCATGCTGGCCAGAATGTTGTTGAAGTCGTGCGCAATCCCGCCCGTCAGCTGCCCCAGCGCGTCCATTTTCTGCGCCTGCTGGAGTTGTTTGACCGTCTGCTCGTGCGCCCGCTCGGCGCGCTTGCGGTCGGTGATGTCGCGCACCAGGGTCAGCGTGCGGTCGGTGCCGTAGGGCACCATGCGGAATTCGCGAAAGCGCTCGCCCAGCACCGGATGGCGATTGGCAAACTCACCCTGCACGCTCTGGCCGGTGGCAAACACCCGCGCCTGGGTGGGCTTGAACATCGCCGCCACCTCGGGCGGCAGGATGTCGCGCAGGTTAAGGCCCGTCAGCGGGCCGGGCGGCAGCACCCAGTCGTCGGGGCGCGACAGGTGGAGGTCGAGAATATTGGCGTCCAGATCCGTCACGCACATCAAATCCGGGATGGCTTGCAGCAGCGCCCGCGAGCGCAGTTCGCTGGCCGCCAGCGCCTGTTCCGCCCGCTTCTGGTCCTCGATGTCGAGGTGAATGCCGCCGATCTCCAGCGCCCGCCCCTGTGCGTCCCGCCGCATCACCACGCCCCGGTCGAGAATCCAGCGGTAGCCGCTCGCCCCGTCGGCGATGCGGTAGTCGTGACTCCAGAACAAGAGCTCACCGGTCAGCATCTGCAGGCTGGCAGCCAGCACCCGCGCGGCGTCTTCCGGATGAATCAGGCGCGCCCACTCGGCAAACGCCACCGGCGGCGCGCCCTCGTCCGTCCCCAGCCGGCTGCGCCAACGACGGTCGCCGGTGACCAGGTTGTGCTCGATGTCCCAGCTGTAGGTGGCGACCTCCGCGGTATCCAGCAGGCGCTCGGTGCGGGCGCGCTGCTCGTTCAGCGCCTGCTCGCTTTGCTTCAGGCGCTGTTCGGTCAGGTCGTAGAGCGTCAGCAAGGCCTGCGGGCCCTCGCGCTGACTGAGCACCTGCCGCAGTTCGCCCCGGAAGTACCCCTGACCGCGCGCGGTTTGCAGCGAGGTCTCGAACAGCAGCTGATTCTGCTCGGCGATCTGGCACACCCAGTCGGTATACGGCGGCGAGGCGGGCAGGATGGCGTTGAGGTCGTCCAGCGGCTGGGTTTGCGCCAGCCGGCGAAAGGCCGGGTTGCTGCTGGTCAGGCGCCCGTCAAGGTCAAACAGGCCAACGGTCAGGGTGTAGTCCGCGGTGAAAGCCAGCAATTCTTCAGCAGTCGGCGCGGCACGCGCTTCGATCAGGAGCACCACCCGCTCGTCCGCCAGCGTGAGCGGGTGATAGCTGTGGCTGAAGCGCCTTGTGCTGCCGTTGATCTCCAGCGTCACCCATTCGGTGATTTTTTCACCCGCGAGGACGCGCTTCAGGTAGTCGTTGACCAGCGCATAGATGGCCTCGGACTGGGTCGCCGCGACGTCGCGCTGCCGAAGCTGTGCGACATCCGCCGCGCCCCAGATTTCGAGCCCGGCGGCGTTGGCCCACAGACACTGGCAGCGCTCGGTATCGAAGGCCCAGACCGCGGCGTCCAGCGATTGCAGCACCTGCAGCTGGCGCTCCAGATCCGCCAGCACCCGCCGGTCGGACGGATCCTCGGCCTGATAGCGTCGCGCGTTGCGCCAATGCGCTGGACTGGCGGTACTCATCCTTGTGCGCCACGCATCGATGCTATCCCGGTTGCCAGTACCGACCGGTCACGACCCTACTGGGGCGCGACTACCGCAGCGGGCGGCCGCGGCGCCTTGTGCGGTTCATGCGGCTCCCAGCCGACGGTTGCCATCATCACCGCAAACCCCAGCACATAGGCCAGCGCGACGTGCCAGCCATGGCGCAACCACTGGCCGACCGAACGCGCTTCCGGGTACTGGTTGCACAGCGCCACGCCGGCGCTGGAGCCAAACCACAGCATCGAGCCGCCGAAGCCCACGGCATAGGCCAGCACGCCCCAGTCGTAACCGCCCTGCTTCAGCGCCAGCGCGGTCAGCGGGATGTTGTCGAACACCGCCGAGACAAAACCAAGGCCAAGCGCCGTTTCCCACGAGGCGAGCGGCAGTTTTTCGACCGGCATCAGGGACGCGCAGGTTACCAACGAGAGCAAAAACAAAGAGCCCATGGCGGTTTCCGGCAGCATTTCCCAGTCGTGGCGCCGCACTTTCACCGTTAACAACACGGCCACCCACACCGCCGCACCCAGCCAGGGAAAATCGCCGGAGTGCTCGGCATAGTGCGTGTTGATGATGATATTGGTCGCCATCGCGGCGACCAGCATGAAGGCCACGATGCCCAAGCGCCCCCAGTCGAGGTGCGTGTGGGCATGCGCGTGCTTCAGGATGGGCGAATAGCGCTGCTGCTGAATGGCCGCCGGAATGCCGCAAACGACCAGCGCGACCACCGCCGCCGCGTAGGCGTGGATGACGTCCGCGGGCGCAACGCCGTCGATCCACATCATGGTGGTGGTGGTATCGCCCACCACGCTGCCCGAGCCGCCGGCATTGGAGGCCGCCACAATCGCCGCCAGATAGCCGATGTGCACCTTGGCGCGAAACAGCTGATGCGCCATCGCGCCCCCGATCATGGCGGCGGCGATGTTGTCGAGAAAGCTCGACAGCACAAACACCATCACCAGCATCAGGAAAGCGCCCTTCCAGTCGTCCGGCAGGTATTTCGGCAGGATGACCGGCACGTGGCTTTTCTCGAAATGCCGGGCCAGCAGCGCAAAACCCATCAACAGCCCAAACAAGTTGCTCAGCACCACCCACTCATGTTGGAGATGGTCCAGCAGGCCGGGCAAACCGGGGCCGGTGTGGAAGCCGGCGAAAAAAAGCTTGTAAATTACGATGCTAGCGAGCCCGCTAAGGGCCACCGCCAGCGTGTGATGGTGAAACAGTGCAACGCCGAGGAGCGTCGTGGCGAAGAGCACAAACTCGAACGGTATTCCAAACGGCGCCAAGGCGGTCATCTCACACACTCCCCGATATTTTTTGGTTTTTTGATCAGGCCCACCGCGGGCGCGCGGCGGCGCGCAGTTTGCCTGCCTGCGCCCAGCGTCTATGATGCCCGCTAGTCCGCAGTTTTCGCCTAAAGGTTGCCCCGTATGAGTCCGACCCGCACGACGCCGCTGAAATGGATTGCCGGCGTCCTGATCCCGGCGGCGGTACTGGGCCTCTCGGCCTGCAACAAGGCGCCGCCAGCAGGCGGCGCTGCGATGATGCCTAGCGGGCCGCCGCCTGTCACGGTAGCTGCGGCAATCGCCCGGGAAATCACCGAAACAGATGAATTTTCCGGGCGCTTCGAAGCCACCCAGCAGGTCGAACTGCGGGCGCGGGTCAACGGCTATCTGCAGGCCGTGCACTTCAGCCCGGGGGCCGATGTCAAAGCCGGTGAGCTGCTGTTTGAAATCGACCCCGCGCCGTTCGCCGCCCGGCTGGCCGAGGCCGAAGCCAGCGCGGGCAATACCCGCGCGCAACTCGATCTGGCCCGTCTGGAACTGGCGCGACAGCAGAAGATGCTGCCCGACCGCGCTACTTCCCGCCGCGAGTTCGAGGCCGCCGGCGCCGCGGTCGCCACGCTGGAAGCCGCGCTGCAAGCCGACGAGGCCCGCATCCGGGCCGCCAAGGTCGACCTGACCTACACCAAAATTACCGCGCCCATCGCCGGGCGCATGGGCAAGGACGAAGTGACGGTCGGCAATCTGGTGCGCGGCGATGCGCCGGATTCCCCGCGCCTGAGCACGCTGGTGTCCATGGACCCGATTTACGTCAGCTTTGAGGCCGACGAAGCGGCCTATCTCAAATACATCGGCAAGCAGCCGCAGCGTACGCTGCAGGTGGCGGTGGGGCTGGCCGACGAACAGGGGGCGCCCCACGCCGCGCGGCTGCAGTTCGTGGATAACCAGCTCGATCTGTCCAGCGGCACCGTGCGGCTTCGCGCCGTGCTGCCGAACCCCGACCGCCGCTTCACCCCCGGCCTGTACGCCCGGGTGCAGCTGGCCAGCGGCGGCGCGGCGCGGCGTGCCGTGCTGGTTCAGGATGGCGCCATCGGCACCGATCAGAGCAAGCGCTTTGTGCTGGTGCTGGACGAAAAGAAAAACGCGCAGTACCGCGAAATCACGCCGGGCCGGCTTTTCAACGGCCTGCGGGTGGTGGAACGCGGGCTGCAGGCGGGCGAACGGATCGTGGTGAGCGGCCTGCAGCGCGTGCGGCCGGGCTCCCCGGTCACGCCGGAAGAAGTCGCGATGGACGCGCCCGCCCCGACGCCGCCCGCCGCGCCAGCAGCGGACGCGGCCGCCGAGCCTGTGCCGGCTACCGAACCTGCGCCCGCTCAGGTCCCGGCCGCTGAACCCGCGCCAGTCCCGGCCGCTGAACCCGCGCCAGCCCCGGCTGCTGAACCCGCGCCGCCCCCGGCCGCCGAGCCCGCGCCGCCCCCGGCCGCCGAGCCCGCGCCGCCCCCGGCCGCCGAGCCCGCGCCGGCGCCTTACAGCGCCGACTGGCTGCGCAATCAGCCCGCCTCCAAATTCGTGCTGCAGCTGGTGGGCAGCGCCGAACGCGCCGCCGCGGTCCGCTTCATCAAGCACCATGCGCTGCAGGGCAGCGCCGCGGTGCTCCAGACTCAACGGGAAGGCAAAGCCTGGTTCGTGGTCGTCTACGGGCTTTACGACTCTTCGCGCGCCGCCTCGACTGCCCGCGAGCAGTTGCCGGCAGCGCTACGCAAGGAAGTCCAGCCCTGGCCGCGGGCGCTGAAGACCCTGCTGGCGCCCGCGCGCTAGCCCCGACGAGCAGCAGGCGAGCATCACGGATGAGTGAGGCATGAGTTTGTCGCGCACGTTCATCGACCGCCCGGTCTTCGCGGCGGTCCTGTCGATCGCGATCTTCGTCGGCGGGCTGATCGCGATCCCGCTGCTGCCGGTTTCGGAATACCCCGACGTCATCCCGCCCGCCGTGGTGGTGACCGCCACCTACCCCGGCGCCAACCCCAAAGTCATCGCCGAAACCGTGGCGGCGCCGATCGAGGAACAAATCAACGGCGTCGAGAACATGCTGTACATGTCCTCGCAGGCCACCACCGACGGCATGCTGAACGTGACCGTCACGTTCAAGATCGGCACCGACCCCGACCTCGCCGAAACCCAGGTGCAGAACCGCGTGCAGCGCGCCTTGCCGCGGCTGCCACCGGAAGTGCGTCAGATCGGCGTGGTGACGCAAAAGCAGTCCCCCAACCTGACCATGGTCGTGCACCTGCTGTCGGCCGACAGCCGCTACGACGAGCTTTACCTGCGCAACTACGCGGTGCTGAACATCCGCGACAAGCTGCGGCGAATCGAAGGCATGGGCGAGGTGCTGGTATTTGGCGGCGGCGACTACGCGATGCGCGTGTGGCTGGACCCGACCAAGCTCGCCGCCCGTGGCATGACCGCCAACGACGTGGTGGCGGCGATTCAGGAACAGAACCAGCAGGTGGCCGCCGGCACTGTCGGCGCGCCGCCCACCACCAGCGGCATCGAGTTCCAGCTGCCGGTGAATACGCGCGGGCGGCTGAGTACCGAAGCTGAGTTCGGCGACATCATCCTCAAGACCTCCGCCGAGGGCGGCCTGCTGCGGCTGCGCGATGTGGCGCGCATCGAACTCGCCGCCAGCGACTACTCGCTGCGCAGCTATCTGGACAACAAGCCGGCGGTGGCGCTGGGCGTGTTCCAGGCGCCGCTGTCGAACGCCATCCAGCTGTCGAACGACGTGCGGACCCTGCTGGACGACATGCAGAAAGACTTCCCGCAGGGCGTGAGCTACCAGATCGTCTACGACCCCACCCGCTTCGTGCGGAAGTCGGTCAGCGCGGTCATCGAAACCCTGCTCGAGGCGGTGGCGCTGGTGGTGATTGTGGTCATCGTGTTTCTCAAGACCTGGCGCGCGTCGATCATCCCGCTGGCGGCGGTGCCGGTGTCGGTCATCGGCACGTTCGGGGTCATGATGCTGGCCGGCTTTTCGATCAACACGCTGACCTTGTTCGGGCTGGTGCTGGCGATCGGCATCGTGGTCGACGACGCCATCGTGGTAGTGGAAAACGTCGAGCGGAATATTGAACTCGGCCTGAGCCCCAAGGCCGCCAGCTACCGCGCGATGCAGGAGGTCAGCGGGCCGATCATCGCCATCGCCTTGACGCTGTGCGCGGTGTTTGTGCCGATTGCCTTCATCAGCGGGCTGACCGGCCAGTTCTTCCGTCAGTTCTCGCTGACGATTGCGATCTCGACCGTCATCTCCGCCATCAACTCGCTGACGCTCTCGCCCGCGCTGGCGGCGCTCCTGCTGCGCGGACACGACGCGCCGAAAGACTGGCTGACCCGCGCGATGGACGCCGCCTTCGGTTGGTTTTTCCGCGGCTTTGACTATGTTTTCCGGCGCAGCGCGAACGGCTACACCTGGGTCATCGCGCGCTTCTTGCGGGTAAAGTTCCTGCTGGTGCTGCTGTACGGCGGCCTCCTGTGGGTGACCTTTCACGCCTTCCAGCTGGTGCCCGGCGGCTTCATTCCGCCGCCCGACAAGCAGTATCTGATTGGCTTCGCATTGCTGCCGGACGGCGCCTCACTGGAACGCACCGACAAGATCACGCGTGAGATGACGGAAATCGCGCTCAAGACGCCGGGCGTGAAAAACGTGGTGAGTTTTCCGGGCCTGTCGATCAACGGCTTCATGAACGCCTCGAATGCGTCGCTGCTGTTCATCAACCTCGACGAGTTTGAAAACCGGCGCACGCCCGAGCTCTCTGCGCCCGCCATCGCCGGCGAAATCAACCAGCGCTACGGCGCGCTGCAGGGCGCGTTCATCGCCTTCTTCACACCGCCGCCGGTCGATGGTCTGGGTGCCATCGGCGGCTTCAAGCTGCAGCTGGAAGATCAGGCGGGCCTGGGCGATCAGGTGCTTTATCAGTCGCTGCAGGCCGCGCTGATGAAAGCCTGGCAAACGCCGGAACTGGTGGGTGTGTTCTCCAGCTACCAAATCAACGTGCCGCAGCTCAATGCGGTGATTGACCGCGAGAAGGCGAAGCAGCTGGGCGTGAACCTGAACGACCTGTTCTCGACGATGCAGATCTATCTCGGCTCGCTCTACGTCAACGACTTCAACCGCTTCGGCAAAACCTACCGCGTGGTGGTGCAGGCCGACGGCAGCTACCGCGACAACGCCGAAGACATCGCGCAGCTTAAAACCCGCAATACGCGCGGCGAGATGGTGCCGCTGGGCGCGCTGCTGAAAATGGAGCCTTCCTTCGGGCCCGACCGCGCGCTGCGCTACAACGCCTTTCCGTCGGCCGACCTGAACGGCGCGCCGGCGCCGGGCGTCAGCTCGGGACAGGCGCGAGCCAAAATTGAGGAAATCCTGCGCGAAACCCTGCCGCGCGGTATTACCTACGAATGGACCGAACTGACCTATCAGGAAATCCTTGCCGGCAACACGGCGGTGCTGGTCTATCCGCTGTGCGCGCTGCTGGTGATGCTGGTGCTGGCGGCGCTCTACGAGAGCTTCCGCCTGCCGCTCGCAATCATCCTGATCGTGCCGCTGTGCCTGCTGTTTGCGATCGGCGGCGTGCTGCTGACCGGTGGCGACAACAACATCTTTACGCAGATCGCGCTGTTCGTGCTGATGGGGCTGGCGTGCAAGAACGCGATCCTGATTGTTGAGTTTGCGCGCGAACTGGAAATCAACGAGCCGGGCATCGGCCCGGTGAAAGCGGCGCTGGAAGCCTGCCGCCTGCGGCTACGGCCGATTCTCATGACGTCCATCGCCTTCATCATGGGCGTGCTGCCGCTGGTGTTGTCCTCCGGCGCCGGCGCGGAAATGCGCCAGGCCATGGGCATCGCTGTGTTCTCGGGCATGCTGGGCGTGACCTTGTTTGGGTTGTTCCTGACGCCGGTGTTCTACGTGCTGCTGGCCAAGCGCCCCAAGGCGGCAGCCGCCGTGCCGCCCAGTCCGGAGCCCGGCGTATGACGCGGCGGGCGCTGACACTGGCCCTGCTCGGCGCGCTCGCCGGCTGCTCGCTGGCGCCGCCGCTGGAACGTCCGGCGGTGGAGACGCCGGCGGCCTGGCAGGAAAGCCTGCCGCCGATCGAAGGCCAGTGGCAGACGGCCGCTCCGGCCGATGCCGAAGGCCGCGGCGCGTGGTGGACTGTCTTCAAGGACCCCACGCTGAACGGTCTGGTCGAGGCGGCAACCGCCGCCAATCAGGATCTGGCGGCGGCCCGCGCAAGGCTTGAACAAAGCCGCGCGCTGGTCAGCAATGCGCGGGCCGCGCGGCTGCCCCGCGTCGACTTTGGCGCCGGCGCGGGCGGTGGTAAGCCGGCCAACGTGGGGCCGGGCCTCGGCGGCGGCCGCGATTTGCCGGCCTACGAGCGCTACAGCTTTGGCGTGTCGGCGAGCTATGAAATTGACCTCTTCGGCCGGGTGCGCGACGGCGTGAAGGCGGCCGGCGAAGACTATGCCGCGGAGGAAGCGCTGTATCAGTCGCTGCTGCTCGCGCTGCAGGCCGATGTGGCGCGGAGCTATTTCCTGCTGCGACAGACCGATGCGGAACTGGCTGAACTCACGGCCGCGACCGACTTACGCCAGACCAGCGTCACGCTCTTCAAGGCGCAGCTGGCGGCCGGCGATATCAGCGAACTTGAACTCGCGCAGGCCGAAGCCGAGCTGCAGACCACGCTGACCGAAGCGGCCGGCGTGCGTCGCTCGCGCGCTGAACTAAGCCATGCGCTGGCCGTGCTGCTGGGGCGCGCCCCGGCGGCGTTCACGCTGGAGCCCGCGCCGCTGGCCACGCAGCCGCCGGCCATTCCGGCCGGCCTGCCGTCTTCGCTGCTCGAACGCCGACCGGACATCGCCGCCGCCGAGCGTCGGCTGGCCGCCGCCAACGCGCGCATCGGCGTCGCCAAGGCGGCCTTCTATCCGCTGCTCAACCTGACCGCCGATGCGGGCTTTGCCTCGGGCGATCTGGGGGATCTCTTTTCCTGGTCCGCGCGCACCTGGTCGCTGGGCCCGCTGGCGGGCGCGCTCGTCGCGCTGCCGCTGTTTGACGGCGGCCGCAACCAAGCCAACCTCGAGCGCGCCGAAGCCGCGCTGCGCGAAGACACCGCGCATTATCGCCAAACGGTGCTGCGCGCCTTTGGCGAAACCGAGGATGCGCTGGTCGGTTTGCGCACGCTGGCCGAACAGCAGACGAGCGTCGCCGCCACCGAAGCGGCCGCCGCGCGCGCTGCCCGCATCGCTCGCCAGCGCTTCGACGCGGGCGCTACCGGCTATCTCGGCGTGGTCGATGCCGAACGACAGCTGCTGGCCGCACGCCGGCAGGCCCGCCAGATCGCCGGCGCGCGACTGCAGGCCAGCGTCGCGCTGGTTCGTGCGCTGGGCGGCAGCTGGTAGCGCACATGGACCGCGAAATTTACGTCCCACCGATGAACCCCGGCGCCGTGCCGCCCCCGCCGCGGGAAGTTTTTGCGGTGATGGGTGAGGCCAACATCGAGCGCATGCTGGAAGATTTCTATCTCGAACTGGGCCGCGGCTCGCCGGCGCTGCGCGCACTGTTTCCGGCCGATATGGTCGCCGCCTCCCGTCGCTCGGCGGCGTTTTTCGTTGGCTTGCTGGGCGGGCCGCCGCGCTATCACGAACGCTACGGCAACCCGATGATGCGGGCGCGGCACCTGCCGTTCGAAATCAACGACAGCCGTCGCGACGAATGGCTGGCCTGCTTCGAGCGGGTGCTGGCCGACGCCCCGGCGCGCTATCAGTTTCCGGCCGAACATCTGGACGCCTTTCGCGCCTTCCTGCACGGCTTTTCCGCGTGGATGGTCAACAGCCGCGACGCGTAAACGAGGCCGGCCGCCGCCGTGCATGAAACCCGCCGCCTGAGTCTGCTACCTTCCCGCCCAGCCCCCGGAAGGAGAACCGCCTTGAAGCTCAACCTTGCTGCCCGCCTGCGCGGCCTCGCCACCCTCTGCCTGCTCGCCGGCCTGCTCGCGCCGCAAACACCGGTACGCGCCGAGGGCGAACTGCTGATGGGTCTGGTGCCGGCCGAAGACCCGAGCATCGTGGTCAACGACAATCAGGCCATCATCAAGGCGCTGGAAGCGGGCACCGGCATGACGGTCAAACCGTTCGTCGCCACCGACTACAACGGCGTGATTGAAGCCCTGCGCGCGAAGCGGCTGGATTTGGCGATTCTCGGCCCGTTTTCCTATGTGCTGGCGGCCAGCGTGACGCAGGTCGACCCTATCGCCATTGCCGCGACCAAAACCCAGGGCGCGAGCTATCACTCGCTCATCATCGCGCGTAAGGACAGCGGCATTGCCACGCTGGCGGATTTGAAAGGGCACAGTTTTTCTTTCGTTGACCCGAGTTCCGCCTCCGGCCACCTGTTTCCCAAAACCGGCATGCTGCAGGCCGGCCTCAATCCGGACAGCGACCTCCGCGCAATCTTTGCCGGCAGCCACGACGCCAGCGTGCTGGCGCTGCTGAACGGCAAGGTCGACGCCGCGGCGGTGGCCGACAGCCTGCTCGATACGGTGGTCGCGCGCGGGCTGGCCAAGCGCGAAGAGCTGACCGTGGTCTGGCAGTCCGAGCCCATTCCGGGCGCGCCGGTGGTGATGCGCAGCGACCTGCCCGCAGACGTCAAGACCAAGCTCATCGCCGCCTTCGCCGCCATGCACGATGTGCCCTGGAGCAAAGGCGCCGTCATTACCGGCTGGGTGCCGGCGACCGACGCCGATTTTCAGGTCGTGCGCGATACCGCGCGGCTGCTGAATCTCGATTTGGGCAAGATGAAGTGATCAGCATTCGCGGGCTGGCCAAACGCTACGGCGAGCAGCCCGCGCTACAGGGCATCGACCTTGACCTCGCGGCGGGCGAGCTCTGCGTGGTGCTGGGCCCGTCGGGCGCCGGCAAATCGACCCTGCTCCGCTGCATCAACCGGCTGGTCGAGCCTGATGCCGGCGAGATTCGCATCAACGGCGAGCCACCGCCGGCAAGCCCCGCGGCCTTGCGTGAACTCCGCGCGCGCGTCGGCATGATTTTCCAGCAGCACAACCTGGTGCCGCGGCTGTCGGTGCTGAAAAACGTGCTGAGCGGACGCCTCGCGCGCCTGCCGCTGTGGTCGTCGCTGCTGCAGATTTTTCCGCGCGAAGACATCGCTATTGCGATGGAGGCCCTGAACCGGGTGGGGCTTGCTGAGCGCGCGGAGGACCGCGCGGACCATCTTTCCGGCGGCCAGCAGCAGCGGGTCGGCATCGCGCGCGCGCTGGCGCAGCAGCCGCAGGTGCTGCTGGCCGACGAGCCGGTGGCGAGCCTCGATCCGCAAACCGCCCGGGTAGTGCTGGAGGATCTGCGCAGCGCCGCGCATGACCTGCAGATCGCCGTGCTGTGCAACCTGCATCAGGTGGAACTGGCGCGCGAGTTCGCCGACCGCGTGGTGGGCATCGCGGCCGGGCGGGTAGTCTTCGATGGCACGCCCGCGGCGCTGGATGAGCCCGCGCTGCGGCTGATTTATCCCGGCCTCGAGCCGGGCCTGCACGGACTTGCCGCATGAGCGGCTGCCGGCTGCTGTGGGGCGGCAGTTGGCCGGTGTCCCGCTGGGTGAAATGGACGCTGGCGCTGCTGCTGGGACTGGCGGTGCTGGTGTGGAGCGCGCGCGGCGTGAATCTCAGCCTGCGCGAACTCCTGCGCGGCCTGCCCTGGGTGGCGGATCTGCTCTCGCGGATGCTGCCGCCCAACCCGGCATTCCTGCCGCGCCTGGCCAAGCCGGTGCTGGAGACGGTGCAAATCGCGCTGTGGGGCACCTTGCTGTCGATGCTGATGGCCCTGCCGCTCTGCCTGCTCGCCGCACGCAACCTGAGCCCGCACCCGGCGCTGTATCACCTGATGCGGCAGGCGCTAAACGCGCTGCGCGGAATCAACGAGTTTGTCTTTGCGCTGATTTTCGTCGCCGCCGTGGGGCTGGGGCCGTTTGCCGGCGTGCTGTCGCTGGCCATCCACGGCGCCGGGCTGCTCGGCAAGTTCTATGCGGATGCGATTGAAGAAATCGACGCCGGCCCGCTGGAAGCCCTGCGCGCGACCGGGGCGCGACCGCTGCAGGTGTTTGTGTTCGCGGTGCTGCCGCAGGTCATTCCGGCGTGGATCGCCGCCACGCTTTATCGCTTTGAAGTGAACCTGCGCGCCGCCACCATCCTCGGCATGATTGGCGCCGGCGGCATTGGCTTTGAGCTCTACAGCTCCATGAAGCTGTTCCAGTATCAGGACACCGCAACCTGCGTGCTGGTCATTCTGGCGATGGTGATGACGGCGGACTATCTGTCTTCGCGCCTGCGGGCGCGGGTGCTGGCGGGCTAGTCGACGACCAGCCCGTAGCGCTTCAGCTTGCGATAGAGCGTGCTGCGCGAAATGCCCAGACGTCGCGCCACCGCCGAGAGATTGTGGCCTTCACGCTGGAGCGCGGCTTCGATCGCGCTGCGCTCCAGCCCGCTGATGCTCTGATTCTCGCTGCTCGGCGCGTCGCCGGCGGCCAGTTGCGCGGCATAGTCTTCCGGCAAATCCGCCGGCGAGAGCACCTCGTGCTCGCTTTGCAGGTACAGCGCTTCCAGCAAATCATGCAGCTCCTGCACGTTGCCCGGCCAGCGGAGCTTGGCCAGCGCGGCCTGCAGCGCGGGCCCGAGCTGGCGCGGCCCAAGCCCGTAGCGCGCCTCCAGTTCCAGCAAGCGGCGGTGCGCCAGCAGCGGCAAATCGTCCAATCGATCCCGCAACGCCGGCAGGCGCAGGCTGAACACTTTGAGGCGGGCGTAGAGATCCGCACGAAAACGACCGGCGGCCACTTCCTCGCCCAGGTGGCGACGGGTGGCGGCGATCAGGCGCAAGCGGAGCGGAAACTCACGTGTGCCGCCGGCGCGTACCAGCAGATTTTCCTGCAGCAGACGAACGATCCCGAGCTGCGCGACGGCGGGCAGGGCGTCGATGTCGTCCAGCAAGACCGTGCCGCCATCGGCGTCCTGCAGGCGACCGCTGCGGGCGCTCGCGTCTTCGCCAAAAAGCTCTCCCAGCGCCCGCGCGGGCTCAAGGCTGCCGCAGCGCACGACCACCAGCGGGCCGGCCGCGGCGTTCGAGGTCTCGTGGATGGCGCGCGCGAAGCGCTGTTTGCCCACCCCGGCGTCGCCGATTAACAGCAGCGGCGCGCTGGCCTGCGCCATGCGCGCGGCGCGGCGGCGGGCGTCGGCCAGCGCCGGGTGGGTGCCGATAATGCCGGCGAAGGCGTCAGGCGAGGCTTCAATCAGGGACACCGGACGGGCACTGTGCGCGCCGCGCCGCGGTTCGAGCACCAGCAGCCCGCCCTCCCAGGTGCGTGAGCGCGGGCCGTAGGGTTCCAGCGCCAGCGCTCGCGTGCGGGGTGGCAGCGCGGCCACCAGATCGCTCAGCGTGGGTTCGGTCGACTGCCTGCGCAGGAACTGCCGGCCGCGGTCCAGCGGCGTCGCGCTCTGGCAGTCGGCAAACAGGGCCCGCGCCAGATCGTTGGCGGCCAGCACCCGCCCCTTCCGGTCCAGCAGCACCAGCGCCTGCGCGCTGCGCCGGGTCAGCTGCACCTGATACCAGTGCAGCAGCTGGACGGAGCGGGCAAGTTCGCGGGAATTGAGCGTTTCTTCAATTTGATGCGCGGCCGTCACGGCCAGCGCCAGGCAGTGCTGCTGATGGCTCTCGCCGACCGAGGTCACATCCACCACCCCGACGAGGTTGCCGTCGACCACGTCGCGCACCGGGGCCGCCGAGCAGCTCCAGATCTTGGCCACCGCCAGCAAATGCTCGGCGCTGTGGACCTCGGCCGGCGCGTTGCGGGCAATCGCGGTGCCGATGGCATTGGTGCCGCCGCTCTGCTCGCTCCACTCGTAGCCCGGCGACACGCAGCCGCGGGCGCCCCGGTCGACCACCGCCGGGTTGCCGCACACATCCAGCAGGGTGCCGCTGGCGTCGGCGATGACGAGACAACTTTGGGTGTCGGCGAGAATGTCGCCCAGCACCCGCCAGGTGTGCTGAAACGCCCGCAGCAGCTCGACGTTCCGGTCGCGCAGCTGCTCCAGGGCGTCGGCGGTGCCGCGCAGCGTGGGCCGCTGCGCCACCGGCTCGACGCCCATGGCGAGGCAGCGTAGCCAGGAGTCACGCACCACGTCGCGCAGCTTGGGGTCGACCTCGCCGCCGCGCTCGACCAGGCTCAACCACGCGCGCTCGACCTGCTTGCGGTAGAGCCGATCGGCCTCCTTGGGGGTGCGCCCAAAGCTGTGAATATCCATGCGTCGATTGTCAGACGGGTCTGCGGCCGGAGACAAGCCGCGGCTGTCGCAATTTGCGACACTTGGCCGCCGCGGGGAATTTTTACGGCGATGAGGGTCTCTCGAGGGTGACAGGACTCGCGCTGGGCACGCCCTGACGGTCAAGATGCGAGAGTCAAACCCTAAATAAAGTCCGGAGCCCTGCCCGAAAAAAGGCCGCCCGGACCCCACAAGAATCGTAGAGGAGAGAGCAATGGAAGTAGGCGCGTTTTATTTGCCGTCGGTCGGCACCAAAGAAGAAATCCTGCAGGGCATGGCCGGCAAGCGGACCGATCTGTATCAGCGGATGCTGAAAGAAATCGGCGAGCAGGTGGGCTACATGGACCAGCACGGCTACTACGGCGCCGGCTTCACCGAGCACCACTTCCACATCGAAGGCGAAGAAGTCTCGACCAACCCGGTCATTCTCGATCTGTACTTCGGGATGCAGACCAAGCACATGAAGTTCGGCCAGCTGGGCAACGTGCTGCCGTCCCAGAACCCGATCAACCTCGCCGAGAACATCGCGATGATCTCGCAGATGCTGCAGGGCCGGACCTTCGCCGGTTTTGCCCGTGGCTATCAGCCGCGCTGGGTCAACGTGCTGGGCCAGCAGGTGGGTCTGCAGGAACCCGGCGAAGGCGCGGATTACGAAGAGCTGAAGCGCTCCCTGTTTGAAGAGCACTTCGAAATCATTCACACCGCGTGGACCAAGGACACCTTCCGCCACGAAGGCAAGCACTGGCAGATCCCGGGCAAGCCGATCAAATGGCTGGCGCACGAAGTGGCCGCCAAATACGGTCAGGGCCTGAACGAGAACAACGAAATCGTCGAAATCGGCATCGCGCCGCCGACCTTCAACAAGCAGATCCCGGACATGTTCATGCCGTTTGCCACCTCCGAGCGTTCGATCGCCTGGGGCATGGAGCGCGGCATTGTGCCGGTGACGATCATGACCCATCCGGAAGTGATCAAGGGCCACTTCGAGGCCGGACAGAAGGCCGCCGCCAAGGCTGGCCGGACGCTGGCCTACGGTCAGGGCATGGCCATGAGCCGCGAAATCATCGTGGCCGACACCGACGCAGAAGCCGAAGCGATCGCCCGCGAAGCCGGTGCCTTCATCTGGAACAACTTCTTCGTGCCCTTCGGCTTCAACGCCGCCATCGCCGGCCCCGGCGAAGGCCCGTTCGACATGGAACCGTCTTTTGAAACCCTGTCCGACCGCGGGCTGGTGATTCACGGCAGCCCGGACACCGTCAACCGCAAGCTGGAAGCGTTGCTGAAGGAACTGCCGGTCGACTACTTCTGGATGTTCATCTACAACCACATGCCGCACGCCCAGTGCATGAAGAGCCTCGAGCTGCTGACCGAAAAGGTGTGGCCGAACTTCACCGACAAGATCGGCGCCGGCAACGTGACGCGGATGCGCGCCAAGGCCTGAGGCTAGACCGCAGGGTCTACCGGGAAAAAGGGGCGGCAACGCCCCTTTTTTTCGCCCGTCGCCAATCCAGGCACCCCGGCGGCGATTTGCCCTGCGGGCGAATGCGATTAGCCTTGGTCCATGTCTGAATTGGTAAGGCCCTGATGTGTGGCTTCTGCGCCGTGTTTGCCGGCAGTCCGCACTGGAGCGAGTTGCACGGCGTCGACGCGCCTGACGATTACGCGCGCCGGCGGGTCCGCCGGCAGCGTCTGCAGCTGGTCAACGCGCTGGTGCGCACGCTGGGCTGCACGGTAGAGGACTGGCACGGCGGGCAATACATCGTGCGCAGCCTGCGCGGGCGCAGCGAAGTGGTCAGCGCGCTGCCGGAAGTCTGGACGCTGGTGGAAGCCATCGCCGGCCGCGCGCTGGATCCGCTGGACCCCGCCCTGCTGGCCGCGCTCGCTGCCGTGCCCGAACCATGAACGCGCCCACCGGCCGCCCGCTGATCGTGCTGACCGGCTTCCTCGGCAGCGGCAAAACCACGCTATTGAACCGCTGGCTGCGCGACCCCGCGCTGGCCGGCACCGCGGTGCTGATCAACGAATTTGGCGAGATTGGCCTCGACCATCAGCTGATAGAAGCGCTGGACGATGCGCCGGTGCTGCTGGCCAACGGCTGCGTGTGCTGCAGTATTCGCGACGATCTGAAAGCCGCGCTGCTGCGGCTGGAAGAACGGCGCTACGCCGGCGCGGTGCCGGACTACACGCGGGTGATCATCGAGACCACCGGCGCGGCCGATCCGGCGCCCATTCTGGCCACCCTGCTCTGCGACCCGGAACTGCGTCATCACTACCATCTGGGCGGCGTGGTGACGGTGGTCGACGCGGTCAACGGCGGGGCGGATCTGGCGCGGCGTCCCGAAGCCTTCCGGCAGGCAGCGCTGGCCGACACCCTGCTGCTCAGCAAACGCGACTTGGCGGCGGCGCCGGCGCTCGCCGCCCTGCACGAGGCACTCGCGCGTCTCAATCCGGCCGCTGTGCTGGACGATGCCGCGAGCGCCAGCTGGCCCGCGATCGCCACGCGCCTCGGCACAGGCGACGTGCGGCGCGGTGCGCTGGGCCTTGGGGACGCGCCGCCGGCCGCCGCGCACGATCACCACCACGGCGAACACTTTGCGAGCTTCACCCTGTGCTTTGACGAGCCGATGGACTGGACCGCCTTCGGCGTCTGGCTGAGTCTGCTGCTGCATGTTCACGGCGCGCGGGTGCTGCGCGTGAAGGGGCTGTTGAACGTCATCGGCAGCGACACGCCGGCGGTCATCAACGGCGTGCAGCATCTGGTGCATCCGCCCTATCACCTGCCGCGCTGGCCGGATGAAGACCGCCGCTCGCGGCTGGTCTTCATCACGGATGGCCTTGCGCACGCGGCGGTGGCGGACTCACTCGCCGCGTTCAACGCGCTGGGCGCGCGCTTCAGGCCGGCGGCGGATTCTTCGCCTTGAACTCCTGACAGATGGTGTTGAGCGTGACGAAGCGCACGCCCTCGTGGTGGCGCATGTGGTCGATGAGCCGCTCGAGCATCATCAGCATCTGCGGGTGGCCGCAGGCATCCGGATGCAGGCAGGCGTTGAAGATGCCGTAGTCCATGTTGCGATAGACCCAGTCGAACTGGTCCTGCCACATCTGACCCAGATCGCGCGGCGGTACCCAGCCGTGGCTGTTGGGAAATTTCTTCACAAACATCACCGGCGGCGCATCGTCCAGATACCAGCTGCAGGGGATCTCGAGCAGGCTGGTCAGCGGGCCAGGCACCCAGGGCTTCATCCAGCTCTCGGCGGGCTGGTTGTAGTCAATCTTGGTCCACTTGTCGTCGCGCCGCAGGTAGTACGGCGAGTGGTCGTTCTCCATCAGGCTGTGGTCATACTCGATGCCTTTGGCGAGCAGCAAATCGATGGTGTTGCGCGAAAGTTCCCACCAGGGCGCGGAGTAGCCTTTGGGCGCCTTGCCGCAGAGTTCGACCACCAGATCGAAGGTCTTGTTGAGCACTGCGGCTTCCTGCTCTTTCGACATCGCGAGCGGGTTTTCATGCGCGTAGCCGTGTAGACCCAGCTCATGGCCGGCCTGCGCGACCAGCTTGGACTCTTTGGGAAAGCTCTCCATCGAGTGGCCGGTGATATTCCACGTGGTGGTGATGCCGTACTTGTCGAAGACATCGAGCAATCGCGGGGTCCCGACCTTGGCCGCATGCACGCCGCGGGAGATGTCGCAGGGTGAATCTTCACCGCCGAACGATCCCAGCCACAGCGAGACCGAATCGAAATGCACGTTGAAACAGACCTGAATGTCTTTTTGAGTCATGCCCGGATCTCCACTGATGTACCTCATTTAAGGGGAATCGCCGGGACTGCGCGGATTGCCGGCGACGCGACGACCTGTCAACAATAGCCCATCTTCCCGTCTGCGCAGCAAAGGAAACACCATGGCCCGTCCTGTCTCCATCGCGGTGTGTCAGTTTGTGATCAAACCGGTGGCCTCCTTCGACGCCTGGGCGCAGCAGGTGGTGGGCCTGCTCGATCAGGCCCGCGGCGCCGATCTGGCCATCTTTCCCGAACTCTTCACGCTCTCGCTGTTCACCACGCTGCCCGACTGGCAGAACCGGCCGGTGGCCGAACTCATTCAGGTGGACCGTTACACGCAGGCGTATCGCGATTTCTTCGCCGCCGAAGCCCGCGCACGTGGCCAGCACATTGTGGCCGGCTCGCATCTGGAGAAACGCGGCGACGGTTATCTGAACGTGAGCTACGTCTACGGCCCGAACGGGCTGGTTCATGAGCACGAGAAAACCCATATTTTCCCGGCCGAGGCCAACTGGTCGACCGGCGAAGGCACGCGCATGGAAGCTTTCGACCTGCCGTTTGCGCGGGTGGGCATCAACATCTGCTATGAGACTGAAATTCCGGAATGCGCCGCCTCGCTGACCGAGCAGGGCGCCGAAATCATCCTCTGTCCGTCGTTCACCTTCACCGAATACGGCTTCTGGCGCGTGCGCCACTGCGCGCAGTCGCGTTGCATCGAAAACCAGATTTACTACGTGCACTGCGCGACGGGCGGCGACATGCCGCCTGGCCCCTTGCCGAACGGCTGGACCCGCAGCTCGATCATGAGCCCCTGCGACACGCCGTGGGCGGCGCCGAACGGCGTGGTCGTTGAGGCCGGCACCAATGTGGAGACGGTGGTGCAGGGCACGGTCGATCTGGATCTGCTGACGCTTAACCGCGCCACCGGCGTGGCGCCGACGTTTCGCGACCGCCGCCGGCGTGCGGACTGCTATCGCGCCTGGCCCTCGCATCTGACGCCCAAAACTTGATGCACGCCCGCGCCGCTTTGCGCACAGGGCTGTGCGCGCTGACGCTGCTGATCGCCGGCTGCCAGACCGTGCACACCACCAACGCTGGCGCGGTAGGCGTGACGCGCTCGCAAAGCATGGCGAACTTCGTCTCCGAGGCCGATCTGCGGGCCACGGCGGTCCAGAACTATCAGCAGACGCTCGCCGGCGGCCAAAAGGCCGGCAAGCTGAACGACGATCCGGCGCTTACCCGGCGGGTGCGCGCGATCTCAAGCCGGCTGATTGCGCAGACCGCCTATTTCCGCGCCGATGCGCCCAAGTGGCCCTGGGAAGTGAACGTCATGGACTCGCCCCAGCTCAACGCCTGGTGCATGCCGGGCGGCAAGGTCATGGTCTACAGCGGGCTGGTCAAGCAATTGCAGCTGACGGACGACGAACTCGCCGCCGTGATCGGCCACGAACTTGCCCACGCGCTGCGCGAACACGCCCGCGAGCGGATCTCCCGCGAATACGGGCAAAATCTGCTGTTGACGGTGGGCATGGTGGCGCTGGGCGTGTCCGGGCCCGCGGCGCAGCTGGGTGACATGCTGGGCAAGGTCACGTTCTCGCTGCCGCATGGACGCACGCAGGAAACCGAAGCCGACGGCATGGGGCTCGAACTGATGGCGCGCGCCGGCTATGACCCCGCGGCGGCGGTTAACGTCTGGCGCAAGATGGCCAGGGTGCAGCAGTCGCAGCAGGCCGAGTTCCTCAGCACCCACCCGTCCAGCAGCACCCGGATCGCGGAGTTGCAGGCGCTCTTGCCCAAAGTCACCCCGCTGTATGAGGCGGCACAGCGCAAGGGATAAAACCGCCCCGGCGCGCTGCGCTTCGGTGATAATGCCGGCCACTCGTTCCACCGCAGGTAATCCCCATGCCCC
>JAURHQ010000498.1 GCA_030833185.1 Gammaproteobacteria bacterium | reverse complement strand
ACAGCACCACCTGCGGCTTGCTGGCCATGGCGCTGACGCCATCGAGAAACACCTGGTCGGCCGGCGCATGGAAGTCGCCCTGCACCACGTCGCCATCGAGCACGATGGCGGCCCCGAACGCCGCCAGGGCGGCGGTGTTGGTGCGGTTTTGCAGGGCTTGCCAGTCCATGGTGGGTGCTTGCCGGATCAGGCGTTGAGCTTGATGGCGACGGTGGTGGCGCCGTTGCCGGCCGCAGCCGCCGCGAAGCCGGCCAGGGTGTTGCCGGATGCGGTGGTGGTGAGGCGGCTGTTGGTGTTGTCCCAGTACAGCGCGGCGCCCTGGGCCACCACGTCGGCGGAGAGCTTGGCGATGTTGAACACGCCGGCCACCTGCAGCGGGCCGGTGGCGTTGGCGGCGATGTCTTTCAGTGCCACGCCGATGCGCACACCGATGAGCACCACCTGGCCGGACGTGACCGCAGAGCCCGGGGTGTAGTCCAGCACGGTGCCGGGTTGAACGAATTTGCTGGTCATGATGGGTTTCCTTCAGTGACGGGTGTTGAGGGGGTGCCGGGGTCTTAGGCGCCAGCGTTGGTGACCGCGCCCCTGAAATCGACGCCGGCAATGGCGAAGTCGAGGCGAACCTTCCAGCGGGTGC
>JAURHQ010000497.1 GCA_030833185.1 Gammaproteobacteria bacterium | reverse complement strand
GCGGAGGAGGAGGGCGCAGTGGGCAACGGCGGCTACGGGGCCGGCGACGCCGCCGCGCGCGGCGCCGCGGCGGCGGAGGGGGGGGGCGCAGTGGGCGACGGCGGCGACGGGGCCGGCGACGACGCCGCCCGCGGCTTCGGCACGGACGTCACCGGAGTGCGACGCGATGCGGTAATGCTGACCGCGCTGGCCGCCGCCGCCGCGACCTGCCTCGTCGGCCAAGTCGCCTTCATCGGCCTGCTGGCGCCGCACCTCGCGCGCGCCCTGGTCGGGCCGCGGCACGCGCTCGTGCTGCCGCTCTCCGCGACGCTCGGCGCGATGCTCCTCCTGACCGCCGACACCGTGGGGCGCGCCGCCCTGCCCGGCACCCCGCTCTCGGCCGCCGCGGTCATGGCGCTGATCGGCGCGCCGCTCTTCGTCTGGATCGCCCGACGTCCCCATGGCTGACGTCGTGCTCCAGCTCGGGCGCCTCGCCTACGAACACGCCGGCCGGCGCCTGCTCGACGGGGTCGGCCTGACCTTGCGGACGGGCGAAGCGGTCGCGCTCGTGGGCGCCAACGGCGCGGGCAAGACGACCTTGCTGCGGGTCGCCGCCGGGCTCCTGCCCGGGGCGACGGGCGCGCTCGTCGCGACCGGCC
>JAURHQ010000496.1 GCA_030833185.1 Gammaproteobacteria bacterium | reverse complement strand
CCACCTTCACCGTTTGCGGATCCTTCATGAACTGCTGGGCTAACTTGGCAATGCCTTCAGGATAGGTTGCCGAGAACAACAGCGTTTGACGCTTTGGAGGGCACTGTCTGGCCACAGTGGCAATGTCGTCAAAGAAGCCCATGTCGAGCATGCGATCGGCCTCGTCCAGCACCAAGGTTTGAAGGCCCTTGAGTTTCAAAGAACCGCGCTCTAAATGGTCCATGATGCGCCCCGGCGTACCCACCACCACATGCGCGCCATGTTCCAAGCTCAACACTTGGCCACGCAACGCTACACCGCCGCACAAGGTAACCACCTTCACATTGCCAACCGCACGTGCCAAGCGACGAATCTCTTGACTCACCTGATCGGCCAATTCACGTGTAGGACACAAGATCATGGCCTGTACTGCAAAGTCTGCAGGCAGAATTTTTTCAACCAAGGGAATGCCAAACGCAGCCGTCTTGCCACTGCCCGTGCTGGCCTGCGCAATCAAGTCTTTGCCCGCCAAGGTCACAGGCAAACTGGCCGCCTGAATAGCCGTCATTTGCAAATAGCCCAACTGCTCTAAATTGCCCAACATCGAAGCCGACAAACTCAGCTTCGCAAAATCATTTTTGTTTTCGTTCATAAGTCGA
>JAURHQ010000495.1 GCA_030833185.1 Gammaproteobacteria bacterium | reverse complement strand
TGCCTCGCATCCTCGCGGTCACGCTGATGGTCCCGCTGCTCGCCGTCTTCGCCACCTTCGTCGGCGTGTTCGGAGGGATGGTGGTCGCCTGCGCCGGCGACCTGAGCGTCGAACAATACCTCACGCAGGCGATCCGCGCCATCGCGTTCAAGAGCTTCCTGGTGGGCTTCCTAAAATCCATCGCCTTCGGTTTCATCGCGGCCTGGGCCGGCTGCTACCGCGGCGCCGTGGCGAGACGCTCCGCCCTCGGCGTCGGCGAAGCCGCGACCTCGGCCGCCGTGCTCGGCATCACGTTCATCGTCATTTCGGACGCGTTGTTCGCGGTCATCTTCAATCTTTTCAACCTGTGAGCGCCCCCGCCGACATCCTCGTCTGCCAGGATCTCGCCATCGGTCACGACGGGCGCGTCATCATGGACCGGCTGAACTTCGCCCTTCCGGCGGGTCGCATCCTCGCGGTGATCGGACCGAGCGGCTGCGGCAAGAGCACCCTCATGCGCGCGCTCGGCGGGCTCGATGAACCGATGGCCGGACGGACCACGCTGATGGGCCTGGACCTCGCGACGGCGGAAGGCGCCGAACGTCAGTCCATCCTCCGCCGCACCGGCTTCCTGTTCCAAGGCTCGGCATTGTTCTCCTCC
>JAURHQ010000494.1 GCA_030833185.1 Gammaproteobacteria bacterium | reverse complement strand
AGTGGTCGACCGTGATCGCGAGGTGTCCGTCCGGCAGGCGGAGCGTGAACTCGAATTCGGTGTCCAGCGCCGAGAACGGCGAGACGTAGAAACGTTTGGGGGCGCGCAGGCGCAGGGTGGCGTCGCCATCGAAATCATGGCGGAGGCAGGCCCGGCCGAGGAACCAGGCCTTCCGCTCGCCGAAGGTGTTATGGACCTCCGCGATCCCGCAGGTCAGGACGCCGTCGACGGTGGCCATCATGAAGACCGCGGGGTTATAAGATTTCCCGAAGGAGCGCGGCATCGCGACCAGCCGGATCGCCGCGTGCGCGGGCAGCGGCTCGCCATGGGCGGCGGCGAAGGCGCGGAAGCGGTCGGCGAGCGTGGCGCCGGCGAAGGCCTGCGGGACGCCTTCCGGCTGGAAGACCTCGCCGGCCGGGAGGAAGTCGCCGTCGCGGAAGCGGTAGGGCGAGAAGCGACGACCGAGCATGAACTTGCCGCCGCGGGTGGCCGCCAGCTCCGCCGCGTCGACGGCCAGGGCGAAGGCGGCGTGCGTGAAGTCGTGCCGCTTCGGCCAGAGCCGGGCGTGCATCACTTCCGCATCATACAGTCGGGGCATCTCCCGGCAGGGTGAAAGGAACCGCTCCGGGCGCAAGCATCG
>JAURHQ010000493.1 GCA_030833185.1 Gammaproteobacteria bacterium | reverse complement strand
GCTCGGCTTGCGCGACGCGCCCCGCCAAGCCGGCGACGGCCGCAGCTCCGAACGCTACGTCTCGCGCGCCGGCATCTCGCTCTACGCCGACTACAGCAAGGAGTTCATCCTGGTCGACGGCGTGAAGGTCATGCTCGACGACCCGATCGGCTCGCAACGCGGACACCTCACGCTTTCGCGACGTGACTACGACAAGGTCTTCGTGCCGCTCTTCTGGGACGGTCCGCGGACCGCGCCGCGCCGCATCCTGCTGGACCCCGGCCACGGCGGCAAGGACACCGGCAAGGTCAACGGCCCTCTCAAATATACCGAGAAGTCGGCCACGCTCGACACCGCCGCGCGCCTCAAGATCCTCCTCGAGAAGCAAGGCTACGAAGTCTTCTTCACCCGGACCAAGGACGTCTTCCTCGATCTCGATGACCGGGCCGCGCTCGCGACCAAGCTGGGCGCCGACCTCTTCATCAGCCTCCATTATAACGCCGGCCCCGCCGGCGACACCAGCGCCGACGGCGTCGAGACCTACTGCCTGACCCCGGCCGGACAGCGCTCGACCAACGCCGGCAAGGCCAAGTCGACCACCGCCGCCGAGCCCGGCAACCGTTTCGACTCCGCCAACGCCCTGCTCGCCTGGAGCATCCAG
>JAURHQ010000492.1 GCA_030833185.1 Gammaproteobacteria bacterium | reverse complement strand
CCACTCACCCTAAAAGGCCATGCTGAATTCCCAAGACAACGAGACGCTCGTTCGCGTCGGCCCCGGTACCGCGATGGGCCAGCTCATGCGGCTGTACTGGATCCCCTTCCTCGCGTCCGCCGATGTCGAGCGCGACGGCCAGCCGCATCGGGTGCGCCTGCTGGGCGAGGACCTGGTCGCGTTCCGCGACAGCGAGGGCCAGGTCGGCCTGGTGGACCAGGCCTGCCCGCACCGCGGCGCGCCCATGGTGCTCGCCCGCACCGAGGAGGGCGGCATCCGCTGCATCTACCACGGCTGGAAGTTCGACGTGACGGGGCAGTGCCAGGAGACCCCGGCGGAACCCCCGGGCAGTGCCATGACCAGCCGCATGACCATCAAGTCCTATCCCGTGCGCGAGCGCAACGGCGTGCTGTGGACCTACATGGGCCCGAAGCGCGAGACGCCGCCGCCGCTGCCTGAGCTCGAATGGAACATGGTGCCCGAGTCGCACTCCGTCGTCACCTTCCGGGTGCAGGAGTGCAACTGGCTGCAGGCACTGGAAGGTGAAGTCGACTCCGCGCATGCCGCCATCCTGCATGGCCGCCGCAACGGCAGCACGATCGCGCAGTGGCGGCAGGGCCAGGACCTGTCGCCCAAGTTCGAG
>JAURHQ010000491.1 GCA_030833185.1 Gammaproteobacteria bacterium | reverse complement strand
CGTCATCGCCTCGCTCGACGACGTCGGCGACTGGGTCCTGCTGACGACGCCCGCGGGCGACGCCGCGACGCGGCTCGCGAAGCTCGTGCAGCACACGGGCACGCTGATCTCCTCGCGCCAGGCCGACGCCTTCCTCGCGCCGGAGCGCCGGCAGGTCGGCGCGGCCCCGGCGCCCGTGCGCCAAGCCCTCGCGCCCTACCTCGCCGGCGTGGCCCCGGCCGACCTGCTGCTCGCGACCTCGGGCATGAACGCGGTCGACGCCGCGATCGCCGCCATCGACGCGGCGCAACGCCCGCGGGGCCGCCGCGCCTGGATCCAGCTCGGCTGGCTCTACGTCGACTCCGCGCGCCTCCTCGAGAAGGCCGAGGACGCCCCGCATCATTTCGTCGCGGACGTGCGCGACCTCGCCGCCGTCGAGCGGCTGCTGGCCGCGGGCGACGTGGCCGGGGTGTGCGTCGAGATCCCGAACAACCCGCAGCTCGAGACGGCCGACATCCCCGCGCTGCGCGCGCTGTGCGACCGTCATGGCGCGAAGCTCCTGCTCGATCCGAGCAGCGTCGGCCTCGCGTCGGTCGACGTCCTGCCTTACGCCGACATCCTCGTCTCCAGCCTCACGAAGTACGCCGGCTCGGAAGGCGACGTG
>JAURHQ010000490.1 GCA_030833185.1 Gammaproteobacteria bacterium | reverse complement strand
CGAGATGGCCGAACCTAAACAAGAAGAAATCAACGCCAGCGCCCACGAAGACCGCAAGTGACCTGCCCCCCGTAAGTTGGACAGTTGATAACTAGAGTTTTAGGGGCACCCTAAAACCCATGAGAACAAGTCGATTCAGCGACGAGCAGGTGCTCCAGATCCTGCAGGAAGCCCAAGCCGGGACGACCGTGAAGGTCCTCTGCGCGAAGCATAACATCAGCGCGGCCACGTTCCACGCGTGGAAGCGCAAGTTCGGCGGGATGAACGTGAGCGAGGCCCGGCGCCTGCGGGCGCTGGCCGAGGAGAACGCCCGCCTCAAGCGGCTGGTGGCCGACAAGGAGCTGCAGATCCAGATCCTCCAGGAGGTGAACGCAAAAAAATGGTGAGCCCGTCGGTCAGGCGGCGGGCGGCCCACGCCAGCGTGCACGAGTCGGGGCATCCGGCCGCGGCGGTCTGCCGCGCCCTGGGATTGCCGCGCTCGGCGTTCTACCGGATGCCGCGGCGCAGCCGGCCAAGCCGCGAGCTCGCCCAGCGCGTCGTGGAGCTGAGCGAGCGGCATCCCCGCTACGGCTACCGACGGATCACGGCGCTCCTACGCCGCGCAGGCCTCTGCGTGAACCCGAAGCGGGTGCGGCGCATCCGCGCC
>JAURHQ010000489.1 GCA_030833185.1 Gammaproteobacteria bacterium | reverse complement strand
CAGGCGCGGGCCGCGGCGGGGGCCGGGAGGCGGCGGCGAGGCAGCGCCGCCGTCGGCGGACGCGGACGACGCGCCGTCGCCAGAGCTGCTGGGCGCGGGCGCCTCCCGCGCCCACGGCGCCGGCGGCAGCAGGCGGGACAGCAAGCCCCCACCCCGGGACTGGAGCTGGACGGAAAGGGTGGAAGCGGCAGAGGCGGCATCCTCGGGAGCGGCTTGCCCGCCGCCCACGGCCGACGCCGACGCGGCAGACGCGGCCGCGTCGGTGACAGCTCAGCTGGCTGCCGCCCAGGCCCGGGCCGACGCGGGCATCGCAGCGGCGGAGGCGAAAGCCGCGGCGGCGGCGGGCGCGGAGGGGCGCGCCTTGGGCCGCGCGCGCGCGTGGGCCGCGCCGCCGCGCCGCGCCGCGCCAGCCGCCGCGCCGCCCGACGCGCCGCCGCGAGCGCTTGAACGCCCGTTTGTGCGCGGCGAAGCGCTGCAGCTCACCATCAAGGGCGTCAGCTTCGGCGACCGCCAAGCCGCGGTGGCGGCGCTGGCGCCCGGCGACCCGGTGGTGCTTGTGCGCGAGCCCGAGAACGAGTTCGACCACAACGCGGTGGCCATCACCACGCCGGGCGGAGTGCCGCTGGGCTATGTGCCGCGCGCCATGACG
>JAURHQ010000048.1 GCA_030833185.1 Gammaproteobacteria bacterium | reverse complement strand
ATCGCCAGGACAACTCCCCAAGCTCACCCCAAGCACCCCGCCCCGCTACGCTCGCAGCCGCACCCCGCAAAAAGGATTTCCCCATGCCGCGCCGTCGTCATTTGTTTGCCGCGTTGATCTGCATCACCCTATCCCCACTCGCCTACGCCGCCTGGCCCCACGATGCCGACTGCATCAACAATCACCCCAAAGAGGCGGTAAGCATCGGGCATGTTCCCAAGCGTCTGCTGGTTGACCCCGATGGAACAGTCTTGCCGAGTTTTGCCAATCTACCTAACCTGCGGGCATGAGCACGATGAACATTTCTCTGCCCGACACGCTGAAGTCCTTCGTGGATGAGCAGGTCAGTCAGCGTGGCTACGGAACCAGCAGTGAGTACGTGCGCGAACTTATCCGCCGCGACCAAGACCGACTTCAGTTGCGCAATCTGCTGCTGGCGGGCGCGTCGTCGGCGCCCACGGTGCCGGTGAACGAGAGCTACTTCGAAGGCTTGCGGGAGCGGGTACGCAGCGCGGCCAAGGTGACAGGCAAGACCCGGCCGCAGCCGTGAGGGCCAAGCCGGTCGTTCCTCGCGAGCAGGCTAAACAGGATGTTGAAGATGCACTCGCGTACTACATGGCCTAAGACGCCGAGGCTGCGGCGCTGGGTTTCATCGACGCCTTGGCGCAGACCTATGCGCACATTGGCCGCCATCCGGCCACCGGCTCGCCGCGCTACGCGCATGAGCTGAACTTGGCCGGACTGCGGTTCTGGCGGCTGACGCGCTACCCCTATCTCGTCTTCTCCATCGAGCGCTCGGACCACATTGATGTCTGGCGTGTGGTGCAGGGCCAGCGCGACATCCCAATGTGGATGCAGGACCCGGAAGAGCGCTGAAGACTCGCCACAGGCAAAACGGGACCTTCTAAACCTCCCGTCCCATTCACCGTAGCCGCCGCTGGTGGTCGCCGCAATCAGATTTGCGGCGACGGGTGTATGCGCCAACCCACAGGCTCACCCCCTGCACCCACCGCCCACTACGCTCAACTTGTAGCCGCTTAAAAAAAGGACTTTCCCATGCCGTACTTGCTCTCTCGCGTCGCCCTGCTGCTTAGCCTCGCCCTCACCCCCCTAGCCCACGCCGCCTGCCCCTATGATTCCGACTGCCTCAACAACCCCTACGGCGCCGGCAACCCGTACAAGGCCGACGGTCTCAACAATCCGTATAGCCCTTACGGCAGCCCGTACAGCAACAAGTCCTGGCGCAACCCCTATGCCACCGATGCGCCGAAGCTCTACGACCAGAACGGCAACTATCGCGGGCGGCTGAGCAGCAACCCTTACGACGCAGACTCCACGTCTAACCCTTACGGGCGCTACGGCAACCCGTATTCGGCGGACAGCATCAACAACCCCTACGGCGCGGGTAACCCGTACAGCAACAACAAGATTTACGTGGTGCCTTCGCGCTAGCGAACGGGTGGCGCGCTGCTCGCGCCGCTGGCCTCTATTTCCCTGTGCGCTGGCCGCTAAGGCCTTTGCGTGGCCGGCGCGCGATGCTGGCCTACGCCCGGTTGGCGAGACCTCGCCGGCCGCGGGCGCTGTTCAACACGCAGGCTAGGGGGCCGAGGTTCATGATGCATTTCTCTTTGTTCGCAGCGCGTGGCGCTGGTCGGTCGCTGGGCAGCGCCTTGTGGGTGACGGCTCTCGCGCTAGGCGTGGCAAGCCTGCCAACGCAGGCGGCCTGGTTTGCCGACGGCACGCTGGAATCGTCCTACGACAGCAACCCCGCGCTGGCCGAGACCGCCGCCGACATCGAAGGCGAAATGTCCGTGGGCGCGCGGGTGTCCGGCGGCTGGTATCAGCAGCTCACCGATCGCATTGGCCTTAGCGCCACGGCGGATGTGGCCGGCGAACACCACGCACAGTTCACCGGGCTCGACTATGTGGGCATTGGGGGGGCGGTGTCGCTGCGCGGCAAGCTGGGGCTGGGGGTGGATGCACCGTGGTGGAAGCTGGGCGGCAACCTCATGGCGCGCGATTACGATTTTGACCTGCGCGATGGCCTGCACTACGGCGCCAGCGCCAGCGTGGGCAAGCGCATCGGCGAGCGGCTGAGCGTGGACATTAAATATGCCTACGACGGCCGGCGCTCGGACGAAACCGTCGACGTGCCGATTGTGGTGCAGCTGTTTGGCATTGGCGGCGGGGCGTTTGATTTTGACGGAGATACCTTCTCCCTTGGCGCGACCTACGACTTCACCCAACGCTTCGCGGTAAGCGCGCGCTACGCGCACCGCTGGGGGCTGGTGTGTTCCAGCACGCGCATCAACCTGCCGGTGCTGCTGGACTCCACGGCGGTGAATTACGACCCCGTGTTTGGCGTGGACCGCGTGGCCTACACCGGGCCGGCGGAGACCGACTTCTACACCATCAACTTCAGCTACGCGCTGGGTGACCATGCCTCGCTGAACGCCGGCTACGAGTACCGCGACGCGCTGTTTGCCGAGGAATACAGCTACGACGGCCACGTGGCGCGGGTATCGGTGCGGTATAGCTTCTAGCCGGCGGGGTCTGCGCCTAAGTGAGGGCCATCGCCGTCGCGCAGAAAACAATTGCTCCGTTTTGTGAAGTAGTTCCGGTTTTGGGTCGTCGCGACCCTAAACTGCGGGGACGGGCGGTCGTCCAGCTAAAGGACCACACCAATGGTCCTTAAGGAATGTTCACCATGTCATTTATCTCCCGCTCGCGCCTGATTGGCCTGCCGCTCTCGCTGCTGGCCCTCTCCCTGTCGACAGGCGGCGCGCTCGCGCAAACCGCCGACCGCGGACAAAACCGTTTAACCGACCGCCTGATCGTTAAATATCGTGACGGCACCGGGCTTGCCTCCCTAAGCGACGGCAAACGCCTGACGGGCCTGGTGGTGAAGGGCCGCAAGTACAACCGCAGCGGCGCCGAGCTGTGGCGGCTGGAACGCTACATGTCGCAGACCGAGGCCGCGCAGGTGGCAGCCCAGGTCGCGCGGCAGGATCCCAACGTGCTTTACGCCGAGCCAGACTTGATGATGGTGCCCACCGTCGTGCTTAACGACACCCGGGCTGCCGAGCAGTGGGATCTCTACGACGACGCCACCGGCATTCGCGCCCCTGCGGCCTGGGATCAGACCAACGGCAGCGGGGTGACCGTGGCGGTGCTGGATACCGGCTATCTGCCGCACGCCGATCTGGCGGCCAATGTGGTGGGCGGCTACGACTTTATTTCTGAAACCACGATCTCCAATGACGGCGACGGGCGTGATGCCAGCGCGCTGGACCCGGGCGATGCGGTGGTGGCGGGCGGCTGCGGCGGCGGCTATCCCACAAGAGATCTGTCTTCCAGCTGGCACGGCACGCACGTGAGCGGCACGGTGGCGGCGGTCGGCAATAACGCTGCCGGCATCGCCGGCGTGGCTTGGGGCGCGAAGCTGTTGCCGTTGCGGGTGCTGGGCAAATGCGGCGGCTATACCTCCGACATTGCCGACGCCATCGTCTGGGCGGCGGGCGGCACGGTGGCCGGGGTGCCGGTCAATCCCAATCCGGCCAAGGTCATCAGCCTGTCGCTGGGCGGCACTGGCGCCTGCAGTCGTACGTTTCAGGATGCCATTACCGCCGCGCGCGGCAGTGGCGCGGTCGTGGTGGTGGCGGCGGGTAACAGCAATACGGACGTCACCGGCTTTAGCCCGGCCAACTGCAGCGGGGTGATTACGGTGGCCGCTACGGGGCGCAGCGGCGCGCGGGCGTACTACTCCAACTTCGGCAGTCTGGTCGATATTGCCGCCCCCGGCGGCGATATGAGCACCGGCACGGCTAACGGCATTTTGTCGACGCTGAACAGCGGGCAAACCGCGCCGGGCGCCGACAGCTACGCCTACTATCAAGGCACGTCGATGGCCACCCCGCACGTCTCCGGCGTGGCCGCGCTGATGTTTGCGAGAAACCCTGCGCTAACGCCCGACACGCTGGAGGCCACGCTAAAAAGCACGGCGCGCGCCTTCCCGGGCGCATGCAGCCAGTGCGGTGCCGGTCTGATGGATGCCAATGCCGCCGTGACGGCGGTCGGCAACCCGGTAACGCCGACGCCCACACCTACTCCGACGCCGACGCCGACGCCCACACCAACCCCGACGCCCAGCCCCACGCCCCCGCCCAGCGGCGTGATTACGCGGGAAACAGAACCCAACAACACCGTGGCGCAGGCCAATAACGTGACGGCCACCACCGTCATCGCCGCCAGCATAGCCAGTGCCAGCGACACCGATTACTACGGCCTGAGCTTGAGCGCTCGCGGCCAGGTGAGGGTCGTCTTGTCTGGCGCCGCAGCCACCGCCGACTACGACCTGCTGGTGGTGAACAGCGACGGCAAGCTGGTGGCCAGCAGCCTCAATGCCGCCGGCCGCCTGGATCGCATCAACATCCAGAATCGCGGCGCCACCGCCCAGCGCCTGTTTGTGCGCGTGGTCTATTACAGCGGCCCAGTCGGCCAGACCGCGGGTGCTTACAGCCTCAGGGTGGATCTGGTCGGGCGTTAAGGCGGCGAGCGGAAATCGCAGCCTGTCTCCGATTTCCGCCCCGCCCGGTTGCGGCCGGATCATGAATCACCGTTTGGCGCCCATCCCGGGATTCGCCGCCCTTCCCGCCAAGTCCATGCGCTAACGCCGGGTGTTCTGCCCGGCGATTTTTCTGCAGCGCCGCCTGTGCGTACGCATCCGGAAATGTTTCAGTCGTTAGGCTTATCTCGCGGTATCGATGCGCTCGACCGGGCGCTGCAGACACGCCGCATATCAAATCCAAAATGAAGGACCATTTTTATGAAACACAGAATCATCTGGTGTGCGCTTGCGGCCAGCCTCGGGAGCTCAATCGTTCAGGCCGGGCCGATCAGCTATCTGGACAATGAGCAGCGCGTTGCTGCGTTTGGGCAGAATGTTTACCGCTATGTGGTCGCGCCGCTGCCTTGGACCGACGCCCTGACGGCGGCCACAAGCTACTCGTGGAACGGTCAAGCCGGGCACCTTGCGACCGTCACTTCTCTTGCGGAAAACGAGTTCCTCTACGAGGCCTTCATAGGTCCTCGCCATGCGACACCAGGCGTTAACCTCGAACAATCACAGGCGTGGATTGCGCTTTCCGATGGGTCATTCGAAGGCGTCTGGCAGTGGATGGCCGGTCCAGAGCAGGGCACTACCGCCTCTTTTACGAACTGGAATCTCGGCGAGCCGAACAATCTGGGCGATGAGGACTACGCGGTCATCCATTGGCAAGACCGCGGGCTGGGGACTGGCCGCTGGTACGACTATGGAAACAGCAACGATTTCGGAAACATCGGCATGCCCGGACAGCCGTTTCTGGTGGAGTTTGAAAACGCTGTGAATCCCTCACCGGTGCCGGTGCCCGCGACACTGCCTTTGCTAGCGAGCGCGCTCGCGGGCTTTGGCGTCTGGCGGCGGCGGGTGGCTGAAAAGACTTGAGGTCTTTGCTGAGGGAGCCGGGGCCCGTCCCCGGTTTACTCACGCTTACGGTTCTCGGCCCTGCGCAAAGCAGGGCCCGTCCCTTATCACGCGCTGCTTAAAGCGTTTCCAGACGGCAATTCTCTGCCACCCAAACCGCCATCGCAGCTTCATCCATCGAACCCTCTGCAAGCGCCATGATGGCGCGAGTTGCCGCTGCCTGACTGGCCGTCAGGTGATAAGCATTGAGCGCGAGAAAGACGCCCAGGGCCAACAGGGCAGCACGCTTGTTGCCATCAACAAAGGGGTGATTTCTAACCAGCCCAAAGGCATAGCTGGCGGCCAGTTGGGCAATCGACCTTTGGGTATCGTAGGCGTAGGCATTGCGCGGTCTGGCTAATGCCGAATCCAGCAAGCCCTCGTCACGCAAGCCGGAGGCCCCTCCAAACCGGGCAATGCTTTCCTCGTGCAAAACGAGCAGGGCTTCTTTCCCCACCCAACGGGGAGGCGTCATTCCGCCAGCGCTTTGAAGGTTTCGGGGTAGCGCTGCATCAGTGCGCGGCCAGCGGTGAGTGCCTCTTCGCTGGCCGGATCTTGGGCGGTAATCAGATAGCCGTTGGCGGTTTCGGTAACGTACAGGGTATCGCCCAGCGAGACATTAAGACGGGTCAGCATCTCGGCTGGCAACACCGCGCAGGTCGCGTTACCCAATGCGGCGAGTTTCAGCGTGGTCATGGGATTAAGACTCCACTGGCTTCCGGCTGATTATTGGACGGCATCCCCGTCGCAGCAAGCCTGCTCGCCCATTCACCCGCACGCCGCGCTCACTATCGCGCCAGCGCCATCACGGATAAGCGTGGTCGATATCGAACACCCGCACCGTCGGCAGGGCGGGCAGCATGGCGCGGAAGCTGGCAGAAAAACCGGTTTCGGCGCGGAAGGCGCGATAGGCGTCGTAGTGCGCGCGGCTTTTCCAGCGCTCGTAAATCACGATGTTGCCGGTGTCGTCCTGATTCACCAGCATTTCCAGCCCCTCGCAGCCGTCGAAGGCGCGGGTGGTGGGCAGGGCGTCGTGCATCAGTTTCAGCACGGCGTCGCGGGCCTCGGGGCCGGCGGGAATATCCAGAATGACGATGGTGGTCATAAGCGCTCCTTGGGTGATTAGGGCCGGGCAGGCGCTTATCGCGCGCGCGGCTTCGTGGCATAAAGCGAGTATGCGCGAAGCCCGCCCCACCCGACCATGACGATGCGAACCGAACGCCTGCTGGATGAAGACAGCGCCAGCGCGTGGCTGGTATCCGGCATGACGGTGGCCATCGGCGAACCCACCCCCATGGCGCTGGTGCGCCAGATCGTGCGGCGAGGCTTGAAGGACCTCACGGTCATCGGCAGCGGGCTGGCGCTGGATCTGCTGATCGCCGCGGGCTGCGTGCGCAAGACCATCAGCTACTACGCCGGCGGCGGCTTTGGCGTGCCGGTGGCGCCGATGTTTCGGCGCGCAGCCGAGCGCGGCGAGATTGAAGTCTGGGAATGCGAAGAAGGCATTCTGACCAGCGGGCTTGAAGCCGCCGGCAAAGGCCTGCCCTTTCTGCCCTGGCGCGGTGGCGTGGGCACTTCGCTGCCGGTGATCAATCCGGACCTCAAACTCTTCACCGATCCGGTGAACGGCGAAACCCTGCTGGCGGTGCCGGCGATTCGCCCCGACGTGGCGCTGCTGCACGCCGCGCAGGCCGACGCCTACGGCAATGTGCAACACCACGGCGGGCCGGGCTGGATCGATCTCTTCCTGCAGCGGGCGGCCACGCGCTGCATCGTGCAGGTGGAGAAAATCGTGCCCAACGAAGTCATTCGCGCCAACCCCTGGGCCACCACCATTGGCCGCGCGGATGCGGTGGTGCGTCTGCCCTGGGGCGCGCATCCTTGGTACAGCCGCGGCTGGTATGTGCAAGACAGCGCGCTGCTGCAGGAGTACGTGACCGCCGCCACCGCCGCCGCCGAGCGGCAGGCGCCGGAGGCCTTGCAGCGCTTTCTCGATTTCTACTGCCGCGAGCCGGCCAGCCACGCGGACTATCTGGAACGCGTGGGGCTTAAACGCCTGCTCGCGCTGCACGAGTACTAGGCATGCAGCCGCCGTCCATTGCCGAGCTGCTGGCCTGTTTTCTGGCGCGCGACTTGAACGACGGCGAGGAACTGCAGGTGGGCATTGCGCTGCCCATTCCCGAAGCGGCGGTGCGCCTCGCGCATCTCATGCACGGGCCCAACATGGAACTCATTTTTTTGGGCGCGCGGATGAACGTGCACCACCTGCACCATCTGCCGCTGCCGGCCTTTGGCTGGGACAACCGGGTGGTGCGCTGGACCGAATCCTTCAGCGATCGCGGGCACCGGTTCGATCAGGTGAAAGACTGGCATAGACGCGTGTTTTTTGTGGGCGGCCTGCAGGTCGACCCGCACGGCAACACCAATTTGATTGGCGTGGGCGAGGACTACCAACGCCTGCGCTTTCGCGGTCCGGGCTCGGTCGGCACGCCCACGCTGACCACGCATGTGGGGCGCTACTACATCGTGTTGAACAGCCACACGCCGCGCATCTTCGTGCCCCGCTGCGATTTTGTAAGCACCGTCGGTTGGGGCGACGGCGGCGCCGATGCGCGCACGCGCCTCGGCCTGCCCGGCGGCGGCCCGCGCTACTGCATCACGCCGCTGTGCGTGATGGATTTCACGGAAGACGACAAGCGCCTGCGGCTGAAGTCGCTACATCCCGGCGTGACGCTGGACCAGGTGCGGGCCCAGACCGGGTTTGAGCTGGTGGTCCCAGATGAGATCCCGATCACCGAGGCGCCGAGCGAAGCTGAACTGCATTTTTTGCGCACGCGGGTGGATGTGGACGGGGCGTTGCGGAAGTTGGGGTGAGGAGATTGCGAATCTCCAAAAGCGGCCGCCCGGCCGTCGCGGCGCGCAGGCCGCGAGCGCGCCCGACCAAACCGCCGTAGGGGATCGGCGCGGGACGCGGGCGCCATGGCGCGAACCCGCCTCCCGCATCTTCTGGCATCCCGCGTACGGAGCAAACGCGCGTGCGCGCAACTTGCACCCGGTTTCGCGCTTGGCAGCCCGAGCGTGCTCGGTTAGCGTGGGTCGTCTTTGCACGATCAGGACGTGAGCCGCATGACGACGTCTGAAGTCCACATCGGACTGCCGCTGCTGCGCGAACTCCTGCTGTTCTGCGCGATTGCCGGCATTCTCATTCCGCTGGTGCGCCGCTTCCAGTTCAGCCAGGTCCTGGCCTTCCTGATCGTCGGCGCAGCGATTGGGCCTTACGGCTTCGGCAGCATCAGCGCACCCGGCACGTGGCTGGACGTGCTAACGATTAGGGATGTTGAAGGCACCCGCGAGATCGCTGAGTTCGGCGTGGTATTCCTGCTGTTCACGCTGGGCCTTGAACTGTCGGTAAACGCCCTGTGGTCGATGCGCCGTTGGGTGTTCGGCCTCGGGAATGTGCAAATCCTGATCACCTCGCTGCTGATCGGCGGCGTGGCTTGGCAATTCGGTAACAGTGCCGCCACATCGGCCGTGTTGGGACTTGCGCTCGCACTCTCGTCCACCGCAATCGTCATGCAGCTGCTGGCGGAGCGCCGGGAGCTTGGCTCACAGGTCGGTCGGGCAAGCTTCGCCATCTTGCTGATGCAGGACCTGATGGTGGTGCCGCTGCTGGTGCTGGTCGACAAGGTGAGCGGCGACGCACAGTCGCTAGGCTTCGCCCTGCTGCTCGCGGCACTGAAGGCGGTGTTAGCAATCGCGCTGATCGTCCTGTTGGGTAAACGGGTGGCCCAGCCGCTGTTCCAGCGCGTCGCGGCCGCTCATCAGGCCGATGCCTTCATGGCGCTGACGCTGCTGGTCACGCTAGGCACCGCTGCGGCGACCTGGGCGGCGGGCCTGTCGCTCGCGCTCGGCGCGTTTCTGGCCGGGTTGCTGCTTGCCGAGACCGCCTACCGCCATCAGGTGCATTTGACGATTGAGCCCTTCAAGGGGCTGTTCATTGGGCTGTTCTTTCTGGCCGTCGGGATGGGCATCGATCTGCGCGTGCTGCTCGATCAGCCGGTGTGGATTCCGCTGTCGGTGCTGGGTTTGTTCGGGATCAAGGCGGTGGTCGCCGCCCTCGCGATGCGCGGATTTGGCCTCGGCTGGGCGACCGCCATCGAAGGCGGTCTGCTGCTGGGTCAGGGCGGCGAATTCGCGTTTATCGTGATCGGTATTGCGCTGGTGAAGGGCCTGCTTGCCCCCGACGTCGGCCAGTTCATGCTGCTGGTGGTGGGCTTTAGCATGCTGGCCGCGCCATTAGTCGCGCGGCTGGGCGTGCTGCTGGGTCAGCGCGTTGCGCCGGCGCCTGCGGTGGGCGCGGCGGACGCGATCCCGCTGCTCGCGGGCCACGTCCTGATTGCGGGTTACGGGCGGGTAGGGCAACTGCTTGGCGATATCTTCGACCGTGAGGGAATCCCTTATCTCGCCATCGACCGCGATGCGCCGCGCGTTGCGCACCTGCATGCGGCCGGTAAGCCGGTATTTTTTGGTGACGCCGAGCATCCCGATCTGCTCCCCGGCGGGCTGGCCGACAACGCCCTTGCCGTGATCATCACGCTCGATGCGCCCGACGCGGCGATCGGTATCGCGCGGGCTCTTTCAGCGCGGCTGCCGGGCTTGCCGGTGCTGGCCCGCGCGCGTGATGAAGCCCACGCTATGGCCCTGCGCGAGGCAGGCGTAGAACGTGTTGTGCCGGAGACACTCGAAGCCGCGCTGCAACTCAGCGGCCACGCGCTGGAGGCGATCGGATTCACCACCGAGGCAGCCCAGCATTGCGTGCAAATGGAGCGCGAGGCGCGAATGGTCGAACTGGGCTCACCGACAACACGGATGCGGCCAGGACCTGTCGACCTCGGGCGCCCGACGTAGGCGCGGTGCACCGCGATAGGCTTTGGCGTTACCACCGGGTATCGCCCAGCGCGACGTTGAGTCGGGCCAGCATTTCGGCAGGCAGCACGGCACCGGTCGCGGAACCAACAGCGGTCAATTTCAGCGTGGTCTTGGGCTTTGTGCTTCGCAAGTCTCGCATCGACTATTGGACGGTAGCCTCAATGCATCAAGCCAGCGTGCAAGGCTCGACGTTAGGGCAACGCCCCCGCCCGCTGTTAGCATCCCGCCCACGTCCCCAGCATCGAGATCCCGCATGTCACTTCGTCCTTATCGCGGCCGTCTGCCGCAGCTTGCCGCCCGGGTTTATGTCGACGACGCCGCGGTGGTGATTGGCGACGTGGTGCTGGGCGAAGACAGTTCGGTGTGGCCCTGCGCGGTGGTGCGTGGGGATGTCTCGCCTATTCGCATTGGCGCGCGCAGCAGCGTGCAGGACGGCGTGGTGCTGCATGTGACGCACGACGGGCCGTACACGCCGGGCGGGCGCGGGCTCGTGATTGGCGACGATGTCACCATCGGCCACGGCGCGGTGCTGCACGCCTGCACCGTGGGTAACGCCTGCCTCATCGGCATGGGCGCGACGGTGCTCGATGGCGTGGTGATCGAGGACGAAGTGATGGTCGCCGCCGGCGCGCTGGTGCCGCCGGGCAAGCGCCTGCCTAGCCGCACGCTGTGGGCCGGCAATCCGGCGCGCCAGCTGCGCGAGTTAAACGCCGAACAGGTCGAGCAGCTCTACTACAGCGCGCGCAACTACGTGAAGGTAAAGAACGACTATCTCGACGACGCCGGCGGCTAACAGAAAACGGGGCTGCCCCCGGGGAGGTTTGCGATGTCCTTGCCAGACTTGATCGCCAGTTACTGGACCGTGGCCGGCAAGGTGGTGCCGCTGGGCCCGCCGGCGGAAGAAGCGAGCCGCATTGATCTGCGCGAGCGCGCCGCGGCGGCCGCCGCGGCCGGATTTCGCGGCATGGGGCTGATGTATTCCGACTTGCAGCAGATCCTCACCCGCTACAACCTGCCGGACGTACGCGCGATCCTCGCCGACCACGATATTCGTCATCTTGAGTTCGAGTTTCTGACCGGCTGGCTGGAAGACGGCGCGACTGGCGCTGCGGCCAACGCGATGTTCGACGAACTGCTTGCCGCCGGCTCGGCGCTGGGCGCGCGACACATCAAGATTGGGCCGGACATGAATGCCCGCGACTGGCCGCTTGCGCACATGGTCGAACGCTTTGCCGCGCTGTGCGCGCGGGCCGAACGCGCGGGCCTGGCGGTGGCGCTGGAGATCATGCCTTGGAGCAATCTGCGCACAATCGATCAGGGCCTTGCGGTGGTCGCCGGCGCCGACGCGCCGAACGGCGGGCTCTTGCTCGACATCTGGCATCTGGCACGCGGCGGCGTGCCCTATAGCGACATCCGCAAAATCCCGGCGCGGCTGATTCAATACGTGGAGCTCGACGACGCCGCACCCGAGGTAGTGGGCACCCTGATTGAAGACACGCTGGACCGGCGACTGTTATGCGGCGAAGGCGCGCTCGACGTGCCGGCCTTCGTGCGCGAACTCGCCGCCGCCGGCTACCGCGGCCCGATGGGCGTCGAGATTTTGTCGATCGAACATCGTGAACGTCCGCTGCACGAGGCCGCGACCGTCGCGTTCAACACGGCAGCGCGCTGTGTGCGCGAGGGCTGGGGCTGAGGGGCGATGGCCGCTACTGTGGGAGCGGCAACGCCGCGACGCGAACAGCAAATCACCGAAAGCCTAAGTCGGGGCAGGAAGCCCCTCCCACGACGCCGGCGCAAGCGCCAAGCCATCGGCAGCCTCAGTCTAGTCAGTAAGCCCCTCCTACCAATGCAGTTCAAGGACGATGCGCGGTTCCGCAGCACACCCAGTCGGCCGGGATTGGATTGGCCAATGCGCCGGCACTCAGCCCCCCGGATGTTCCCTTCCTACAACGTTAAGCCCACCGCCTGCGCCGCAATCGGCAATGTGCGGGCGAGGCGTTCGGCGTAGGCCTGCTGGCCGGCCTCGTTGTCGATTTCGTTCTGACGGATTTCCACCAGCACGTGCGGCAAGCCGACGCGCTCGGCGTGGACGGGCACGCCATAGTCGCCCTCGTCGGTCAGGCGATAGGGAATGTTGTCGCCCACACAGAGCCCGGGCTCGTTGCCAAGTTCGCGCAGCAGCACTTCCGCCACGCGGCGATCGCGGTTAGACAGCATGGCGATTTGCCACGGCCGCGCTTCGCCTTTGTAGACCGGCGTGAAGCTGTGCATGGAGACAAAAAGCGTCGGCAGGCCGCGCGCGGCGCGGGCCGCCAGCGTGCCGGCGATGGCCTCGTGATAGGGCTGCCACAGCGTCTCGATGCGCAAACGCCGCGCCTCCTCGCTCAGATCACGGTTGCCCGGCACCTCGGTGTACTCGCTGATTTCGGGCACCAGATCCGCCCGCGCACAGTGGCGGTTGCAGTCGATCACCAGCCGCGAATAGCCGCTGTGAATCAAGGTCGCGTTGAAGCGCGCAGACAGCAAGCGCGCCACCGCCAGCGCGCCAATGTCCCAGGCGATATGACGTTCGCGCTCGGCCGCGCACACGCCCAGATCGCCCAGCGCTTCGGGGATGCGCGCGCTGGCGTGGTCGCAGGTCAGAAACAGCGCGCAGTCGCTATCGGCCCGCTCGAGGGTGAAGGCAGGCGGTTCGTGGTCTCTCAGCATCGCCGCTCAGTTTCCTTCAGGGTGTAACTCGGGATGCTTGTAGCGCTGATGCCAGCCAAAGCCCTGCCAGGTGGTGAGCTTCTGCGGCACGATGCGGAAGGTCCAGCAGGGCTCCACATTCACCGAGCCGCGATATTCCTGCGCGCGCTCGCCGAGGTAACGCGGGCCGGTGTGCTCTTCGCCCATTTTGTTCCACACCGATTTTTCACCGGACGGCAGATACGGGCCGACGGATTCTTCCACCACGTCGGCCAGGCCTTCGCAGATCACTTTGCGAATGGGTGGCGTGGGTTCATCGACCACCAGCGAGACGCGCGGGTCGTCGGCCATGTAGCGACACCACTCGGAACGCGCGCGGCCGACCACCCAGAACGCATCGCCGTCCCAGTGGTACCAGACCGGCACCACGTACGGCCAGCCGTCGGGCTTCAGGCAGGCCAGCCGCGCCAGCCAGGGGCCGTTCAGGAACTCGTCGAGTTCGGCCTTGGACAGGCCACCAAATTTGCTGCCTCGCCAGTCGCTCATCACGCCTCCTTCGGGCCGCGCGGCGGCCTAGAACATTTCGAAGTATTCACGGTGCTCCCAGTCGGTCACGTGCTGCAGGAAGCGATCGATTTCGCTCTGCTTCAACAACAGCATGTATTCCACAAAGGCGTCGCCGAAGCCTTCGCGAAACACCTTGCTGTCGCGGAGCGCGGCGGTGGCGTCCATCAGGCTCCGCGGCAGTTTGGCGTTGGCGGACTCGTAGGGCGTTTCCTCCAGCGGGCCGGGGTCGAGCTGACGCGCCACGCCGTCCATGCCCGCCACCAGCTGCGAGCCCATGTAGAGATACGGATTGGCGCAGGGTTCACCGGCGCGGTTTTCGATATGTGAGGCGCGGTCGCCCGGCCCGCCTAACACGCGAATCATCGCCGCGCGATTTTCGCTGGCCCAGGTGATGCGGTCGGGCGCGAAGGAGTTGGGGCGGTAGCGCTTGTAGCCGTTGATGGTGGGCGTGGAGAACACGCAGCCCGGGGCGGCGTGTGCCAGCAGACCGCCCACAAAATGCCGGCCGAGCGGCGAGAGGACGTCGTCGCCGCCGCTCATATTGGCGAACAGGTTGGTGCCGGTGTTCAGATCGCACAGCGACTGGTGCAAATGCCAGCCGCTGGAAAAAAAGTTGGGCAGCCCGGGCCGGGTCATGAACGTCGCGTGATAGCCATGCCGTCGACACAGCTGCTTGGTCGCCGTGCGAAACAGCACCATCTGATCCGCGCTGGTCACGCCGCGCGTGGGGTCGAAGGTGAACTCGCACTGACCCGGTCCCCATTCGTCCTCCATCGTGCGCAGCGGCAGCCCGAGCTGCGCGAGGTTGTCGTGGAGCATTTGCAGGATGGGGTCGATCTCGTCCTGCCGTTCTTCCGTGAGGTATTGGAAGCCGTGGGCAATGGCCGAGACTTTCGGCGGATCCGGCGGCCAGCCCGACTGCTCGGGTTTCAACATGCGGTCTTCGAGCTTGCAGATGTAGAACTCGACTTCGAGCCCACCGACCCAGTCGTAGCCCTTGGCGCGGGTTTGCGCGAGCAGACGCTTGAACAGCGCGCGGGTATCGAAGGGCACCGGCTCGCCGCTGTTGAGATACATCTCCGACAGGATCCAGCCCGTGCCCGGCGCCCACGGCAGCACCTGAAAAGTCAGCGGGTCGGGCACGAGGATGGCATCGGGTCCGCCGCACAGCGAGGCGACGCCGATCCCGCCGCCGTGCTTGGCAAACATCGGCGCGGCCAGATTATTGGCCGTGTCCATGAACAGCGTGGCGGTTTGAAAATCGATGCCGTTGCGCAGCGCGAGCAGGAAGTCGTGCGCCATCACGTGCTTGCCGCGCACCAGCCCGTGCTGGTCGCACCACGCAATGCGAATGGTGCGAAGCTTCAGCCGCTCAATCTCGGCCTTGAGGCGGGGAATCGCCTCGCGCTGCTCATCGGTGTAGAGCCCATGGCGGGTGATGAAATCGACCTGACCAACGCTGCCGTCCTGAATCGAGCTCATGACTGTCCCCTTGCGTGTGGATGGGCCAGCCGAGTATATGGCCGGTAGTGCGGGTCGCCAACGCAGCCGTTGACCCGCCGAAAATCTTCGATAGTCAGAGAGGGCTACAGGCCATGCCGCCACGCACCCTGCCCACAAGTCGCGAACTGCCGCTGGTCCCTGCAGCGTCCGCGCTGCTGGTGGTCGACGTGCAGCGCTACTGCTGCGATCCGGCCGGCGGCATGTTCAGCGGGCTCTCGCCGGCGACGATCGACACGCGCTTCGGCGCCTACCTGCGGCGGCTACAGCACGTGGTACTGCCCAATCTGCAGCGGACGCTGGGCGCGGCGCGGGCCGCGGGTGTTGAGGTGCTTTATACCTACATCGAGGCTCTGACCAGCGACGGCCGCGACCAGAGTCTGGACTATCGCCTGAGCGGGATTTTCGTGCCGCGCGGCAGCCCGGATGCCGCCGTAATGCCGGCGATTGCCCCGGCGACCGACGACATCCTGCTGCCGAAGACCGCGTCCAGCGTGTTCAACGCCACCCACATCGACTACGTGCTGCGCAATCTGGGCGTGACGCAACTGGTGATTGCCGGCGTGCTGACCGAACAGTGCGTGGAATCCGCCGTGCGCGATGCCTGCGACCGGGGCTATCTGGTCACGCTGCTGACCGACGCCTGCGCCAGCATCACCGACGAGCGCCACGCGCAGGCGCTGAAAACCACCGCCGGCTACTGCCGACAACGCACCACAACCGAACTGCTGGCGGAACTTGCCGGCAGCGCGGGGGAGTAAGCCTGATGCCCTTCAGCCTTGAAGATGCGCTGCGCGCGCGTGCCGATTTCCCCGCCCTGGCCCGCCAGCACAACGGCCAGTCGGTCGCTTTTCTGGACGGGCCGGGCGGCACGCAGGTGCCGCAGGCCGTGATCGATGCCATCACCGACGGCTACACCCGCTGCAACGTGAACGCCGGCGGCGCCTTCGCGAGTTCGCAGGAAGTGGGCCTTGAGGTCGACGCAGCGCGCGCGGCGATGGCGGATTTTCTGGGTGCGGAAAGCCCGGCCTGCATCGCCTTCGGCGCCAATATGACGAGCTTGAATTTTGCGCTGGCGCGGGCGTTTTCCAGGCGCTTCAAAGCCGGCGACGAGGTCTTGATCACGCGGCTCGACCACGAAGCCAATCGCGGCCCCTGGCAGACGCTGGCGGCCCACGGCGTGACGGTGAAGGAAGTGGGGATCACCGCCGGCGGCACGCTCGACATGGACGACTTCTACGCCAAGCTAACGCCGCGCACGCGGCTGGTGGCGGTAACGCTGGCGTCGAACGCGCTGGGCACGGTGCCGGCGATTGCCGAGATTCGCGCGCTGAGCCGCGCGGTGGGCGCCTTGCTCGTTTGCGATGCCGTGCACTTTGCCGCGCATCTGCCGGTAGACGTGCAGGCGCTGGGCTGCGATTTCCTGCTGTGCTCGGCCTATAAATTTCACGGGCCGCACATCGGCGTGCTGTATTCAAAACCTGGGCTGCTCGACGAACTCGAGACCGACCGACTGCGCGCGCAGTACAGCGCCGCGCCCTATCGCATCGAAACCGGCACACCGAATCATCCCGCCCTGATGGGCGTGCGCGCGGCGGTGGATTATTTGGCCGGCTGGGGCAAGGGCGACACCCGGCGCGCGCGCCTGACCAACACCATGCAGGGGCTTGCGGTGTATGAGCATGGTCTGGCGCAGCGCTATCTGGCGGGGCTCGCCACGCTGCCCGGCATTACCGTGTGGGGACCGGGCGACGTTGAACCGCGCGCGCCGACGGTGTCGATCACGATTGACGGCGTGAGCGCGCTCGACGCCGCCACGCAGCTCGCGGCGCGCGGCATCCAGGTCTGGCACGGCCACTTCTATGCGATGGCGGTGATGGAGTCGCTGCATCTGGCCGAGCGCGGCGGCCTGCTGCGCACCGGGGTGTCGCTGTACAACACCCCGGCGGAGATCGACCGGCTGCTTGAGGGGCTGGCGGAGATTACGCGGGCGCGGCAATCCTCGTAGGCGCGGCGCGTGCGCCGCGAAGGGTTGACGATGAGGCCGGGCCTGCGGGGCAGACTTGCTACCCCGACCCGCCTCAGGCGTAGGCAACGCTCAGCGCTTCGGCGACCAACGCGGGCTGGCTGCTGCCTTCGATTTCCATCGTGTTCTCGAAGGTCATGCGCACGCCGTTGCCTTTCACATCCTCGACCGCCAGCAGTTTCTGGCGCAGGCGCACTTTCGCGCCTTCCGGCACCGGCGCGGTGAAACGCACCTTGTTCAGGCCGTAGTTGATGCCGCGGGTGCGGTGTTCAATTTTCCAGATGGTGGCGCTGAGGCGCGGCACCAGCGAGAGCGTTAGAAAGCCGTGGGCGATGGTCTTGCCGCCGGGCATTTCGGTTTTCGCGCGTTCCACATCGACGTGAATCCACTGATGGTCGCCGGTCGCTTCGGCAAATTTGTCGATCGTGGCCTGATCGATCGTGACCCAGTCGGAAGCGCCAAAGTCTTCGCCGATGTGGTTCTTCATGTCTGCGGGCGTATTGATGACGCGCATGGGGCTCCCCTCACTGTTGTCGAAAAAAAGCGTGAGGCCGGATGGTAACGCGAGCGACGGCGGGGGATCGATTGTCTGGCGCGCTCGCACCGGTCGCGCCGGAGCTGGCGACGGTATCGGGAGCGTCGCGGCGTTGCCGCCCCCACGAGATTTCGTGGGAGGGGCTTTGCCCCGACTGAGGCTGCCGATGAATTGGCGCTGCATCGGGCGTCGTGCGGGAGGCTTTCGGTAATTTGATGCGCGCGTCGCGGCGTTGCCGCTCCCACTGGGGATGCACTCGATTGATGCCAGGGCGGCACCTGTTGCCGCCTGACAGTATCTCTAGCCGCCTCGTGCTGGCTGCTCCCGCCCGTACCCAACGCCGCGGCTAGTTCTCGCGTGCGCCCTGCCGGTAACCATACGCCGCGGTGATATTCGACACCGTCCACTCGCCGGCCGTGATGGGCTCGTAGCGCGGCGGATAGGCCCGGCTTTGACAGGTGGGCAGGCAGCTGATTTGGGCGTGGTAGTTGGCGCCGAAGAAAAACGGCAGGGAGTAGCGCGCGGCGCCGCTGGTGTTAATCACGCGATGGACCGTGGACAGAAACACATCGTTGGTCCAGCGCGCCATCACGTCGCCAATGTTGACCACGAACGCGCCCGGCAGCGGCGGCGCGGCAATCCACTCACCCGCACGGTTCTGCACCTGCAGGCCAGGCGCGCTGGTGGCGAGGATGGTGAAGCATTCGTAATCGGTGTGCGCGCCCACGCCGATGTGGCGGGGATCGATCGGCTCGGGCTGCGGCGGATAGTGCAGCACCCGCAGCTGGGCCATGGGCTTGTCGATCTTGTCTTCGAAGAAGTCCTCCGGCATTTCCAGCGCCAGCGCAAAGCCCGCAAAGAGCCGCTGTCCCAGCGCCCGCACGCGCTCGAAATAGCGATAAATCACCGGCTGAAAATCGCCCGGTCGCTGTGGCCACACGTTGGGGCCGTACATCAGGTTGCCGGCCAGATAGTCCGGGTCGCTGGCCGGCAGCTCGAGCGAGATCTCGTAAGCCTCGTGAAAATCGAAGGCGGTGGCGTCGTGCGAATCAGCCGCCAGCCCGCCGACCGGCACATAGCCACGGTGCCGCCCGAAGTGGTTGATGTCGTAGTGCCGCTTCTCTTCCAGCGGCAGCGTGTAGAACGCAGCCGCCATGCGATAGACCTCATCAATCTCGGGCTGCGTGATGCCGTGGTTAACGATGTAGAAGAAACCGATTTCGCGACAGGCGCGGCCGATGGCGTCCGCCACCGCCTGCCGCCGGGCCAGATCCGGCGAGGACAAGTCGGCCACGTCGATCACCGGCAGCTGGTCGAAGTCCGTGATTTGCGCAGCCAGATCGCTGCGATCGAGGGTCAGGGTGCGGGCTTGCAGCGTCATGCGGATGTTCCTGGCAGCAGTTGGAAGTGCGCTTCAGTGGGGGTGCAGGCGAGGCCGTTGACCGGTACCAGATCCTGCGGACAGGCGGAAAACACCAGCACCAGATCGACTTCGGCCACCAGCGTCACCGCCCCGCCGGGGGTGCAGCGAGGGGCCTCGAAGGTGAAGCCGCCACCGTCATCAACCGGAATATTCATGAAGAGATTGAGCGGGCAGGGCGTGTGCGCCGTCCGCAGTCCCAGTTCGGCCAGCGCGACGTGCAGGTTGTCCGTGCAGTTGGCGTGTGGCTCGGTGCAGCCGAGCATCGCGTAGCGATAGCGGTCGCAGGCGGCGATGAGGGTGTCATGGCGACCGCCCGACGTATCTTCGAGCAGCGTCAGCAGCGCACGGCGCCGGTTACTGCGCAGCACGTCGCCCACGCGCGGGTAGAGCGAGCCAAGATGCGGCCGGGTGTGCTCCATCGACATGAACTCCGCCAGGTCGTCCGCGACGAAAGCCCAAGTGTCGACCACCTGCTGCCCGTGGGTATTGACCACGCGCAGACGCTGGCCGGCGGCAAGCGGCACCGCCTTGCCCGCGCGGGCGGGGATGGTCACGAGCGGAACGGACAGCGACATGGGCACAAGCGACCGCGGATGAGAATGCCAGGGGTTCGCAAATAGCGGGCCAGCTAAGAAAAAGCGGATTTGCGGGGGAAAAGCGCGATGTGCAGGCGCCGAGGCGGGCCGACATGCGCCGTAACGGGGCCGCCGCGGCCCCGGTTTGGCGCGAGTCGGTGCATAAGCGCTCGCGTGACGGGACTTCCTGAATCGATTGAGGCTTTCGTTGATTTGCTGCCCGCGTCGCGGCGTTGCCGCTCCCACAGGAGGGCTCGTGGGAGGGGCTTTGCCCCGACTCGGGCTGTGGTCGACTGGCGGCTGGCGTCGCGGCGTTGCCGCTCCCACAGGAGGGCTCGTGGGAGGGGCATCGCCCCGACTCAGGGTGTAGCCGACTGGCTGCTGGCGTCGCGGCGTTGCCGCTCCCTCGGGCGAGTCACGACAGGACTTGACGCTTGCCGGTGGCTCGGTTGAACTCCGGCGACGCAGCCCCTTTGAAGGACGACCATGGCCACCATCGAATTTGGCGTGTTTGACTGGATCGACCGCAACAGCATGCCGCTGGGCGAACTTTACACCCAGCGCCTTGCGCTACTTGCCCGCGCCGATCGCGCCGGCTACCACCGCTACCACCTGGCCGAACACCACGCCACGCCGCTCGGCATGGCGCCCTCGCCGTCGGTGTTTCTGGCGGCGGCGGCGCGCCAGACCGAACGCATTCGCCTTGG
>JAURHQ010000488.1 GCA_030833185.1 Gammaproteobacteria bacterium | reverse complement strand
CGAGAGCTTGAGCCGCTCCATGGCCTCCTGGAGCAGATCCCCTTGGGCTTGCTCCAAGGCGCAGCAGGCGCGGAGCTCCTTGCCGGCGAGCAGCGCGTTGCACCCGCCGGCGCCCTCGCCGAAGCGTCGCCGTTGCAAGGCCCGCGCCGCCTCCACCCGGGCCCGGATGGCCGCCGAGGGCTCGCCCGGCTCGCCGGCGCGCAGTTCCTCGATGGACAAGGCGGGCGCCTCCACCTGCAGGTCGATACGGTCGAGCAAGGGACCGGAGATCCGCCCGCGGTACCGTTGGACGACGGTCGGGCCGCAGCGGCAGGTCCGCTGCTTGTCGCCGAGGTAGCCGCAGGGGCAGGGGTTCATCGCCGCCACCAGCATCAGGCGGGAGGGCAGGGTGACCTTCGCGGCGGCGCGCGAGACCGTCACGCTGCCGTCCTCCAACGGTTGGCGCAGCACCTCCAGCACCGAGCGGCGAAACTCCGGTAACTCGTCGAGGAAGAGCACCCCGCGATGCGCCAGCGATACCTCGCCCGGGGTCGGCATCGCCCCGCCGCCGATCATCCCCACATCGCTGATCGTGTGGTGCGGCGAGCGGAACGGTCGCAACCAGGCGCGGGTCGGGTCGGCCACGTTCATGCCCGCGGCCGAATGCACCG
>JAURHQ010000487.1 GCA_030833185.1 Gammaproteobacteria bacterium | reverse complement strand
CGAGCTCGGCGTCTCGACCGTGATCTACACCGACATCGCCACCGATGGCATGCTCACTGGCCCGAACTGGAAATCCCTCGAGGCGGTCCTCCGGGCCTGCCCCTGCGGCGTGATCGCCTCCGGCGGGGTCGCCGGCACGGAAGACGTCGCCCGACTCGCCCAGTTGTCCATGGCCTACCCGAACCTCGTCGGCGCCATCGTCGGCAAGGCGCTCTACGAAGGCCGCTGCGACGTCGCGGGCCTCCTCAAGGCGACCGGCGAACGCTGAGCGCGGCCGCCGCGGGCGACCGATGCTTGCCAAGCAGGCACCCCCGCCCAACATCGGCCTCCCATGGTCCTGTTCCGCCGATACGCCGCGCTAGTGGCGACGCTTCTGCTCGCCGCGACCGGCCTGCTCGCGGCCGACGAACCGGCGCTGACGGCGGCGACGGTCATCGCCAAGGCGCGCGCGGCCCTCGCCGCCGACCCGGCCCGCCGGGCCCGTCAAGGTGCGGCGGCCCGGCGGCTTGCCGAGAGCCGCTTCGCCCGCGCCGACCTCGCCGCCGACTTCTCCGAGGCGAGTCCCTTCCCTACGCCGGACGATATCCAGAAGGACGTCTATTGGGAGACCGACAATCCCGCCGAACGCGCCTCGCAGGGCCGGCTGTTCTT
>JAURHQ010000486.1 GCA_030833185.1 Gammaproteobacteria bacterium | reverse complement strand
ATGAGGGTGTAGGGCAAAGAGGCGTCGGCACGCGAAATACCAAATTCTTTTTGGACTTCGGGCAGCACCACAGACACCACGTACATGCTGCTGCCGCCCAAGGTCATGAGCAGCAAAGTGATGAAGAGGCGACGGGCGGCGTAAGAGGAATCGATCAGGTCGGCATGGGCGGGGTGGGCAGAAGAAAAGTTCACCTTTCGACCTTATCACCCATGGCTTCTTTCATTGCCCCCTAATTTCCCCTAAAAAGCCGCTTTTTCTGATGCTATAATCCCGCTTCTGTGAGGCCCGGTAGCTCAGTTGGTAGAGCAGCGGATTGAAAATCCGCGTGTCGATGGTTCGATTCCGTCCCAGGCCACCAATCCAAACCCTAGCATCAGCCATGTTGCTAGGGTTTTCTTTTTGGGGTTTCAGCCTACCCAAATGCGGATCACGTTGCATAGTGAAAACCCGCCTATTTTGCAAATCCTTTTTGCGTCAAGATGGTTTTCATCTTTAACAATTTTGGCTGCAAAAATGAAACTCAATGCATTAACCGCTGGTTTAATTTCGACGTTCTATTTGTCTGGCTTTGCAAACGAGTTTGTCAACAAACCAAGCTCACTAGAAATACCAGTTGGAACACTTGCAGAAACAGGCTTTTCTGCGGAT
>JAURHQ010000485.1 GCA_030833185.1 Gammaproteobacteria bacterium | reverse complement strand
CCCTGGCGGTGTTGGCGGCGGTGGGGGATCCGATGCAGGCCTTCGCCACGGGCCTGGTGGGGGCGGCGGCGGCCCGGGGCACGCCGGTGCTGCTGGCCGGGGGCAGCCAGATGGCGGCCGTGCTCGCCCTCGCCCTGCTCCTCGGCTTCAAATTAATCACCCGTAAGCCGGCGCAGAAGCCGCCGTCCGCGATCCTCGAGGGCGAACTCGCCGCCGCCGAAACCCTGCCGACCGAAGAAGCCGTGGTCCGCGTCACCCGCTCCTTCCGCGCCTACCTGCACGCCGTCGACGCGCGCGCCCTGCCCTCGCTCTCGACGGAAGAACTGCTCGCGGCGACGGGCGTGATCCCGGTCTTCATGCCGTCCCGCCAGCCGCTGGCCGCCGCGCTGCGCAGCGCCGACGCCGCGAAGTTCGCCGGCGCCGGACTGGAGACCTCGTTGCTGATCGCCGGCGTCCGCGAAGCCGCCCGCCGCGTCGAAGACGCCCGCCGGACTTTCGCCCGGCCCACGCCGCCGCCGATCGTGCCCCCGCGCGCGACGACTGGCGCGGCGACTTCCGCGGCGTTGGCCCCGCCTGCGCCGCTCCCGAACCCTCCGCCCCTCCCTGTCCCGCCGCCGCTCCCTCGGCGTGACCACGCCTGATGGAAATCTT
>JAURHQ010000484.1 GCA_030833185.1 Gammaproteobacteria bacterium | reverse complement strand
TGCAGTCCCCCGCCGATCGCCCGCGCGAACGCCTCGACCGCCTCGGTCCGCGCGCCTTGCTCGACGCCGAGCTCCTGGAGTTGTTGATCGGCGCCGGTTCGCGCGGCGCCTCCGCCCACCAACTCGCCGGCCATCTGCTCCGCGAGGCCGGCGAACTCGCCGGGTTGGCCGGCTGGGAGCGGGCCGACTTCGCCCGTATCCGGGGGCTCGGGCCGGCCAAGGCCGCGGAGCTGGCCGCGTGCTTCGAATTGGCGCGGCGGCTCCGCGAGCGGGTGGCCGATCCGGGGGCGCGCCTGGATTCGCCCGCCAAGGTCTGGGCCCGGCTCGAGCCTCTCACCGTCGGGCTCGCCGTCGAGAAATGCTGGGTGCTCTCCCTGAACCGGCGCAACCGGCTGCTCGGCCTGCAGGAAGTGAGCTCGGGTACCGCCACGAGCTCGTTGCTGCATCCGCGCGAAGTCTTCCGCCTCGCCGAGGCGACGCAGCGGGATCAGTTCTTCCGCGCGGCGCTTCGCTTCCGGGTTGTTCCACAGCGCCTCGGCGAAGTCGGTGCGGATCAGCCCCGGACAGATCGCGTTCGCACGCACGCCCTTGGGTCCGAGCTCGGCGGCCAGATTGCGTACCAGCGAGATCAGCGCCATCTTCGACATGCTGTAGG
>JAURHQ010000483.1 GCA_030833185.1 Gammaproteobacteria bacterium | reverse complement strand
TGGTGCGCCGCCCCCTTTGCGCGTCACCGTGGGCGGCGCCCCCTCACTCTCGTATTTTTTTCAGCGTTGAAAAAACTCACCGCGTCGACACGCGCAGCGCAGGCGGCCCGCCGACGCCAGCCTCCCCGCTCGGCGGCGCGGGCGCCGACGCCTTGGGCGCCCGGGGCGGGCGGGGCTTCTTGTTGCTCATTTGGGTTACGAACTCCTCAGTGGTGCGGGCCCAACTCGCTTGGCGGGCCCAGTGTCATCTCGATCAGAACGGCTCTTCGTCGCCGCCGCCGTAGTAGTTGTCGTCGGGAGCGCCGCCGCCACGGGGGGCGCCGCGGCGGACATGCCGCCCACAGCCGCCTTTGGCGCGCTGTTCTTGGAGCTCCTCCGCCGCCGCGGCGAGGCGCGCGGGGAGGCGGCGCGCGCCGCGGCGCCCGCCGTCGGCGCAGCGCGCGGCGCGGCGGAGCACATGTCAAGCAAGGGTGTGGGGTGGGCTCGGGACCGTGCGACGGCGCTGCGCGCGGGCGCCGGCGCGGCGCGCGGAGCTGCCGGCGGTCGCTCGCGAAAGAACGGCCGAGAGAGCGAAGAACCCCCCGAGGTTTTTTTTCTGCCGCCTACCCCCTACGCTAGAACGCAAGAACGCAAAAACCGCAAAACCCCCGCTGAAC
>JAURHQ010000482.1 GCA_030833185.1 Gammaproteobacteria bacterium | reverse complement strand
TGGAGGATTCCCCGCAGGTCGGTGGGCTTCATGGCGCGCTCGCGCTGGCTGGACATGCCAATCCTTATGGACTCCGCGCGGGCGGGGGCAATACTGATGCGTCATGCCGAGGAAAGCCCGCGCCGCCGCCGTGCCGCCCGACCTCCGGGAAGGGATCGACGCCTTCCTCGGCCACCTCTCGCTGGAGCGCGGCCTGTCCAAGCTGACGGTCGCGGCCTACGAGGGCGACCTGCTCGGCTTCGCGGCCCATTGCGGGCGCGCCGGCCAGACGCGCTGGGCCGACGTCGGGCTCGCCCAGGTCGACGCCTGGGTGCGGACCCTTGATCGCCGCGGGCAGGCCCCGGCCTCGCTGGCCCGCCGGCTGTCGGCGGTGCGATCGTTCGCCCGCCATCTGGTCCGCGCGGGTCTCCGCCGCGATGATTTCACCGAGCTGGCCCGCGGGCCCAAACTGCCGCGCAAGCTGCCCGGGATGATCAGCGCCGCCGAGGCCGCCTTGGTCGTCTCGGCTCCCGATACGTCGACCCCGCAGGGCCTCCGCGACCGCGCGATGCTCGAGCCGTACCTCGGGCGCGCTCGCGAACTAGAGGTTGCAGTACTAGAGCGTTCAGGCGGCACTGTGGAGGCGTTCGGCCCTGGCGAAGTGTTCCCTGATCGCGAG
>JAURHQ010000481.1 GCA_030833185.1 Gammaproteobacteria bacterium | reverse complement strand
GGCCGACGTCGGCGCCCTCACCCGAGGCGGATGTGCCCAGATCGTTGACCACGACCTTCGCCCCCGCGGCGGCCAGCGCCAGCGCGAAATCGCGGCCGATGCCGTTGCCGGCACCGGTCACGACGATCACTTTCCCTTCGAGCATTCCTGCCATGTCATTTACTCCATCGTGTTGTCGATTCGTTCGGACCGCCTGCCGGGCGGTCGGGCGGGGCGCGCCGCGGTGCCGTCGCGCCGATAGCCGTCAGTGCGCGCCGGCAGCCTCCCCGAGCGCCGCTGCCGGCGGCCGGCGCACCCGCGCAAGCCAGACCACGCCCACCAGGCCGAGGTAGAGCAGCGCGGACCCGAGGTAGATGTCGTTGGCCGCCAGCATGAACGCCTGCTGGTCGGCCATTCGCTCCACGAGCCCGAGCCGCTGGGTGGCATCCAGCCCGAGGGCCGCCGCAGTGTCCAGTGACTCTTGCAGCGGCGCACTTCCCGAATGTACCGATTCCGCCAGCCGCGCATGATGCATCGAGGCCCGGTCCTCCCAGATCGTCGTGGTCACCGAGGTGCCGAAGGCGCCCGCGGAGAGCCGCACGAAGTTGTTCAGTCCGGCCGCCGCGGGCAGTTGATCCGGTCGCAGCTCGCTCATCGCCATCGAGATCAGCGGGATGAACAG
>JAURHQ010000480.1 GCA_030833185.1 Gammaproteobacteria bacterium | reverse complement strand
CACGCCGCAGGTGCGGTTTATCACCAACCAGGGGGAGTTCGTGGTCGAGCTCTATGCCGACAAAGCGCCGCGCACGGTCGAGAACTTTCTGCGCTATGTGCGCGACAAGCACTACGACGGTACGATTTTTCATCGGGTGATTGAAAGCTTTATGGTCCAGGGCGGCGGCTACGACCAGCGCTACCAGCAAAAGCCCACCCGCGCACCGATTGCCCATGAAGGCCGCGAGGCTCTGGCCCGCGGCGGCCCGCTCAACCTGACCGGCACCCTGGCCATGGCGCGCACCAGCGACCCGAACTCGGCCTCGGCGCAGTTCTTCATCAACGTCAAAGACAACGATTTCCTGAACCCGACGCCCATTCCGCCGGGCGATCCGGTGCCACGCTTCGAATACCAGGGCCGGGTGTACGAGAATGTGCCACGCGCTAACCTGCTGGGCGCGCCTCAGCTTTTTGGTTACGTCACCTTCGGCAAGGTGGTCAGCGGCATGGAGACGGTCAACAAGATCAAAGCTCTGCCCACCGGTGCCGGCGGCCCCTTTCCCAGCGACGTTCCCCGCACCCCCGTGATCATTCTTTCAGCCAGCGAGATCCGTTAAAGCCATGAGTAATCCAAAAATCAAACTGCACATCACTTCCTTCGGCGCCATCACCGTCGAGCTC
>JAURHQ010000479.1 GCA_030833185.1 Gammaproteobacteria bacterium | reverse complement strand
ACAAATGCTCGATTGTTTATAGCCAATCAAATTCTGCGCCTTTGTCGCTCAAAAGCCGCTCGCGTCGGTCACGCCCTTCATTGCGCGCGCGCCTCGAACGCCCATCGTCGTCCGCACATGCGAGCGCTTCGCGCTCGCGCGCCAAATCTTCGCGCGCACCGTCGTTCGCGCTCGCATCAGTGCGCTCGCGCCGCCGCGCCGCCACCAACCTCGCTCTCGCCGCCGGCTCGCGCGACGCGCGCGAGCGCGAGCGCGCCTCTTCCGACGCCCTCGCCCGCGTGGAAAATCGCGACGAATCAATCATTCAACGTCTTAGCTCTGGCGTGCGCGAGCGTCGGGATGACGGTCGTGACCTTGGTCGCGGCGGCGACGCCGGCGCTTCGGGCGGTCGAACGCGCGGCGCGCTCCGCCGACGCCGCCGCGATCGCCGCGGCGCGGGCTGGCGCCGACACCATGCTGGTCGAGCGCCACGGCGCGCTCGGCGGTCTCGCAACCGGCGGGCTCATCATTCTCCTGCTGACGCTCGACGACGGGAACGGCCGGCAGGTGATCCGCGGGATCTGTCAGGAGGTGACCGACCGTGTGACGGCGCGCGGCGCCGCCTTCTTTCCACCCGCCGCCGAGTGGGGCTCGGACGACCCGGCACGCAGCGAGCGCGACCGCCG
>JAURHQ010000047.1 GCA_030833185.1 Gammaproteobacteria bacterium | reverse complement strand
CCGCAGATGCGCTTTGTCGACATCCTCGACCCCACGTTGCTGTGGGTACACGACCGCGCCAAATACCTCGTGCGTCAGCGCTTGATCGCGGGCCAGTCCACGCAGCCGGCGGATGATCTGCGGCAGGTGTTCGATGCCGACTCCGTCTTCTGCACCACCGATGCCCTGCTCGCGCAAATGCGCGCCGATTCCGCCAATTTCGCGCCGCAGGCAGAAACCGGCACGCGGCCGGTGGTTGCCCTGTATGAGGTCAGACGCTGATCGCGTTTGCTCGACCGTGAACGGGCGGGAGAGACCTGCGGGAATTGCCTGCGCGGCCCGACGCATTCGCCAAACCAAATCGCGACCTTGTCGCTCCTTCGAATTTTGTGGGAGGGGCTTTGCCTCGACTGAGGTTGTCGATGCCATGGCGCTGGCGTCGCGGCGTTGCCGCTCCCACGGTTTTAGGGAGGGGCTTTGCTTCGACTGAGGCTGTCGATGATTCGGGGCTGGCGTCGCGGCGTTGCCGCTCCCACTGGAGATTTGTGGGAGGGGCATCGCCACGACTTACGCTGTCGATGATTTGGTGCTGGCGTCGCGGCGTAGCCGCTCCCACGGGAGATGCACAATAGAACACAGGACCTCCTGCAAGCTGTGCCCAGCCGCTGTAGGCGCGGCGCGTGCGCCGCGATAGTCCCCCGGCAGATTTCAAAAAACCCTTCGCGCCCGGCAGCCGCCGCCTGCTAATCGCAAATCCTGGGCTATCGCGCAGCAATCCTGACGCGGCAGCCTTGCGGCCCGCGCCCCGGGCGGCAACAATCCAGCCCACATTTCACGGAGACCGACCATGCCGCTCAACATCAAAAAAGGAATCAAGGAACTCTGCGACGAGGCCATGGCCGAGATCGAAACCCTCACCGTGGAAGAGGCGCAGGCCCTGCACGGCCAGGACGGCGTGACCTTCATCGACATCCGCGACCCGCGCGAACTGTGGCGCGACGGTGGGGTGCCGGGGGCGATCAACGTCACCCGCGGGATGCTCGAGTTCTGGATCGATCCGAAGAGCCCCTACTACAAGGAATTCTTCAATTCCGGCAATAAATTCGTGTTTTTCTGCGCCGGCGGCCTGCGTTCCGCGCTCGCCACCAAGACCGCGCAGGACATGGGCCTGACCCCGGTCTGCCACATCAAGGGCGGCTTTGGCGCGTGGAAAAAATCTGGCGCAGCGGTCGAGCCGGTCGAGCCGAAGACCACCGGCTAAGCCTGCCGCGACGAGCGCGTCACTCGCCGGCGGCGAGGCGGCGCGCCATCTCCTGCAGGGTATCGTCCAGCGCTCGCGCCGTCGGCTGGCTGAGCCGCGCAAGGCGAAGCTCGCGCTGCATGAACTCCACCTGCTCACGCCGCGTACTGCGGACGCTTAAAGCCCGTCGCGCCAGCCCGAGTCGCTCGGGCAAGGGCAGATCTTTCCACTGTCGCGACACCGTGCCGAGCTGCAGCCCCCGGAAGTCCATCACCGTGACCGGCGTTCTGCCCTGCGGCCAATAGCTGCCGCCCTGCCTGCCCTCTTCCCCGTATGGCCGGTGCCGGTCCACCAGCTTCAGCACGCGGTCGCGAATCCGCCGCCCGGTGCGGGCAAAGCGGTGACAACGCGCGACGATTTCGCACAGATGCGCCTCGGTCACCGGACCCATCTCGTCGATCACCGCCAGCGCAAACTCGCGCAGCCGGCGGTTGTAAGCGGCATCGTAAAAGCTGTCCTGATCGAGCTGCTTCTGCACTTCGGGCAGCAGACCGGCATAGCTCTGCGGGCCGCTCGCCGAGTCGTCTCCGGTCTCCTCCTCATCCGGCGCCGCGTCCTCCACGTCGTCGGCCTCGTCCTCCGCCGGGCCTTCCGCGTCCAGCGTTTCATCTTCCTCTGCGTCCGGCACAGCGGCGTCTTCTGTCAGCGGCACGGCGCTCAGGCCAAAAAGGCCCAGTTGGCCGGTTTCCGGCGCCACATCGTCCGCCGGCAGCGCCGGGATGACCGCAGGCGGCGCGGTCAACAAGGCCTGCAGACGCGCGTCCAGCGTCTGCTTCAGCCGCGCAATTTCACGCGCCGGATGCCCAAACCAGTCGGTCGACCAGATCCGGTGCAGTTGCCAGCCCAACCCCGCCAGCACCTGCCCGCGCAGCCGGTCGCGGTCGCGGGCAGAAGGCGCGCTGTGAAAGCTCGCGCCGTCGCACTCCACGCCCAGCACAAAGCCATAGGGCCAGTCCGGATGCCGCACCCCGATGTCGATGAAATAGCCCGCGACGCCCACCTGCGGCACAGGCTCGAAACCCAGCGCGCGGATCTGTTCGGCGACAAAGTCTTCAAAGTCAGAGTCCGGCGCCCGTCCGCTCAGCGCGCCGCCGTGCAGCCGCCCGCTGCCGGCGTATTCCAGCCAGGCCCTGAGCATCGCAGCGCCCGGATTGAGCCGGTCCTGCGCGGGGAAATTAGCCGGCGTCATCGACGAGAAGGTCACCAGCTGGTCGCGCGCCCGGCTTAGCAACACGTTCAGCCGGCGCCGTCCGGCCTGACCATTAATCGGCCCGAAGCGGGCGTGAACCGACCCACCAGGCCGCTCGGGGCCATACACGGTGCCGATGAAAATCACGTCGCGCTCGTCGCCCTGCACGTTCTCCAGATTCTTGATGAAGAACTTCTCCAGACCTTCGCGCTGCTGCTCCCAGTGCGCGACATAGCGGCGGGCCGGCGGGTCGTCGGCAATCGCGGCCGCCAGTTCGCTTTCAATCAGCTCACGCTGCTTCTGGTTGAGCGTGACGATGCCGAGCGAGCGGTCGGGCCGCTGGCGCATGAAGGCCAGCGCGTGCGCCACCATCACCTGCGCTTCGATCGGATTGACGCTGCCCTGGTAGTAACCGTTCACCGGCACCAGCCGCACGCCCATATCGGGCCGCGCCTCCGCCGCAGCCGGAAACACCACCAGCCCGTTGTCGTAGATCTCGCGGTTGCAGAACTGGATCAGCGCGGAATGACGCGAGCGATAGTGCCAGCGCAGGCGGCGCGCGGGCCGGAACGCGCCGTTCGCCACTTCGAGGATGGATTCCTCCACCGGCGCGCCGTCTTCGCTGTCGTCATCCGTTTCCAGCAGGCGAGAAAAAAACGAGGTCGGCGGCAGCTGGTTGGTGTCGCCCACCACCATCACCTGCTTTGACCGCGCGATCGCGCCCACCGCGTCTTCGGGCGGCATTTGCGAGGCTTCATCGATGATGCAGAGATCAAACTGCAGGCCTTCGCGGCGCACGTACTGCGCCACCGCCAGCGGCGACATCATCCAGCAGGGTTTCAGCGCCTGCAGCGCCGCGCCCGCGCGCGCGGTCAGCTGGCGCACCGGCAGCCAGCGTTTACGTTTTTCCGTTTCGTTGACCAGCAGGGCCATCTCGGTCCAGCTCGATTTGGGCCCCAGCCCGCGCCCGCGCGGCGGGGCGGCGTTGCTCAGCAGATGGCCGCGCAGCGCGCGCCGGGCGCCCAGCTGAATCTCGCGGTCGAGCCCGGCCAGCCGCTCGCGCAGCGCGTCCAGCTGCTCGCCGGTGTAGGCCGTCAACTGCTCGCCGTGTTCGGCATAGACCGCACGGGCCAGCGCCCGCAGCAGCACCGCCCTGAAGGCAGTGGCCAGCGCCTCGGGACGAATGCCGGCCTCAAGCAGCTGTTCGCAGACTGGAAGATCTGCCGCCACCGCCTGCCGCTGGGCGGCGTAAGCCAGATTGGCCTGCAGCCCGTCGCGGTCTTCGGCGGCGGCGTGCAGCGCTGCCGCCCGAGCGGATGCCTCGCCGGGGGCAAGACAGACCGACGCCTGTCGGGCCACGCGGGCTTCCAGCGCCATCAGGCGGCGCTGCGCGGTCTCGTGCTGCGCCAGCACCGCTTCCCCGGCGGCCACCGCTCGTGGCGCATCGCCGGCCTGCAAAATCTCGAGCCAGTGCGCGCCCGCACCGGCGAACGCGTCGAGCTGAGCAAGCGCCGTCAGCTCGGCGCTCAGCGCGTCGGTGCGCGTGGCCGCGCCAGCAAACTGCGCCCCCAGCAGGCGCGCCGCCGTCGGCTCCGCCGCCAGCGCCTGCTCCTCGGCGCGCAGCGCGCTCAGGCGACGGGCGGTGTCTTCCAGCACGGTCGGGGCAGCCGGCGCGCCCTGCCACAGCGGGCGCAGAGACTGCAGCTCGGCCAGCACCGCGCGCGCTTCGGTCAGCTTCTCCTGTCGCCGCTCAAGGCGCCGGATCAGCGCCGGCAGGTCGGCGCAGTCCGTTACCCACTCGAGCTGCAACAGGCTGCGCAAGGCGTCCAGCGGACCGGTCTGCAGAAACCGCCGCAGCTCGCGCTGAGCGCTGCCTGGCAGCCGCTCATCCAGCGTCGCCAAAAACCCGAGCAGTTGCTCCAGCAGCAGAAAGTCCGTGCGATGGCCGTCGAACAAGGGGCCAAACAAATTGGTGGCGCGTGGATCGGCGCGCAGGCTCTCCTCGGCGGCTTTCCATTCGCCGACCTGCTGCAGGTCGGTCAAGGCCACCGCGAGATCAAACGTGCTGCGTCGCGAGCCGTGCAGGTAGGCCTGTTTCGCGCGGCGCCAGGCGGGGCTAAGAAAGGCCAGGGCACCGCCTGCCCGCAGCGCCGCCGCGTGCTCGTTCAAGGCTGCCGGGACGATGGGGTCGTCAAGGTCAAACAGGGCTTGCAGCGCCGCCCGGCGTTCGGCCTGACGCCGGATGCTGGTCAGCAGACCACGCGCGGCCTGCTGCGCGACGGGCTCGAGCAGGCCGGCGTGGCGCAGCGCCAGCACGCGGGTGTCGTACTCACGCAGCAGGGCCGCCGCTGCGGCCAAATCCCCCAGCGACAGCTGCGCGATCGCCGGCAGTTCCGACGCCAGCTGCGTAAGCCCGGCGACCAGCGCCGCTTCGCGCGCCAGCGCGGCCTCTTCAGCGGCGATGCGTTGCGTGAAGCCTGCGAACTCCGGCACCGCGCTCCCGGCGCGCGCGGCAAGCCCAGCCAGTTTGCACAGCGCGTCGGGCGCGTCGGGCGCGTCCAGCGCAGGCACCAGCCGCGCGAGCGCCGCGCGCTCAAGCTGGGCCGCCCCACATCGCGTCATGAATGCGCGCAGCGCCGACGCCGCATCGCTCTCAACGATCTGCCCAAGCAAGCCCAAATCGAGCTTCGGCTGCAGATCGCGCAGCACCCGCCAGCCAGGCAGCTCGCTGGCCAGCGCCGCGTAATCGAGGCCCTCGGCCAGGCCAAGTACGGCCAGTGCGTCTTCCGCGCGCGCCAGCGCCTGCAAGGCCTCGCCGGCCGCTGCGGCCTGCGCCCGCAGTTCGTCGGCCTCGAAGGGATTGAGGCGCGTGATACCGATGCCCCGCCAATGCTTGGCCTGCGCCGCGACCTCGCGCAGCGCATCGGCGAGCGCCGCCACCGCCGCACAGCGTGCCTCCAGCGTCGTCGCGCTGAGGGTGTCGAGTCCGGGCAGTGCCGCGCCGCGCAGGGTCTCAGGCAGGCCCTCGGCCACCGGCGCGAGCGCGATACAGCGCGAGAGGATTTCGTGCACGCTCATGCCGGTCTGCGCAAAGCGCGCGGCCAGTGCGGCCAGGTAGGACGCGAGCTGCGCACGCGTCTCGCGAAACGCCTTCACGCGCTCGAAAAGCGCCGCCGGCGGCGCTTCCGGCGCCAGCGCAAGCCGCGCTTTCAAATGCTTGATGACCGCCGCACGCGAGGCGCTGCCGGCCTGCAGCGCGAGCACGAAATCGCCCAGCCCGATCGCTTCCAGGCGCGATTTAACCACGTCCAGCGCGGCCATTTTTTCCGCGACAAACAGCACTTTTTTGCCCGCCGCCAAGGCGCCGGCAATGGCGTTAACGATGGTCTGCGACTTGCCGGTGCCGGGCGGGCCCTCCACCGCCACGCTCCTGCCATCGGCCACATCGACCAGCGTGCTGAACTGCGAGGAGTCGGCGTCGACCACCAGCAGCGGCACCTTGCTTTCGATTGCCGGATCGTCCACCGCGTAGTCCGGCGCAAAGCCGCTCTGCCCCGCCTCCTCGGAGCCGCCGAACAGACGCCGCAGGTTGTCGTTGCGGGCGAAATTGAAGGCGTCCGGGTCAAGGTCGTAGTACATGACCATGCGCGCGGACGGGAAAATGCCCACCGTGACCTGCTGGCGCAGGTGCCACTGCGGCCGGTCGTTCAGAGCGGTGTGGAGTGCCGCGAAGTAGTCCGCGATCCGGCCCGGCTCGAAGGCCGGCAGGCCGAGGCCAAACTGCTGCTTCAGAAACTCTGCCAGAACCAGATTGGGCTCGGGCTCGTCGGCCAGCGCGGTAAGGCGAAACTCAAGCCCCTGGCGTCCGCTGTGCTTGTGCAGTTCCACCGGCATCAGCAGCAAGGGCGCCAGCGCTATCGCGGGTTTGCCGGGCTCGCGCCATTCCAGAAAACCGAAGGCGGCGTGCAGCACCGTCACCCCGGTTTCCTGGCTGAATTCTTCGGCCTTGGCGAGCAAGGCCGTGAGCTTGCGGGTGAGTTCGGGCTGCAGGAACAGCGTCTGCAAATGCTGAGCGGCGCCTTCGCGGGGCATCCAGCCGGCGTCTTCCAGCGGCAGTTCGTGCGCCGGCGCAATGCCGTGCTTGCGCGCGTGCGCCTCCAGCGAAATCTCCACGCCCGGCTCGTGGCTCGGCAAGCCCAGCGCCACGCGTACGCGGTTGCGCAGCGCGCGCTCCAGCTGGCGCTGGAGTTCGGGATCTTCCTCCTCCCGTTCCTCGGCCGCGGCGACCTCTGCCAGGTAGACCTCGTCGGTCAGACGCGCGGTGGCCAGCACCTGTTGAAACGCGGGCTCGTCTTCATCCGGCGGGTCGAGTTCCAGCGCCGGCAGCGGCGCGAAAGTCAGCCGCTTGCCGCCGGCCAACTGCACGGCGATCCGCGTCAACGGCTGATCGATAACGCGCACCTGCGTCAGCGAGCGCGGTGAGATGCGGGTCGCCAGCAGCGGGTTGCGACGACTCAGATCCAGCAGGCGCGGGCGCAGCGTGCGGATGCGTTCGTTGACGTACTGTTCGAGCGCTTCCTGCCCTGGCAGGGCCTCGGACGTGGCAGGGGCGGCGGCATCCGGCATGGTCGGTCCTTAAGCTTGGTGTCGTCCTTGAGTCATCTGCGAGCGGCGGCAGACGGGCGCGGTGCGCGGGCCTTGGGCGCGGGTGCGCAAGGCATGCAGGTCGCTAAAGGTAGCGCGGTCTGATGTGGGCTTAAACCATCTGGCCGCCGGGAGATTCAAAAGCCAGGGCCACATTCATGGCAGGGGCTTTATGCCGACTGAGGCTATCGTCGAATTGGCAGGCGTTGTGGGAGGGGCTTCGCCCCGACTGAGGCTGTCGTCGAATTGGCAAGCCCTGTGGGAGGAGCTTCGCCCCGACTGAGGCATTCTTCGAATCGGCGCTCGCGTCGCGGCGTTGCCGCTCCCACAGGTTTCGTGGGAGGGGCTTCGCCCCGACTGAGGCTGTCGTCGAATTGCAGCTCACGTCGCGGCGTTGCCGCTCCCACGGGAGAGGTGCGATTTGAGCTTACGGCAATAAGCCCGGCATTTAGCCGCACAAACCTGCAACTGCGGCGTCTACTGCCGCAGCAGTTCCACAATCGGAATGACCCGCGCAGTGCCCGCCTGATAGTCCGCAAAAATCGGATAGCTGGCGCAGAACCGCGCGAAGAAATAGTCACGCGTCGCGCCTTCGGTCACCACCGCGGTGGCGGCAAAGGTCTCGCCGCCCTTCTCCACCGTCACCGCCGGATTCTTCAGCAGATTGTGAAACCACGGCGGGTTGCGATGCGCACCGCCCATCGATCCAATAAGGCACAGATGTCCGTCGATCTCGAGGTAGAACAAGGGCACCGCGCGCGGCTCGCCGGAACGCGCACCGATGGTGGTCAGTACCAGACAGGGCACGCTGCCGAGTTCCCCAGGCAAGGTGCCGCCGTGCGCACGCAGGGCCTGCATCACACGGGCGTTGATCGCCGCCGTTTGGCTGCCATCGGCCTGCCAGGCGGCGGAGCCGGGACCCTGCTCGGCGCTGACCTCGGCGGCGAGGGTGAGGAGATCTGCCCAGCCGGGGGAATTGGGATCATTCGTCATGGCGATGGCCTGCTGTCCGACATCCGAGAGATTGCGCCGCAGGCTACCCGAAATGCACCCCGCCGGTCGCGCGGCCTGAGCCAATGCGTGGCGCAGGACTGCCGCTGCCGCGCAGGCGGCACGGACGGGCTCACCCGGATAGCCCGCGCAATGCTATAAATCGCCTCCGCCCTGCGCGCCAACCAGACCCCGTTAACTGCCCATGCCGCTACTGCTGTTCCTGCTCTCCTTGGTATTTACCGCTCCGCTCGCCGCCGGTGAACTCTGGCCGCGCGACCGCGAGTTGGCGGAACAGCTGGAGGTGGACCTCAACGAGTTGGAAGAGAAGCTCGGCATCGACCGCGCACGCGAAGCAAGCTGGCAGGCGCGAACGATGCGCGCCTGTCAGGACTACGCCGAAACCCTGACCGGCTGCACGCTGCGCGCGCCGACCATGGGCGAGCAGCAGGCCTGGGCAGACAGCGGGAACGCGGTGCTGGAAAACGAATACGCAATTCGGCTGATGGACGCGGCGCACGGCAAGCCGACCGAGGACGCGCTGCGCTATCTGGCCCGCGCCTGCGCCTCGGATCAACCGCACGCGGAAGTCACGCTGGGTTGGCTGCTGTTGCATGGCATCGGCGTGCCGCGCGATGCGCGCATGGCGGCCGTCTGGAACCGCAAGGGCGCGCGGCAGGGGCATCCGGAAGGCGCCAATAATCTCGGTTTCCAGTACGAAAATGGGCTGGGCGTGCCGCGCAATCAGCAGCGCGCAAGGGACTGGTATCGCTACGCCGCGATTCGCGGCAGCGACGAGGCGCTGGCCCGACTGCAGATGCTGGAAGCTGGCGAGGAACTGGACGACGAGAACGCCGAGAATGATGAGGGGCGGGCCTGAGGCGGCGGCGTTGCCGCTCCCACTGGTTTGAGGGTGGGGCTTTGGCAGGACTGAGGCTGTTGTGAACTTGGTGTTGGTGTCGCGGCGTTGCCGCTCCCACGGGCTTGTGGGAGGGGCTTCGCCCCGACTGAGGCATTCGTCGAATTGCCGCGCCCGCGGGCTTGTGGGAGGGGCTTTGCCCCGACTGAGGCGGCAACGCCGCGACACCACACGCCGACCGCCTTCACGTCCCCCGCGAGACCACCCGCCCCGCCTCGGCGTACTATGCCCGCAACTCCCAGCAGGAAAATCCCATGCAGCATGTAGACGTCATCATCGTGGGCGCCGGCCTGTCCGGCATCGGCGCGGCGCGCCAGCTTCTGGAGAAATGCCCGGGCAAGACCTTTGCCCTGCTGGAGAGCCGCGAGCGCATCGGCGGCACCTGGGATTTGTTTCGCTATCCGGGCATTCGTTCGGACAGCGACATGTACACCATGGGCTATGACTCGAAGCCCTGGCAGGACGCCAAAGCCATCGCCGACGGCCCGTCGATCCTCTCCTACGTGCAGGAAGCCGCGCAGGAAGCGGGCATCGTGCCGCACATCCGCTTCGGGCATCGCGTCACCGCGGCGGCCTGGTCCTCCGACACCGCCACCTGGACGCTGACCGCCACCAACGCCAGCGGCGAGACCGTGCAGATGAGCTGCAACATGCTGCTGATGTGCAGCGGTTACTACAGCTATGCCAAGGGCTATACGCCAGACTTTGCGGGCCGCGAAGACTTCACCGGCCCGGTGATTCATCCGCAGCACTGGCCGGCGGATCTCGACTATCGCGGCAAGCGGGTGGTCATCATCGGCAGCGGTGCGACCGCCATGACGCTGGTGCCGGCGATGGCGCACGAGGCGGCCAAGGTCACCATGCTCCAGCGCTCGCCGACCTATGTCGTCTCGCTGCCGGCGCAGGATGCGGTGGCCAACTGGCTGAAGCGGCTCTTGCCCGCGCGCCTCGCCTATCGGCTAATTCGCTGGAAAAACGTGCAGTTTCAGCGCTACGTCTACCGCCAGACGCGCGAGGCGCCGCACAAAGTGCGCAAGCAGTTGCTGCATATGGTGCGCAAGGAACTGGGGCCGGACTACGACATCGACCGCCACTTCACGCCGCGCTACATGCCCTGGGACCAGCGCCTGTGCCTGGTGCCGGATGCGGATTTGTTCGCGGCCATTCGTAGCGGTAAAGCCGAGGTCGTCACCGACACCGTCGAGCGCTTCACCGCTGAAGGCATCCAACTTGCGTCCGGTACCACGCTGCCGGCGGATGTCATCGTTACCGCCACCGGCCTGCAGGTAACGCTGATGGGCGAAGTGCAGTTCTCGCGCGACGGCCAGCCCATCCGCTTTCAGGACACCTGGTCGTACAAGGGCATGATGTTCTCCGACGTGCCCAACCTCATCTACACGCTGGGCTATATCAACGCCTCGTGGACGCTGCGCTCGGAGCTGGTCTCCGAGTTCGCCTGCCGGCTGGTGAATTTCATGGCGCAAAAAAAGCGGCGCCAGGTGACCCCGCGACTGCGGGCCTCAGACGCCAACATGCCGGCGCGGCCGATGATCGACAACTTCACCCCCGGCTATTTGCAGCGCGTGCTGGATCTCTTCCCGCATCAGGGCGACCGCGCGCCCTGGCAAAACACGCAGAACTATGTGGCGGACCGCGAGCACTTTCGCAACGACCCGCTGGAAGACGGCGTGCTGACTTTCGACAACCCCGCACGCGCCGAAGCGGCCTAAAAAAAAATCGGGGATAAACCCCGATTTTTTCGTCTCAAACCGCGAACGCTACGGCGTTCGGACGACCCTCAAGCTTGAAGGCCGTCCGCCGCCGCGGCGCCGGTCTTACAGCGCCAGCTTGAAGCCCACCAGCAGCGTGTAGTCCGGCGCGTCGCTGTAGTTCGACTCGCTGACGTAGCCGTCCAGCGAAATCGAACGGTTTGGCGCCAGCTTGTAGCTCAAGCCCGCAGAGCCCATCGGACGGATGTCGTCCGGCTCCACGCCGCTCGTGTACGAAGAACCACCAAAGCCCGCTTCCAGACTGAACGCGTCAATTTCATACGACGCGTCGTACTCGAAGCCGGCGCCCATGCGATAGGCCACCTGCTCGGACAAGGGACCTTCCACGCGCACACCGCCAAAGCCCGTGTACTGCGTGGCCTCGAAGTCGCGATAGCTGAACAGCTCGTCAATCACGCCCGCTTCAAGCCCCTCTTCGCCAAAGGCGTTGCGGTTGGCGTTGGTGCCGCTGAAGCCGACGTACGGCGTAATCAGCGCTTCACCCGCCTTGAAGCCCCAGCCCAACTGACCCGCCAGACCAAAGGTCTCCACGCTGCTCTCGCCGCCGACCTGCCGGCTCGCGCCAGCCAGGTTGAACCGCGTAAACCGCGCGTCTTCAATCTTGAACGCCGCCGACAAACGCGCCTGCAGGCCAGCCCCGGCCGCCTGACCGGAGTACGCCACAAAGCCGCCGAGCGTCGGATAGCTGTTAGTCACTTCGATGCCGGTATAGCCGTCGGTGCCGCCGCCCACGCTGACAAAGCCACCCACGCGCAGCGAATCGCTGAGCTTGCGGGCCGCCGCCAGCGTGAAGCTGAAGTCGCTCGCCGACGTCGACGAATCACCCGTACCGGTGTAGCCCCAGTGGCGCACGCCACCGGTCACGCAGATCCCCTTCGCGTCAAACGTGTCGCAGTCGTAGCGACCCAGCTCCGAGCGCAGCACCATCGCGCTGCGGTCCAGCATGTGCTGCTGGGGCAGCGCCAGATCCGCGCCGTAGTTCAGCACCCGCAGGTCCCAGGTCAGCGCCTGATCGGCGTTGGCCGTGGTTGCCGCCAGCACGCCGTTGCTCGCTTCGAAGGCAAGGTTGACGCCGCTCAGGTTCTCGCCGTTCAGGCCCGTGATGACTCTGGGGAAGCTGTGGGTCGAGAGGTTCGCGCTCAACGCGGTGTTGATCCGCACCGTCGTTTGCTCTATCGGTGCGGCCAGGCCAGGGACCCGAAGCTCGGTAGCCGCGACCGCCAGCTGCCCGTAAGAAGTGGGCGAATTGATGACGATTTCATACTGCTCAGGCAGCGCGCCCGCGTAGCGCAGTCCGCTCACCGCACCACCCGCAGTCGCGCCGCCCTGGGCGTTGACCAGACGGTTGATGGTGCCAATGTTGATGATGCCGACGCTGTCCTGACCGGCACCGCCACGAATCTCGCCCAGATTGACGATTTGCGTGACCTCGCCAGCCGCCAAGATGCCGGCGCCTGCCTGCGCGGTGGCATCCCCGGCGTCGCCGCCGCGAATGAGGCCAGCGTTGAGTATCGAATTGTCCGTCCCGATCAACAACACGGCGTGACCACCATTACCCGCCGTGCCACCGACGCCCGCAAGACCACCAAGGCCGCCAACGCCGCCCAGGCCGCCCAAGCCGCCCAGACCGCCACGCCCACCGTCACCGCCGTCGCCGCCGTCACCGGAGGCCTGGGCCGTGACCAGGGCAGCGCTGCCGCCCTGACCGCTGCGGCTGCCGCGAACCATTCTGGCGCCGTCGCCACCGTTGCCGCCGTTGCCGCCGGTACCTTCAATGCTGTCGCCACCGTTACCGCCCATGCCGCCCGAGCCACCGTTGGTGCCAACGACAGTGCTGGCGGAACCATTCGTGCCGGAGACCAGGCCCTGGCCGCCGGCGCCGCCTTTGCCGGCGTTGCCTGTGCCGGGAGGGATGGTGCTGCCGCCACCGGAGGGGTAGGCGAGACCATCACCGCCATTACCACCGTTACCGCCGTTACCGGCAGTGCCCCGTGAACCAGAATTGCCGAAGTTGCCGCCTTGGCCGCCACTACCACCCGTACCACTGAGACCAGCGTTGCCGCCGGCACCGCCTGCGCTGCCGTCCAGCGATATGCCGACATCGCCGTTCGAACCATCGCCGCCGTTGCCGCCGTTGCCGCCGGCACCGCCGTTGCCGCCGTTACCGCCCGTCGCATTCTGGCATGCGGCACCGCCGTTACCGCCGTTGCCGGCGTTCCCGCCGGTTTCACCAGCACCGCCCGTCGACGCGACGGTCTGCGACGCATCGAAGCCGTTGGCGCCGTTGTAACCGGCACCGCCGTCACCGCCATTACCGCCGCTGGCGTCGGCACCCGCTACGCCCGTGCCGCCTCCAAGGCCACCCAGACCGCCGCTGCCGCCATTACCGCCGTTGCCGCCGCTAACCGGGGAAGAGCCCGAGGAAGTGCCTGCGGCACCGGACCCGGCGTTACCGCCGACGCCGCCATTACCACCGTTGCCGTCTGCACCATTGACCGCACCCGAACCGGCAAGGCCGCCGAGACCACCCCGGCCGCCGTTGCCGCCGGCGCCGCCGTCTTCACCGTCTTCGCCGGCCTGACTGCCCACAAGACCGTTGTAGCCGGCACCACCGTTACCGCCTTTGCCGGCGTTGCCGCCTGCCGCATTGAAACCGCTCCGGCCATCAAAGCCCACATGACCTGCCAAACCGTTCGCCTGGCTGTCGAGCCCGGCCGCACCGCCCCGGCCGCCCGAGATGACGCCGTAGTTTTCAAGATTGAGGCCGTCGCCGAAGATGCCCACGCCGCCGACGCCACCCGCGCCGCCGTTGCCACCGACACCACCAACGCCCCCGTTGCCACCAAAGCCGCCGATGCCGCCCAGGCCGCCGTCGGCGCCCAGACCACCGTCGCCGCCCACGCCGCCGGGGGTGGTTACGCTGCCCACGCCGCCGTCGCCGCCGTCACCGCCGTCACCGCCCACGCCACCGGCGCCGCCACGACCACCGCGGCCGCCAAAACCCCCTACGCCACCGGCAGCGCCGTTGCCACCCTTGCCACCGCGGCCGCCGGTAATGGATGCGCCCGTTAGCAGTTTCACGCTGGCGTTTGTCGCTGTGAACGTGTTCTCACCCGAGTCGCCGCTCTGCCCGTCGCTGCCCGCGGTGCCCACAACGCCATCGGTGCCGTCGGTACCGCTGGTACCGTTGTTACCGGCCTTGCCGTCCGCCCCGTCCGGGCCCGCCTTGCCGCCCAGGCCACCGCTTTGCCCGGTAAAGCCAGCGAAACCGCTACCACCATTGCCACCGGCTGTACCATCGGTGCCGAAAATGCCGTCAACGCCCGCGCCGCCCGCCGTGCCATCGGTCGCCGCCGAGCCGGTCGCGCCGCGCAGCGCCACGCCAATTTCGCAAGCCTCGCCCGTGCAGCCCGGCCCCTGAGCCGCCACGCTGGCGCTCGACCAGCCGCCCATGGCGACAGACATCGCCATGGCGACTGCCCGCATCGACAGGGTGTTGAATTCGGTGTCCTGACGATTCAGGGGCTGACGGCCGGCGCGAGAGCGGGCGGCAGTAGTTTTTGGCAAGGTCATGAGATCTCCATTAGTTCCTGATTGGCCTTTGGCGCGGGGGCCAGCTGCCCGCCGCGCGCGATTTGTGCGTGCCCGGCCCAGATGAAGCCGGGGCGCGCGCCAGCGCCCCCTCGTGCGGGCGCGAGCTCAGGGGTGGAGCGTGATTTTTTGACGGGCAAAAACAGCCGGTAAAACGGCCGTTTGCGCCGGACTGGCGCAAACATCTGCATTGCATCCGGCAGTGGAGGGAATAAAGCGATCGCGGCAGGGGTCGCCTGCTGGCGTTTGCCGACTATTTCAGGTCGAAGGGGGAATCGGGACCTGTTCCCGAGTTTGAGGGCCGTCAGGTCCCGAATGCTTCGGCGAAGATTCGGGGCCTGACGAGCCGCTTGGAGCAGGCGCGTCGCGCCGAGGATTAACGCTTGCGCGCCGCCGGCTTGGCCGCCGCTTTTTTCGCCGCAGCCTGCTTCGCGGGCCCGCGCTTCTTCCAGTCGCCGGACTGCTCAAACGCGTAGCCCACCTGATACAGCTTGGCTTCATCAAAGTGACGACCAACCAGCATCATGCCGACCGGCAGGCCGTCGGACATGCCGCAGGGCACGGTCAGCGCCGGGTGGTGGGTGATGTCGAAAGGCGAGGTGTTGCCGATCATCTCCAGCGCCCGCTGCACGTAGAGTTCGCGGGACGCATCCGGCGGCGGGATGGGGGTGGCCTTCATCACCATGGTGGGCATCAGCAGCACGTCGTACTGGGCGAGCGCCGCGTCGTACGCAGCGGTAACCCGGCGGGTGATGTTGGTGGCCTTGCCGTAGTAGCGCGTGCCGTAAAGCTTCTTCATGTGCACGCCAAGCACGGTGAGGAGCTTGGTGGTTTCGGAAAGCTGATCCGCGCGCAGCTCCCAGCCGTGCAGCTTGTCGATCAGGCTGGTGACGTACAGGTCGCGCCGCGAGGCGCCGTAGCCGTCGCCCATCATCATGGTCTGGGCGATGCCCTCGGTGCCAATCGGCACCCACAGCGCCGGCGCCAGCAGGTGCTCCGGCACGGAGACTTCTTCCACCACCGCGCCCAGCTTGCGCAGTTGCTCCGCCGCGGCACGCACGCAGGCGTCGACATCGGCTTCGGAGTTGGGATGGGTGAAGCCTTCCTTCAGCACGCCGATGCGCATGCCCTTCACGCCGGCCTCGATGCCGGCGGTGTAGTCCAGCGTGCCCGGCTGCTTCTCGTGAAACTGCCGCGGGTCGTAGCCATCGACGCCAGCCAGCACTTCCAGCAGCAGCGCGTTGTCTTTGACATTGGCGGTCATGGGGCCGGTGTGATCGACCATGATTTCAATCGGCATGATGCCGCTGTAGGGCACCAGACCATGGGTGGGCTTCATGCCGACGATGCCGCACCAGGACGCCGGCATGCGAATCGATCCGCCCTGATCCCCGCCGATGGCCATGTCGACTTCGCCCAGCGCCACCACTACGCCGCTGCCCGAAGACGAGCCGCCGGAGGAATAGCCCATCTTGTAGGGGTTGTGCACCGGGCCCTTGGCGTTGGTGTGGCTGCCGCCGGAAATACAGTAGTTCTCGCAGTGGGTCTTGCCGGCAATTTCGCCGCCCGCGTCCAGAATGCGGGTGATGATGGTGGCGTCGATGTCCGGCACATAGCCTTCCAGAATGGCGTTGCCGTTCATCATCGGCACGCCGGCCACCATCACGTTGTCTTTCACCGCGATGCGCTTGCCGGCCAGCTTGCCGGTGGGCGCGCCCTTGATCGCGGTCTTCACATACCAGGCGTTGCGCGGGTTCTCGGCCGGCAGCGGCAGGTGGCCGGGCGTACGCGGGTATTTCACTTCGGGCAGATTGTCGGGCAGCGCGTCGACCACGTTGTAGGCGGCGATATAGGGCGCGAGGAGCCCCAGATAGGAATCCACGTCGGCCTCGGTGAGCGACAGGCCCACGCGGTCGGCGGCTTCCAGCAGTTGCTCGGGGGTCAGGGCGGGAACGGTCATGACGAACTCTCCTCGTTAGCGAACGGTAAACAGGGTGCGGCGCTTAATTGCCGTAGAAAGTCTGCACGCCAGACAGCAGCGCCTCGCACTGCTCCAGCGGCGGCTCGTGGCCGCAGGCCGGCAGCATCAGCAGCTGGCTGTCGCTGATGGCCTTGTGAAAACTTTGCGCGTAGACGGGCGGAATGAGGCGGTCGTTCTCACCCCACACCACCAGCGTCGGCGCCACGATGCGATGGATGCGCTTCTTGAGCCCTTTATCCGGTATGGGCCAGATGACTTTCGCCGTGCAACCCAAGGTCCAGATGAAGTTCACCGTCCACATCGCGGCGGCGTCTTCATCTGCCGGCGGCGTCATGCGTTTCACCACGCGTGGATGGGCCGGGTTGTGGAACAGCGTTTCCATGATTTCGGGAAAACTGAGCGCGGTCCAGTTGGCCACCGTGTACGGCGCGTCCTCCTGCCACAGCCCGATGGGCGCGATCAGCACCAGGCCTTTCACCGCATCGGGGCGCTGCGCGGCGAGTTCCGCTGCCAGCATGCCGCCGAAAGAGTGGCCCATGAGCCGAAACTTCTTCAGGCCCAGCGCGCTGACCAGATCGTCGTAGGCCAGCACCACGTCCCACAGGTTGTCGACCTTGTCGATGTCGTTGGGACGGCCGGGCGCGGTGCCCGGAAAATGCGGCGCGTAGACCTTGTAGTGCTCGGCGAGGCCGTCCAGAAAGTCGTCCCACACGAAGCCGCCGGCGGAATGCAGATACAGCAACGGCGGCCCGCTGCCGGCGATGTTGACGGTCATTTCCAGGGCGCCACCCAGCACGGGCACGATTTTTTTGCGGAGTTTTTTCATGATGTTTGCGCCGTCCCCCTTAGGCCGCCGCGACCTGACGCAGCGGCTGCGCGGCGTGCGGCCACCAGCGATCTTCCCAGCCTTCGTTGTCCCAAATAGGCCGCAGCTGCGGCAGCACGTTCTTCGCGATGCGCTCGATGTTTTCCATCGTGCGCTGATGCGACAGCGAGCCGAACTGCGGCAGCAGCAACAGATGCCCCACGCGCAGCGTCTTCACGATGTGGGTCAGGCGCTCGGTCACCGTTTTGGCGCTGCCGCAGACCACAAAGTCCTGCTCGTTGAAGTCCTTGAAGCGGTGGCGCTTCAGTTCTTCAAACGGCGGGAAAGGTCGCTTGGTAAACACGTGCTGCAGGCTTTGATAGTTCATGTGGCCGGGCGGCAGCATGAGCTGTTCCGGCAGGTGCAGCAGCTTGTGATAGAAGTACTCGGTGGCGGCGCCGAAGTCGGCTTCGGCCTGTTCGTCGGTTTCGGAAATGCCAACCGGGACGAGGAAGGTCAGCCGATAGGGGTTTAGATCGCGGCCGGCGGCGGCCACTTTTTCCCAGTAGCCGTTCACCATGTGCTGCGCGCCCTTGGCGCCAAAATAGGTGAGGAAGCAGTAGGAATAATCGTGCTTGATGACGAAGTCCCAGGTGCTGGGGCTGGCGTTGCCGGGTACCCAGATGGGCGGATGCGGCTGCTGCGAAGGCTTGGGCCAGATGTTCACCATCGGCAGCTGGTAGTACTTGCCGTTCCAGGCAAAAGGTTCGTGGGATTTCCAGGCTTTGACGATCAGGTCGTGCGCTTCGTTGTAGCGCGCGCGCTGTTCGATCGGCGCCATGCCGTAGCTGTAGGAGAAGTCCCCACCCAGGCCTACCGGGAAGCCCGCCACCATGCGGCCCTCGGAGATACTGTCGAGCATGGCGTATTCCTCCGCCACGCGAATCGGCGGGTTAAGAAACACCGCCGTCTCGCCCATCTGGATAATCGCCGTGCGCGTGCCGCGCGTGGCGCGCGCCAGCACCGAGCCCATCATGTTGGGATTCACCATGAAGCCGTAGGCGTTCTGGTGATGTTCGTTGGTACACACGCCGTCGAAGCCCAGCTTCGCCGCGTGCTCCAGTTCGTCCAGCGTCCAGTTGTAGTACTGCGAGACCTTCTGCCGATCCGCCACGCCTTCGAAGGGCAGCGTGAACCAGGCGGATTTATGTTTCTGCTCGAAGTCCGGCTCGAGATCGCGATAGGGCATGAGATGGAAGCAGGCGATCTTCATGGCAAAACCCTCCCCGATGACTTGTTTCGGCCGAGCCTATAGAAGCCGCGCGGGGGGCTCAAGCCGCTGTCAGATCGGGCGCGGGCGTGGTGCACTGCGATGGGGTCGGGGCAGGCATGGTTGCGATGGCATCCGTCGCCGTCGCCCTCCAAATCGCGGCGCACGCGCCGCGATGATGTTCGAGGCCATCCCCCACCCAAACCGCACCGCCCCGACAACGCCGCCGTCTCCCTTTAGGCGCGGCGCGTGCGCCGCGATAATCCTCGCGACCTCTCCTAGCGACAGGCTCTCCGCATCCCCGCGCCTAGTACTGCACCCGCCGCGTGAACCCGCCGTCTACCACCAGGTTTGCGCCGGTGATGAAGCTTGCCGCCGGGCTGGCGATGAAGGCCACCGCTTTCGCGACTTCCGCCGGCGTGCCCATGCGGCCCATCGGGTTTTGCGCCAGCGCGGCGGCGTAGGACGCCGGCGCTTCCTGCTTGCGCTTGCCCCATACGCCGTCGTCGAAATAAATCGTCCCTGGCGAGACCGTGTTGGCGCGAATGTTTTTCGGCGCAAGCTGCGTCGCGAGGTTCGACATGTAGTTGATCACCGCCGCTTTCAGCGCATTGTAGGGTCGGGCACCGCCGAAGGCCTCCAGCGCCGCCGTGCTGGAAATCGCGACAATCGAAGCGCAGTCCGATTGCTCCAGATACGGCATTGCCGCTTCCACCGTGCGTAGCGTGCCTAACATGTCGACCTCCAGCGCGAGCCGCCAGCTCTCCTCGCCCGGCGCCGCGCTGAGCGCGCTGACGTTAGCGATCACGATGTCGATCCCGCCCATCTCGGCCGCCGCGCTGGTGATCCACGCGCCCAGTGCAGCCGCATCGGCCACATCGGCCGCGCCCCCCGTCACCTTGCCGGCACAACTCGCCCGCATCGCCGCCACCGCCTGCGCCACTTCGTCCGCCTTGCGCGCGCAAACCGCCACCGCGCAGCCGTCGTTCGCCAGCGCTTCGGCGATCGCCCGGCCGATGCCGCGCGTACCGCCAGTCACAATCGCGCGCTTACCGTTCAAGCCCAGATCCATCGCGGTCTCCTTACAAATTGAGAGGGGGAAGTGGGCGTCAGGGTAGCGAGTGGTGCGCGCGGCACCAAGCGGCCAATGGGCATATCGCGACGCCAGCCGACGGCGTCGTCCTCGTGGTCACCGGGATGCTGCGGTCCATGCCCACAGTCATCGCCTCCTGTGGGAGCGGCAACGCCGCGACTGAGGCAGCAAGTCGACACGGCAATTTTCTGTGGGAGCGGCAACGCCGCGACTGAGGTGGCAAGTCGACAGCCTCAGTCGGGGCGCTGCCCCTCCCACGACGCCCTCGGCATCACTCGGGACATCAACCCTCACGACAACCTCCTGTGGGAGCGGCAACGCCGCGACTACTGCACGCTCGTTTGCGCCCTCACCAAACGTTCATTAGTCCGCTTATTCCCCAGAATTTTTCCTGCACCTTCGCCCCAGGCACTGAGGTGTCTGGAACGCTTTCACCAAACCTGTAGGTTTCCTTTCAGCGCGCATCACCGCCATACGGCATTTTTTTCTACAAGATAGCGAGGTGCGTCATGTCTGTCGGCGCCGGTTCAAGAGCGCTGCGTCGAGGGCGCGTGTCTTTGCCTGGATGCTTTTATCTGGTGACAACACTGAGCGCTTCGCGCGCCCCGTTGTTTGCGGATTTTCACGATGCGCGCTGCGTTGTCCGAGCCCTCCACTCGGTAGCACCACAAGCGCAGACGATGGCCTATGTGCTGATGCCGGATCATCTGCACTGGCTGCTGCGCCTAGGCGAGGCCACAAATCTCTCGGCGCTGGTAGGTCTGGTAAAACGCCGGGCATCAAAGTGGATTAATCGCGACAGCCCGTCACCCAAACGCGTGTGGGCTGCAGGATTCCATGACCACGCGCTGCGCAAGGAGGAAGACCTCGGCGCAGTAGCGCGATACATCGTGCTTAACCCGGTGCGGGCCGGGCTCGTGAAATCCTGGCGCCAGTACTCGCACTGGGATGCGATGTGGCTTCCTTTGCCGGGCGCTGCAGACAATCGCGAACGCTGATGCCGACGCGGAGGATGAGCCGGCTGACGAGATTTGCGGGAGTGGGCTCAACTGGTGGGGTCGCGAATCAGAGCCCATCAGTCGCGGCCTTGTCGCTCCCGCAGGAGATTGTCTGTAGTGGTCCACTACAGTCGTGGCAGGGGTTGTTGTCCCGACTGAGGCTCAGCGCATCGTGGGAGGGGCATCGCCCCGACTGAGGCTGTCGACTTTCCGCATCAGTCGCGGCGTTGCCGCTCCCACAGGAGATTGTCGCGGCAGGGGTTGATGTCCTGACTGGGGCTCAGCGCATCGTGGGAGGGGCATCGCCCCGACTGAGGCTGTGGTGGCCTCGCAGCTCACAAGCTTGTTGCGCCCAGAGGTGCCGGACAGCCAGACAGACCTCAACCGGGTTACCGGCCTAATTTTCCTGATTGGCCGGTGGCGCTCACGTCCCCGTGCGGCGACGTCTGGCCACCAGACCAGCGAGGCCTAGTCCCAGCAGGCCCAAG
>JAURHQ010000478.1:284-666 GCA_030833185.1 Gammaproteobacteria bacterium | reverse complement strand
CAATTAATCATGTATGAAAAACTTATATCCACTAACGCCAAGAAAACTGCCATCACAGCAACTAGAATAAATACAGTAATTGTCATTTGTATTGTTTCTTTTCTTGTTGGCCAAACAACTCTTTTAGCTTCAACAATGGATTCGTTAATAAATCCAAATGTCTTTTGACCAAGTGCTGTTTTCCAAAAAACTATCCCTGCAAATCCAAGTCCGGCAAGAATTGCTAATATTCTTAGCACTAAAGCTTGATCACTTAATAGATAAAACCCAACTATTCCCGCTACAAAAAGTAAGAATGAAAAAACAATTTTTAACTTATCAGTCATTAATACTTCTTTCTTTTAATGGCAGGCCAGGAGGGTCTCGAACCCCCAACCCTCGG
>JAURHQ010000478.1:0-274 GCA_030833185.1 Gammaproteobacteria bacterium | reverse complement strand
GACCGATACTCTACCAATTGAGCTACTGGCCTAAATATAAAATTTATCTTTAAAACTATTCAATCACCTTAGCAACAACACCAGCACCTACTGTGCGGCCACCTTCACGGATTGCGAAGCGAAGACCTTCTTCCATAGCGATTGGCTGGATGAGCTGAACAGCCATCTCAGTGTTATCGCCAGGCATAACCATTTCGGTACCTGATGGAAGTGTTACAACACCAGTCACGTCAGTTGTACGGAAGTAGAACTGTGGACGGTAGTTGTTAAAGAA
>JAURHQ010000477.1 GCA_030833185.1 Gammaproteobacteria bacterium | reverse complement strand
ATGCGACCTGGGCGACCACGTAGCTGTCCAGCGCGCTGATTTCCGTACCAGCCGATGAGGAGACCAGAGAGCGGCGCAAAGATGATGTACGCCGGGTCGATCGGAATCACCATCAAGAAGCTCACCGCAACGGTGAGCGCCATGCCGATGCCGACGAATGCGGCGACGGTTGCCCCGCGATCCACAAAGCGACTCATGCGTGGGTCACATGCGAGAAGGCGGCGCGGCCGGCGTAGATCGCCCGAGCGCCGAGCTGCTCTTCAATGCGCAGGAGTCGGTTCAGCTTCGCGACGCGCTCCGAACGTGATGGGGCGCCGGTCTTGATCTGCCCCGCGTTCGTGGCCACGACGAGGTCCGCGATGGTGGTGTCTTCGGTCTCGCCCGAGCGATGGCTCAAGATGCTCGCCCAGCCGGCACCGCGCGCGAGCGTGATCGCGTCAAGGGTTTCGGTCAGGGTGCCGATCTGGTTCGGCTTCACGAGCAGCGCGTTGGCGGCGCCGGCGTCGATGGCGCGCTCGATGCGGTGGGTGTTCGTCACAAGAAGATCGTCGCCCACAATCTGTACCTTGCCGCCGATGCGCGCGGTCAGCGCCTCCCAACCGCTCCAGTCATCCTCAGCGAGACCGTCTTCGATGCTGATGATTGGATACTTCGACGCCCAGCTCGCC
>JAURHQ010000476.1 GCA_030833185.1 Gammaproteobacteria bacterium | reverse complement strand
CAGGTAGGGCTGACCGTCCCCGTCGGCCGCGACATGGGGTCTGGCTTCATCTCGCGAAGCGATGATGTGCCTGCCCCATGTCGGCTCTCACAGACCGCGGACGAGCAGGGACGCTCGTCCCTGCCTCGATGCATCAAGGGCAGCACGCGGTGCTGCCCCTACCCTGCGAGAGGATCAGGCCTTGAGCCCGGTGGCGAAGCTGATGCCGAGCGAGTCGGCGACGGCGCGGACGATTTCGACCTCGGCCGGCTCGGCGCGGCCGTCGTGCAGCATCGCGGTGCCGATGGCCCGGACGAACTTGCGACGGGCCGGCACGGGCTGGCCGATGATGACGCCGAGGGCGTCGTCGACCTTGGCGAGGTCGACCTGCGCGGCCGGCACCATGACCGGACTGAGCCCCGGCAGGCCGAGGACCTGGACGCCGAGCTCGTAGGCGCGCGCCTGGGCGGCGGCGTCTTCGCTCGAGGTCTGCACGACGGCGGACAAGACGAGCCCGCTGGCCGCGGCGAGGTCACCGGACCGGGCGACGACCTGCTTGCCGCCGCCGAGATAACGCCGCATCGAGGCCTGGATCAGCAGTACGATCAGGCCGTCCTCGGCCTCGTAACCGGCGCGCTCCAAGGCGGTCTGGAAAGCGGCGGCCTGCGCGCCCGAGAGCTGGCGCAAGGCCG
>JAURHQ010000475.1:376-672 GCA_030833185.1 Gammaproteobacteria bacterium | reverse complement strand
GGTTTCGTCTCATAACTGATAAAATTGCAGCCCGATAGATAGAACGCCATAAGACATACGAAAAATAGGGACGGGAGAAATTGCAATTTAAGGGCTCGTGTTTTCAATTTGAATCTTTTGGGTTTGTGACTTTATAGTTTCTAATAATTTATGACATCTTAAATCAAAATATCTACGTATTTCATTGATTCATTGAATTATTCCTTTTAGATAAAGACTAACTTGTTATAAAATAGAGCTAAATTTTTGTTATATATAACTTTTTTAATCATCGCGAGAGTGGCGGAATTGGTAGA
>JAURHQ010000475.1:0-366 GCA_030833185.1 Gammaproteobacteria bacterium | reverse complement strand
GGTTCCAGCGCCGCAAGGCGTGAGAGTTCGAGTCTCTCCTTTCGCACCACAGATATGAATTTTAGGGAATTTTAAGTATGGCTACAGCAGTTGAAACATTAAGTAATTTAGAAAGACGCATAACCGTTAAAGTGCCTGTCGAACCTCTTCAAAAAGAGATGTCGAGTCGTTTTCAACGTCTAACTCGAACAGCAAAAGTTCCTGGTTTTAGACCCGGTAAAGCGCCTCTAAAGATGATTGAGCAACAATATGGTCCTCAAGTAAAAGAAGAAGTTTTCTCTGAAGCTATTGAGACTTCATTTGGCCAAGCTATTCAAGAAAATAAACTGCGTGTTGTTGGCATGCCTAATATTCAGCATAAGCCCC
>JAURHQ010000474.1 GCA_030833185.1 Gammaproteobacteria bacterium | reverse complement strand
CGGAGCGCGTCGAGCAGGTGCTGGTCGCGCTGGTCTCGAACGCCCCCGGGCCGGTGGAGCTGACGGTCCGGAGCGAGGGTGCGCTGGTGTACGAGGTGCGCGACCGCGGCCCCGGCCTGCCCGCCGGCAACCCCGAGCAGCTGTTCGCCCCGTTCTTCACCACCCGCGCCCGCGGCACCGGGCTCGGACTGACCATCGCGCGGCGCCTCGTCGAAGCCCACGGCGGCACGCTGAGCGCCGCCAACCACCCCGACGGCGGCGCCGTCTTCACCGTCCGCATTCCCGAGGGCCCCGCATGAACAACGTTCTGGTCGTGGACGACGAGCCCGGCGTCCGCAGCTTTGTCGCCACCGCGCTGCGCCGCGTCGGCATCGACGTCGCCTGCGACCCCGAACGCTGGGTTAACGCACGCCGCCAGAAGACGCCGGAGGAAATCGCCCACCTCCGCGAAGCCCAGCGCGTCACCGAAAGCGCCATCCTGCTCGCCTGCGAGACCATCGCCCGGGCCACCGCGCGCGCCGACGGCCTGGCGCTCCGCGTCGCGGCCGCGGCGGCCGACGTTGCGGCCGCCGAAAAGGCGGCGCGCGCCGCGGGCGCCGCCCGCGACGCGGCGACGCGGGAGCGCGACGCGGCCGCGCGCGAGCGCGACGCGGCGCTGCGCGAGCGCGCCGAC
>JAURHQ010000473.1 GCA_030833185.1 Gammaproteobacteria bacterium | reverse complement strand
CGTCCGCGGCGACGACGCCACCGACGTTGTTCAGGGCGCCGGCGACGGAGAGGTCCTTGCCGGGACGGAGGCTCAACGAACCCGCGGAGTCGAGGGTCAGGCCCTTCACGGCGGTGTCCGGGGCGTTGACGATGGCGCCGCTGAGCGTGGTCTCGCCGAGCGTGAAGGCGGTGGCGCCGGCGCCGTCGATGGAACCGCCGATGAGCACGGTGGTCGAGGTCGTGGCCGCCAGCGAGGCGGTCGCGGCCAGCGAGGCGTTGGCTTCGATCGTGACGGTGTCGAAGCTGGCGTTGCCCGCGAGGGTCGCGCCAAGGACGTCCACGACCAGGGCGCCGGTGCCGCCGATGTTGGCGGTGATCATGCCGGTCTGGCCTTGGGGCACGAAGGCCGCGATGCTCGTCGGGGTGAGGACGCCGGTCGTGCCGCCGATGGTCGGGTAGGCCGTGTAACTGGCGCTGGCCGCGGCGGTGAGGTTGTTGCTCAGCGTGACGGTCGTGGCCGTCAGGCCGGTGATGTAGGTGCCGTTCGGGACGCCGGCGCCGGTGAGCGCCTGACCGAGGGCGAAGCCCGCGGTGGAGGCGAAGGTGATGGTGTTCGTCCCGCTGACACCGGCCGTGGAGGCGATCGAGGCGAGGGTGCCGCTGGGCACGAAGGTCAGGGCGCCCGTGGAGAAGTTG
>JAURHQ010000472.1 GCA_030833185.1 Gammaproteobacteria bacterium | reverse complement strand
AATGGATGAGTTCCACGCCCTCTCGCCGGCACCAGGCGGCCACGCGGTCGCACTCGTCGAACGGCAAGCGCTGGAAGTCGGTGCGTAGCACCGGGACGTCGGCCGGGAGGTCGCGCCCGACCCACGAGTCCTCCTCGCAGGCCAAGGCGGCGTCGTGCCCTGCGGCGCGGAGCAGCGACAGGACGCGGCGGGCGTAGACGGCCGCGCCGTTCACGCCGCGGTTGGAGGAAGCGATCAGAACACGCATGGGTCAGCGTAGTTCGAAACGATAGCTGGCGACGGCCTCCGACTCGACGGGGGCGTGGTTGCGGGTGGCCGGCTCGAAGGTCGACGCCCGGGCGGCCGCCAACGCGGCCTCATCGAGTAGACGGCTGCCCGAACTGACGGTGAGCTCGACCGCGCGCACCGTGCCGTCGGCGGCGAGCGCGATGCGGACGCCGACGACGCCGGCGACGCCGGCGCGGCGCGCCCGCTCAGGGTAGGCCGGCTCCTGCCGCGCGCGGAAGGCGGGCGGTACGAAGACCTCCGCGACCGGCGCGGGCGCGGCGACCGCCACGCCGCGGGGCTCGGCGGACGCAGGGGCCACGACGGCGGGCAAAGCGACCACCGGGGCGGTCACCGGCGGGAGCGCGGCGGGGACGGGGACGAAGGCCGGCGTCACGGGCAAGGTGAGACCG
>JAURHQ010000471.1 GCA_030833185.1 Gammaproteobacteria bacterium | reverse complement strand
ACGGTCTGCGGGGGTTCGAATCCCTCCCCCTCCGCCACACCCCAATCGCTCGCTCTGCGCCAGACTGCGCGTGATGAGTAGCGGTCTCTGTTCCATCTGCATCTATGCACGGATCGTGGTGAGCGGCCGTGGGTCGCACTTTATGCGATGTGGGCTCTCCGATACGGATCAGCGTTTTCCGCGCTACCCGCGTCTACCGGTGATGCGCTGCGCGGGTTTTAGCGCCGAGACTCCGCCCGACGGGTCGCTGCCATCAGCAGCGTCCACAGCTGCACCAGATCCTCAGGAGTAAGGGCACCCGCACCGCGCGCGGCAACGCGTGCGAGGAGTGCCGCCTCGCGCTCTGGGTCCTGCACCGCGCGTCCAAGTGCCGCCTTCGCGTCACCCGCTTCGAGGGCGAGCTCGGTTCGTGCGGCGAGCAGCGTCAGCAGCTGGTCGTCAATGGTGTCGATCGCAGCGCGAATCTCTTGTAGGCGTGCAGCGGGGTCGCTCACTGGTGGCCATCCGCATCGCGAGCAGCGCTCTGGAGTTCGGCAATCAGCGCCACAGCGCGCAGGTAGCCGGTAGCGCCGTAGCCGCGCACCGAAACGGCGGCGAGGTCTTCGACGAAGTTCACGCTGCGGAACGCTTCGCGCGTTGCGGGGTCACTGAGGTGCACCTCGGCGAAGGGTCGCTCCA
>JAURHQ010000470.1 GCA_030833185.1 Gammaproteobacteria bacterium | reverse complement strand
ACGGTGGGCGTGTTTCGTGACAAGGCCAAGGCCCTGATGCGCGACTTTGAAACCTGGGAGGCAGGCGCTGCGGCGACCGAGCATCCCGCCCATGAACCCCAAGGAAACAAGCCATGAATGCCGATATGCCCCCGCCCAGACCAGCTGCGCCTGCCGGCATGTCGCCCGACGAATGGGAGCTGCGGCTGGACCTGGCCGCTTGCTACAGGCTATTCCACCATTTTCGCTTCACTGACCTGATCTACAACCACATCTCGGCCCGGGTGGGTGGCGAGCAAGAGCATTTCCTGATCAACCCCTACGGCCTGATGTACAACGAGGTGACGGCCAGCAGCCTGGTCAAGGTGGATGTGGACGGCCGAGTGATCGAGGACCCCTTGGGCCTGGGCATCAACCCCGGCGGCTTTACCATCCACAGCGCGGTGCACCGCGCGCGCCCAGATGTGCTGTGTGTGATGCACACCCACACCGCAGCGAGCGTGGCGGTAGCCACCTTGGAGTGCGGCCTGCTGCCGCTGACCCAGCATGCGATGCGCTTTGCCGGGCGCATCGCCTATCACGACTATGAGGGCATTTATTTCACCGACGATGAGCGTCAGCGCCTGCAGGCCAATCTGGGGCAGCGCATGGTCATGCTGCTGCGCAACCACGGCTCCCTGGTCTGTGGGCGCAGCATTG
>JAURHQ010000469.1 GCA_030833185.1 Gammaproteobacteria bacterium | reverse complement strand
AATGGAACTTTGACGAGGAGAACCGTGGCAGCTTTGGCAAGCAAGGCCCTGGTCAATTGCCCCCGCCATTGCGGTTTGAGCCCGACGTCATCACCCAGGAAGTCATGGCCTTGGTCAATGACAAACTGGCCCAACACCCTGGCGCACTGAACAGCTTTGGATGGCCGGTCACGCGGGCGCAAGCGCTGGCGGCTTTAGACAGCTTCATCCATCACAGGCTGCCCTCATTTGGCTTGTACCAAGATGCCATGTGGGAAGGCGAAGTGTGGCTGTATCACTCGCACATTGCCAGCGCCCTGAATTTGAAACTGCTCAATCCCAGAGAAGTGGTGAGTGCCGCAGAGAAAGCCTATCAAGACGGCCATGTGCCCTTGCCTGCTGCAGAGGGTTTCATTAGGCAAATATTGGGATGGCGCGAATACGTGCGCGGCATCTACTGGACCCAAATGCCGGAATATTTAGAGCGCAACCAGATGCAGGCCCATGCGCCACTTCCTGCGTTTTATTGGACCGGCAACACCGACATGGCTTGCCTGCGCGATGCCATCACCCAAACTTTGAACCATGGCTACGCGCATCACATTCAACGCTTGATGGTGACGGGCTTGTATGCCTTGTTGTTGGGCGTTGATCCCAAAGAAGTTCATGCGTGGTACTTGGGCGTTTATGTCGATGCGGTTG
>JAURHQ010000046.1 GCA_030833185.1 Gammaproteobacteria bacterium | reverse complement strand
CCGTCCAGGGCTCACCGGCCAGCGTCAGCGTGTGGCCGATGGCCAGCCCCGCAAACTGGCGGGCCGCGCCCACGCCGGCGAGAAGCTCGCGCTTGCCGGGCGTAAACGCGCGGCCGGCGCTGACCGTCACGCCCCGATGCAGCGTCATGCCTTCCGGACCAATCCCGCGCAGTTCAACGTTGGCGTCGGTGCCGGTGCTTTGTTTGGGCAGGTTGAGCACTACCACCACTTCGCCGGAGACGAGCGGGCGCTGGTCTGCGTCGCGCAGGATGCCCGGCGCGGCGGCAATCACCGACAGGTCGTCGCGGGTCAGGCGGCTGGAGAGTTCGGCGTTGGCGCCGGCGCGCAGCACAATGGCTTCGTCAAGCCGGCCGGTGGCGCCCAGCGTGGCCTGAAAGCCGTCGCGCATCGCGAGCAGCGAGACCAGCACGCCAACCACGCCGGCAATGCCGATGACGATCACGCTCACCGCGCCCGCGCGCTGCGGCAGGCTGAGCAGGCTTAGCCGGGTGAGGGCGAGAATTTGCTGCAGCGCTTGCATCAGCGGTCAGCCAGCGCGTCGACGATGCGCAGGCGCATGGCGCGCAGCGCAGGCGGCAAGCCAACCAGCAGCCCGATGCCCAGCATGATCGCAAGCCCCAGCGCCCAACTGCCCGGCGTGACCGACAGCGGCGGCAACTGCGCGCCCAGCTTCCCATTAAGCGCCGGCAGCAGCAGGGTCGCGGCCACCAAGCCACCGAGTCCGCCCAGCAAGAGCAGCAAGACCGATTCGCCCAGCACCAGCCCACATACCGTGCCGTTGCTGAAGCCGAGGGTTTTCAGCACCGCAAGTTCAGGAATGCGCTCGCGCATGGCCTGACTGAGCGTGTTGGCGGTTAGCAGCAGCACCGTAAAAAACACCGCCGCCATGATCGCGCTGACGATCATCCCCACATCGCCAAACTGTTTGACGAAGGCGAGATTGAACTCCTTTTCGCTCTGCGTTTTGGTTTCGGCGTCCGAGTTTTTGAACAGGGCGTCGATCTGCTGGGCGATGGCGTTGGAGCGTGCGGGGTCGTGCACGCGGACCACATACCACCCAACGGTGCCATGGTCGCGCAGGCGGCCCTCGTCGAAATAGTCGTAGCGAAACAGCAGCTGGCCGTCGAAATTGCTGCGGGTGTCACCATCGCCACGCATCGCGCCGACCAGATCGAAGGTCCAGGTGTTGGTGCCCGCCTTGTTCGGAAAAATCGTGCCCTCCAGCGGGATTTTCTGGCCTGTTTGCCAGTTGAAGCGATCCACCAGATCAACCCCGGCCAGCGCCGCCGTGCGTTCGTTGAGAAATTTTTCACGGGTCGCGGGCGTCAAGCGAATTTCCGGATGCACCGCCAGCCATTCGGCCGGGCTCACCGCCAGATTGGGGAAGAAGTTCCGCCGGTCCTGATACACCCCGCCAAACCAGTTGGCGTGGGCGACCGCGTCCACGCCCTCAATCGCCTGGATGCGCGGCAGTTGCGACAGCGGCAAAGGCTGGATGAGCGACAGGCGGGAGGTCACGATCAGGCGATTGAGGCCCGCGTTGTCGGCGCCGGCATTGAAGACAATGCGCACCGCATCCAGCAGGCCGAACAGCGCGAAGGCGGCAACGATCGATGCCAGCGTCAGCAGCGTGCGGCCACGGCGCCGGAACAAACCCGCCAGCAACAGCGTGCCGAGCGTCATACGACGGGCGCGTCGGTCAGCACGCCCTTGTCGAGATGCACCTGCCGCGACGCGAACTGTGCCGCCTTGGGGTCGTGGGTCACCATGATGATGGTCTTGCCGTGTTCGCGGTTCAGCCGCTGCAAGAGGCCGAGGATGTCGTCGGCGGTCTGGCGGTCCAGATCGCCCGTCGGCTCGTCGCATACCAAAAGACGCGGATCAGAAACCACCGCGCGCGCAATCGCGACGCGCTGTTCCTGCCCGCCGGAGAGTTCTGCCGGCCGGTGATTGGCGCGGTCGGCAAGCCCCACCAGCGACAGCGCGATCATCGCGCGCTGTTCGCGCTCGCGGGCCGACAGCGCGGTCAGGAGCAGCGGCAGTTCGACATTGCTGCGCGCGGACAGCATGGGCAGCAGGTTGTAAAACTGAAAAATGAAGCCGACGTTGGCGGCCCGCCATTGCGCCAGTTGGCCGCTGTTGAGGCGCTCGAGATGCGCGCCCGCCACTTCCACGCTGCCGGCGGTCGGACTGTCCAGCCCGCCGATCAGGTTCAGCAAGGTGGTCTTGCCCGAACCTGACGGGCCCATCAGGGCCACGAAATCGCCGTCGGGGATATCGAGGTCCACGTCATGCAGCACCGCGACGGACTGGCGGCCCCGGACGTAGGATTTTGAGACCTTGCGCAAACTGACCATGCTTAGCGTGCTCCCGGCTGCGGCACTACCCGCAGGCCTTCAGTCAAATCGGCGGCCGGCTTGACCACCACCGTGTCGCCGGCGCTGGCGCCGGTCAGGATTTCACGTTCGTTGCCGCGCTGCTGTCCCAAGGTGACCTCGCGCAGGGTCAGCCGGCCGTCCTCGACCAGCCAGAGCAGGTTGCGGTCGCCACGCTGAACCAGCGCGTCGGCCGGGGCGAGCAGGACCGCAGCCGGCGGGCTTGCGGGCGCGGCGCTCGCCCGTTCCATAAAGCCCACCCGCACGCCCATCTCGGGCACGATGCGCGGGTCGCGCACGGCAATCGCAATACGCACCTTCACCGTCGCTTTCGCCCGGTCTGCCGTCGGAATGATGGTGATGACGCTCGCCGGCAGCGCCCAGTCCGGGTAGGCATTCAGCGTCGCCTTGACGGTTTGGCCCGGACTGACCCGGCTGGTATAGGCCTCGTTGACCTCCACCTCGATCTCCAGCGAATCCATATCGACGATCGTGCCGATGCCGGTCCGGGTGAAGCCGCCGCCGGCAGAAATAGGCGAGACGATTTCGCCAGGTTGCGCCGCCTTCACCGTCACCACGCCGGCGAAGGGCGCGCGGATGACGGTGTTGTCGAGGCCGACCTGCGCCACCGCCAGACTTCGCGCCGCCACCGTGATTTGCACTCGCTGACTGGCGAGGCGTGCGGTCAGCGAGGCCACACGCGTTTCGGCATCTTCGACGCTTTGCGGACTGGCCAGCCGCCGTGCGACCAGCGTGCGCTGGCGCTGGGCGTCGCGCCCGGCCTGCGCCCGCTGCACCTCAAGATCGTTCAACTGGCTGCGGGCGGCGGCGACCTCGGCATTCGCCAGCGCCAGTGCCGCCTGCGCGTCGGTCGCGTCGAGCTGCGCCAGCACCTCACCCGCCGCGACCTGCTGGCCTTCTTCAATCCGCACCTCGGCGACGCGGCCGGTAATTTTGGAAGACACCGTCGCCTGCCGGCGCGCGGTGACGTAGCCGGTGGCTTCCAGCACGCTGGCCGGCGCGTTATTGGCCAGCGTGCTGCGGGCGAGGGTGGCGACCTGCACCGGGCGCGCCTGGTCACTGCGCCACCACCAGCCGCCCAGCGCGGCGAGCAGGGCTAGCCCCAGCAGCCCGTACGGCCAGCGGCGCGGGCGCGGGCCCGCATTGCGGTCGATGGCAAGGGCAGCTAACAGGTGGGCGGTGTCTTCGTTGGCCATCGGGAGCGCTGGAACTGGGGAGGCACAGGATACCGGCTTCAAGCCAGCCCGGCTTGCGGCTGGTACGTTCGGGATCATGGGCCGGGATCTTTGCGGCTGGCGCGCGCGTTTGCCATCGCGCACCATCGGGCCAGCCGCAATTCATCACCGGAGCTTGCCCATGTCTGCGTCTGCAATCGCCGCTCAGAGTCGTCACGGGATGGTCGCCAGCAGTCAGCTTGATGCCAGTCGCGCGGGTCTGGACATCCTGGCCGAGGGCGGCTCAGCGGTGGATGCCGCGCTCGCCATGAACGCCATGCTGGCGCTGACCGAGCCGTACATGTGCGGCCCCGGCGGCGACTTCTTTGCCATGATCTGGGCGCCGTCGGCCGGCCGCTTGCAGGGACTTAACGCCAGCGGACGAGCCGCCAGCGGACGCTCGCTGGCGGCGCTGCGCGAGGCGCTGGGGGAGGTGGGCGTCATGCCCATGCGGGGGCCGCACTGCGTGACGGTGCCGGGCGCGGTGGATGGCTGGTGCGCGTTGCACGCGCGCTACGGCCGGCTGCCGCTGGCCCGGGTGTTCGCGCCGGCGATTGCCGCCGCGCGCGACGGCTACACGCTGCGCCCCGCGACCGCCCGCGGCTGGGCGCTGGCCGTGCAGGAAATTGCGGCCGACCCGCATGCCGCCCCGCACCTGGCCGCCTTTCACGCGCTATTCGCGCCCGAGGGCGTGGCCCCGACCGCGGGCACCGTCTTGCGCAATCCCGCGCTGGCCGAGACCTTTGAACTCATTGCGCGGGACGGTCGCGCGGGTTTTTACGAAGGCGCGATGGCCGAGGCCCTGCGGCGCTGTCTGACGCAGGCGGGCGGCTGTCTCGGCGCTGAAGATCTGCAGGCGGCGCGCGCCGACTGGGTCACGCCGCTGATGACGACCTATCGGGACCACGAGGTCCACGCCCTGCCGCCGAACGGGCAGGGCGCGGCGGTACTGCAGATTCTCAACCTGCTGCAGCAGGCCCCGGCGCCCACCGGCCCGGACGACGCGGCCTGGTGGCACTGGTTTATTGAAGCCAAGAAGCTGGCCTTTGCCGACCGGGCGCGGCACTACGCCGATCCGGCGTTCGCCACCGTGCCGGTGGCCGAACTGATTGCGCCGGCCTACGCCGCACAGCGGGCGCGACTGATCGATCCGCAGCGGGCAGCCGCGGATTTTCCGCCCGGCCTGTTGCCTGGCACCGACACCACCTGCTTTGCCGCAGCCGACGCCGACGGGATGGTGGTGTCGGCGATTCAAAGCATCTTCAACGCCTTCGGATCGAGCCTGGTGGTGCCGGAAGGCGGCTTTGCGCTGCACTCGCGCGGTGCCGGCTTTAATCTCGATGCCGCGCATCCCAACGTCTACGCGCCGGGCAAGCGACCGTTTCACACCATCATTCCCGGCTTCGTGACCCGCGCGGGCCGGCCGCGGTTTGCCTTTGGCGTGATTGGGGCCGACATGCAGCCCCAAGGCCAGGTGCAGGTCCTGTCGCGCGTGCTCGATTTTGGCTGCGACGCGCAGACCGCCGGCGCCTTACCGCGTCTGCGACACGTGGGCGGCGCCAATCCCAATGGCGAGCGGCAGGAAAATGTCCTGTGGTTTGAACCTGCAACGTCCCGTACGGTACTGAATGGCTTGGCGGCGCGTGGGCACGACCTGCGCGCGATCGCCCCGGCGCAGGGCAACTTCACCGGCGGCTATCAGGGGATCCTGTGCGACTTTCCCCGTGCCCGTTTTGAAGGGGGCTCCGATCCGCGCTTTGATGGTGCGGCGCTAGGCCTGTGAACGAGGCCGTCAGTAGATTCCTACAGCGCGTAAGGTCAAACTCGCACCATGACTGATCCTGTCTCTCCCAAAGTGGGTTTTGTGAGCCTCGGCTGTCCGAAGGCGCTGGTCGACTCCGAGCGCATCCTCACGCAACTGCGGCTGGACGGTTACACCATTTCGCCCAGCTACGCGGACGCCGATGTGGTGGTGGTGAACACCTGTGGCTTCATCGACAGCGCACGGGAGGAATCGCTGGACGCCATCGGCGAGGCACTGGCGGAGAACGGCAAGGTCATCGTGACCGGCTGTCTGGGCGCCGAAGCGGCGCGCATCCACGAGCGCCACCCGGGCGTGCTGGCGGTGACCGGGCCGCATCAATACGAAGCCGTGGTCGGCGCCGTGCATACCCACGCGCCGATGGCCGCACGTCACGATCCGTTTATCGATCTGCTGCCCCCGCAGGGCATCAAGCTGACGCCGCGCCACTACGCCTATCTGAAGATTTCCGAAGGCTGCAACCACAGCTGCAGCTTCTGCATCATCCCGTCCATGCGCGGCCGACTGGTTAGCCGGCCGATCGAGGAGGTGATGGCCGAAGCCGAGCGGCTGGTGGCGGCCGGGGTGCGCGAACTGCTGGTGATCTCGCAGGACACCAGCGCCTACGGCAGCGATCTCAAATACCGCACCGGCTTCTGGCAGGGGCGGCCGCTCAAAGCAAGCTTCACCGGTCTGTGCGAGGCCTTGGGCAGCCTTGGCGTGTGGGTACGCCTGCACTACGTCTACCCCTATCCGCATGTGGACGAGGTGCTGCCGCTGATGGCCGAGGGCAAGGTGTTGCCGTATCTCGATATCCCGTTTCAGCACGGCAGTCCGCGGCTGCTGAAACTGATGAAACGGCCGGCCGCCGCCGAAAACACGCTGGCGCGGATCCGCGAATGGCGTCGCATCTGCCCGGAACTGACGCTGCGGAGCACCTTCATCGTCGGCTTCCCCGGCGAAACCGAGGCCGACTTCGAGCAGTTGCTGGCCTTCCTCGAAGAGGCACAGCTCGATCGCGTGGGCTGTTTTGAATACTCCCCGGTGACCGGCGCAAGCGCCAATGCGTTGCCAAATCAGGTGCCGGCCGAGCTTAAAGCCGAACGCCATGCCCGTTTCATGCAAACCCAGCAGGCGATTAGCCGGGCGCGCCTTGCGCAAAAAATTGGCCGCGAAATGGACGTACTGGTCGACGAGGTGGCGCCCCGTCGGGTGCTGGCACGTAGCGCCGCGGATGCGCCGGACATTGACGGCCTGGTGCTGGTCAAGGGCGCACGGCGGCCGCAGCCGGGTCAGTTGCTCCGCGTGCGCGTGACCGGCGCCGACGACTACGACCTGACGGCACAGGTAATCCCGGGCGGCAAACCGGCCGCAGGGCAGGGCGCATGAGTCGGGTCGCCTTCATCGGGCTGGGCGTGATGGGCTTTCCCATGGCCGGTCATCTGGCGCGCGCCGGACGCGCGGTCACCGTCTACAACCGCACCGCCGCCAAGCGTGAGCGCTGGCTTGCCCTGCACCCGGGTGCCGGCGCGGCCACGCCGGGGACGGCCGCGGCGGGCGCCGATTTCGTCTTCAGCTGCGTCGGTAACGACGACGATTTACGCGCCGTGACGCTCGGACCCACCGGCGCCTTCAGCGGCATGAAGCCCGGCAGTATCTTTGTTGACCATTCCACGACCTCGGCCGCCGTCGCCCGCGACCTGTCGGTGGCGGCCGCCGCGCAGGGCATCGCCTTTCTCGATGCGCCGGTGTCGGGCGGTCAGGCCGGGGCCGAGAACGGCACGCTGAGCTGCATGCTCGGCGGCGAGCCGGCGGCCTTTGCGACCCTCGAACCGGTGCTGGCGGCTTATGCCAAAACGGCGCGCCTGATGGGGCCGGTCGGGGCGGGCCAGCTGACCAAAATGGTCAACCAGACGTGTATTGCGGGCCTGCTGCAAGGGCTCGCCGAAGGGCTGTCCTTCGCGCAGAAAGCGGGCCTCGATCCCGCCACCGTGCTGGCGGTCATTGGCAAAGGCGCGGCCCAGTCCTGGCAGATGGATAACCGCGGGCAGAGCATGTGCGAAGGGCGGTTTGATTTTGGCTTTGCGGTGGACCTGATGCGCAAGGACCTCGGCATCGTGCTGGACGAAGCACGCCGCAACGGCGCCAGGCTGCCGGTCACCGCGCTGGTCGACCAGTGTTACGCCGCGCTGCAGGCGGCCGGCCGGGGGCGCGCGGATACCTCCAGTTTGATCGAGCTGCTGACATGAGGCCGGTCGATATGGACGACGAGGACCTGGACCTTGAAGCGACCGCCAGCTTCAGCGCAGTCCTCCGCCCGGCCGCACCCCCACCGGCGGTTGCCGAGGGCATCGGCCCGCTGGAAATTACTTTCCATGGCTTCAAGACGGCGGCCGAGGCCGGCGACGTGCGGGCCGCCTACCGGGTGGGTATCTGTCTGTTGGAAGGGCGCGGCTGCGTTCAGGATTTGCCGGCCGCGCTGGCCTGGCTGCTCCGCGCCGCCGACCAGCGCGACCTTGATGCGCAGGTGATGGTCGCGAGCTGCTATCTGCGCGGCGTGGGAGGGCCGGTGAACGTGCCGGCTGCGGTGCAGTGGCTGGCGATCGCGGCGCGCCACGGCAGCGCCGAGGCGCAGTTTTCGCTGGGTGATCTGCGTGCCCGCGGCGCCGGCGTGAAGGCCGACAAAGCCGCCGCCGCCGCGCTCTGGCAAGACGCCGCACAGCAAGGCTATGCCCGCGCCCAGCTCAATCTCGCGCTGGCCTATGTGCGCGGGGACGGCGTGCCCGTCGACATGCCGCTGGCCTTGTCCTGGCTCACCAGGGCCGCGGACAGCGGCTACGCCAAGGCGGAGTACAACCTCGGTCAGCTTTATCTCAAAGGGTCGCCCGAGTGGCGCAATGCCGAGGCCGCGCGCGACTACCTGCGGCGCGCCGCCAACCGTGGCTTTGCGCAGGCGCAGTTGGCCTACGGGCGAGTGCTCGAGAGGGCCGACGATCCGGACGCGCTGGACTGGCTGCGTAAAGCCGCCGCGCAAGAACTCGGGGCGGCGGCTTTCGCATTGTCGGGCATCTTCAAGTCAGGTGGCTGCGGCGAGTTGATCAATCCGGCGGTGGCCGACGTCTGGCTACGCCGCGCGGCCGAATTGAAATACGTCCCGGCGCAGTTCGAATTAGGCCGTCAGGGCCTGAGTCAAACCGACGACCCGCTGCGATTGGCCGAATCAGTCCGGCTGATCGCGCGCGCGGCGCGCAAGGGGCATCCGCCGGCCTGCTATACCTTGTCGGCCTGCTATGCCCGCGGGCTGGCGCTGGAAGTCGATCACGCGCGCGCCTGGGCCTGGCTGACGCTGGCGGCCCAACGGGGTGATGCCCGTGCCGAGCTGAAATTGCCGGAACTTGAGGCGCGCCTTGACGCCGAAGGCCTCGTCCGCGCGCGGGACATGCTGGGTCACTTGCAGCCGCTGCTGCCGCCCGTCAAAGCCTAGGCTTGCGCCCGCCGCGCGTTGGCAATAATCCGGCTGCCGGTGCCGAGCAGGATCAGCGCGCCGCCGGCGAAACCCCACACGCCCGGTACTTCGTCATGCACCAGCCAGACCCACAGCGGGTTGACCACCGGTTCAATCAGCAGAATCAGCGCGCCGTCCAGCGCGTTCACGCGCCGCAAGCCGAGCGTAATAAGAATGAACGACAGCCCGAGTTGAAAGACGCCCATATAGGCCGCGATGCCGAGGTCGCGCGCCGCGGGTAGACCGTCAGCCAGGCCGTAGGCGGGCAGCAGTCCGAACGCCAACACCAGATTGGCGACAATGATCGAGGCAATGGTGCGCTGAAAGCCGGCCACCGGGTCGCGCGCCAGTCCGCGCATCGTCAGCGTGGTACACGCCCAGGTCACGCCGCACAGCGCCGCGATGATGCCGCCGAGCAGTGGATCGGGCGCCGAAGCGCGCGCCGCCGGCGGATGGAGCAGCAGGAGCACCATACCCAGCAGCAGCAGCCCGACATAGGCGAAATCGCACCTCGCAACGGGCTCTTTCAATACCAGTGGGCCAAGCAGCAGGAGGTAAATTGGTGCCGTGTACTGCAGGAAAATAGCCGTGGCGGCGGTCGTCAGCTTGTTGCCCCACATGAAGAGCAGCGTCGTCACACCATGGGCCAGCGCGGCGGGCAACAGGCGGCGGTCGTAACAGGCGCGTGCCGGGCGGACGGCGAGCGCCAGAAAGGCCACGATGACCAGCGCCCGCCAGCCGGCGAGCGCCGGGGCGCTCAGCCCGCTGGCCTTGATCGCAACCGATCCCGTCGACAACAGCAGGGCGCCCGCGAGCAGTTGCACGTAGGCGAGGGCGGTGCTTGGCATGCGGGCTCCGGGGGGCAGCTCACGACGAGCGCAAGATCGTGGTGCGCGAGGGTGGGTTTGGTCGCTAGAATGCCAGCACAATGAAGCGCCCGGCAATCGTCACCGGGCGTAGCACGGGAGCAATCACATGAGTCTTCAGGCCGGTTCTCTGGCGGCGCGTGACGCCGCTGCAATTCTCCACCCCATGGTCAGCCCGGCGGTCATCGAAGAGCGCGGCGCGCTCATGATGGAACGCGGCAAGGGCGTTTACGTTTGGGACGCCTCGGGCAAGCAGTATCTGGAAGGACTGGCCGGCCTGTGGTGCACCTCGCTCGGCTACGGCAACGAAGAACTCGCGCAAGTGGCGCACGACCAGATGGTCAATCTGTCGTTCCAGCACATGTTCAACGGCAAGAGCCACGAACCCGCGATGCTGCTGGCCGAGAAGCTGAAACAAATCGTGCCGGTGCAGAACGTTTCCAAAGTGTTTTTTGGCTGCTCGGGCTCCGATGCCAACGACACGCAAGTCAAGCTCATCTGGTACTACAACAACGCGCTCGGTCGCCCCAACAAGAAGAAAATCATTGGCCGCGTGAAGGGCTATCACGGCATCACGCTGGCCGCCGGTAGCCTGACCGGCCTGCCGCCGATGCATAACCAGTGGGACCTGCCGCTGGATGGCCGCTTCATCCACACCGACTGCCCGCATCATTACCGCTTCGCCGAGCCGGGCGAGACCGAAGAAGCTTTCAGCACGCGTCTGGCGCACAACCTTGAGCAGCTAATCCTGCGCGAAGGGCCGGACACCGTCGCCGCGTTCATCGCGGAGCCCGTCATGGCGGCGGGCGGTGTGCTGGTGCCCCCGGCCGGTTACTTCGAAAAGATTCAGGCCGTGTTGAACAAGTACGACGTGCTGTTCATCGCCGATGAAGTGGTGTGCGGCTTCGGGCGCACCGGCCAGCCTTTCGGCAGCCAGACGCTGAACATCAAGCCCGATACCGTCACGCTGGCAAAGGCCCTGACCTCGGCCTACCAGCCGCTGTCGGCGGTGGTCCTGTCCGAGAAGATGTACGGCCCGATTGCCGAAGCCGGCAAGAAGCTTGGCACCCTTGGCCACGGCTACACCTACTCCGGTCATCCGGTGTGCGCGGCGGTTGGCCTCAAGACGCTCGAAATCTACGAGCGGGACAACATTTTCGGACGCGCGGCGGCGCTGGCGCCCAAGTTCCAGGCGCGTCTGCGCAGCTTCCTCGACCACCCGCTGGTGGGCGAGGCGCGCGGCGTGGGCATGATTGGCGCGCTGGAGTTTGTGTCGAACAAGACGACCAAGGCGGGCTTCACGCCCTACGGCTCGATCGGCACCTACTGCTTCGAGCGTTGCCACGCGCACGGTCTGATCCCGCGCAACGTGGGCGATGGCATCGCGCTGTGCCCGCCGTTGATCATCACCGAGGCGCAGATCGACGAAATGTTCGACAAACTCTCGCTGGCGCTGGACGACACCCTCGACCACGTCTCCCGTCAGGGTTTGCTGGCGGCCTAAGCTTCGGCCGGCACGTGCCCGGATTCGGGTGCGTGCCGGCTACCGCATGACCCACGCGCCCCAGTTTCTCCCCGTCGCCGGCCGCCGGCTGGCGTTTCGCGCGGTGCCCGGCGACCTGAACCTGCCCGTGCTGGTGCTGCTGCACGAAGGGCTGGGTTGTGTCGAGTTGTGGCGGGATTTTCCCGAACAGTTGAACGAAGCCAGCGGCCATCCGGTGCTGCTCTACTCGCGCTTTGGCTATGGCGCATCCGATCCTAAGCCCTTGCCCTGGCCGTTGGACTACATGCAACGCGAAGGGCTTGAGGTCCTGCCCGCCGTGCTGACGGCCGCCGGCATCGAAGACTGCGTGCTGCTGGGGCATAGCGATGGCGCTTCCATCGCGCTCGCCAATGCCGGCGGGCAGGACGATCCGCGGGTGCGCGGCCTCATCCTGATGGCCCCGCACGTGTTTGCCGAACCTTGCGGGCTGGACAGCATTCGTGCCGTGCAGGCCCAGTACGCGCGGGGTTTGCGCGACCGGCTGGCGAAATACCACGGCGCTAACGTCGACTGCGCGTTCCGGGGCTGGAGCGATTCCTGGACCGCGCCGGGTTTTGCAGACTGGGATTTACGGCCGCTGCTCGGGGGGATTACCCAGCCCGTGTTGCAGATTCAGGGCGTTGACGACCAGTACGGCACTGCCGCGCAGTTGCGCGCGATCGAGGCCGGCGTGCGGGGACCCTGTCAGACTGCGCTGCTGGAGGATTGCCGGCACGCGCCGCAATTCGAGCAGCCCGCGCAAACGCTGGATTTGATTTGCGCCTTTCTTGAACGCCATGCCCAATGAAGCGGCCGCTGCCGCGCTAGCCTCACCCCGTCCCACAAGGAGCTTCCGATGATTGGTTACGTCACGCTTGGAACGAACGATCTTGCCCGTGGTGCCGCGTTCTATGACGCACTGCTTGCCGAACTTGGCGCGAAACGGGTGATGGAGATGGACCGCTTTGTGGCCTGGGCGGTGGCGCCCGGCACGCCGATGCTGCTGCTGATGAAACCCTTCGATGGCAAGCCCGCCACGGTCGGCAACGGGGTGATGGTGTCGCTGGCGGCCGGCAGCCAGGAAAAGGTCGATGCCCTCTACAAGAAAGCGATTGCACTCGGCGCCGCCGACGAAGGCGCGCCGGGCATCCGCAGCGGCACCTTCTACGGCGCCTATTGCCGCGATCTGGAAGGCAACAAGCTCTGCTTCTTTACGATGTAAGTCGTGCGTTCCGGCGGGCCTAGGGGCACGCCGGGGCGCTGCTCCCCGCGCGCTAGATGCGGGCGCCGAAAATCTGCCCGACCAGCGCGGTCGCGCCCATCGCCAAGGCGCCCCAGAACGACACCCGCAAGGCGCCAGTCAGCACAGCGGCCCCGCCCAAACGGGCCGCCAGACCGCCCAGTCCAGCCAACAGCAGCAGCGATACCCCGCTGACCGTTCCGGCCAGCAGCGGCGCCGGCACCAGCAGCGCAAGCGCCACCGGCGGCAGGGCGCCCAGACTGAAGGCCAGCGCCGAGGCCAGTGCGGCCTGAAGCGGATTGGCGCGAGAGCCTTCAAACAAGCCCAGTTCGTCGCGCGCATGCGTACCCAGTGCGTCGTGGCGGGTCATTTCAATGGCCACCTGCCGCGCCAGCGGTTCGCTCAAACCCCGGCCCATGTAAATGCCGGTGAGTTCGTCGAGTTCATGTTCGGGGTCATCGACCAGCTCGGCGCGCTCGCGCGCCAAATCGGCCTGCTCGGTGTCGGACTGGGAGCTGACCGACACAAACTCGCCGGCCGCCATCGACAGCGCGCCGGCGACCAGCCCGGCCAGCGCCGCGATAAGCAGGTCGTGACTCGCCATTTGCGCGACCGCCATGCCGACCACCAGACTGCCGGTGGAAATAAGGCCGTCGTTGGCGCCGAGCACTGCGGCACGCAGCCACGCCGATGCGGTCGATTCGATGGTATTCGCGGTGGGGCATGTTGCACTGCTACGGAGGAACTCAAACCGGAGTGTAGGCGCCGCAAAGCCTGTTCGTCACCGTGTGGCCGGCCATCAAATGCCGATGCCGCGCCGGTTTGGCCGCGAATGTTGAGAACTGTGCCGCAAAACTACCGTGCACATAGTCGCCGGGGCTTGCATCGCATCCCGCAAGCGGCCACCCTCCGCCGCAGGAAGACCCAGATGCGCGCAACCAAGGGTGGTTGGGGCATGCTCGGCACCAAAGGAAAGCAAACATGATGTTTGAGCGAGTGACCAAGTCCAGCTCGTGGATGACGAGCGTGGCGGCGGCGGGCCTGCTGAGCCTGACGCTGACCGCCAGCGCGGCCGGCCCAACGGTCGGCCCGGAGGCGACGAACTGGACCCTTAGTTCGTCCAGTTTCGCCTATGACTCAAGTTTTAATTTCGTGCGTAATAGCGCCAACACCGGCTGGGACCCGTGGCGCCTGACGACGACCGACCCGGGCACCATCGATGCGGTCGGTACGTTCACCGTTGATAACCCCAGCGGACTCTTCCCCGCGATCGGCGACGCCGGCGGCTGGAAGGTGGTCGCGGCGCGCATTACCGCTCGCATGGAAGACGGTGACTCGGCGCTCGGCGAGTTCGATTACAACAATCTCGCGGTGGTGGTGGGCAAGGGCAGCGCTACGCCCCTGCGCATTCCCGGCCTCTATCTGAACGGGTTCCCGAACGCGGTGGCGGCGACCGCCACCAACTCGACCTCGCTGCTCGGTAACGACGCTTTCGGGGTGAGTCTGGCGACCATGCTGGCGGGCAGCGGTTCGGCGGTGAATTTCTTCATCGACGACCTCAACGAAGGCATGAACAACATCTTCTTCTATAAGTCGCAGGCCTCGGTGTTCAAGCTGGAGTTTGATTTGCAACGCACGCTGACGCCGGTACCGGTACCGGGTGGTCTGGTGTTGCTGGGCAGTGCCTTGCTGACCGGGGTTGCGATTCGCCGCCGCGGCTAAGCGCTGGTTGGCGGTTTCAAGCGTGCGCCCGCCTCAGGGCGCACGCTCCAAATTGATTCTCACCGTTTGCCCGGCCTGAAGGCCGTCGGTCACCGGCTGTCCGTCCACATCCAGCGTCACCCGAAACGGGCGGTAGGTGGTCGGTAACTGCTGCGGATTGCGCGCCTCGCGGCGTCCTACCGGCACCGTGTCGTATTCGTTCACGGGCTCGTTCCAGGTCAGCGAGAGCCGGCCGGTCCGTTCTCCGCCGCCCGCGTTAGCCGGCAATTTAATGACCACCCGCTGACCGTCCAGCACGTCGGGCAGGTCGGCGGTTTCCAGAAAACCTTCCAGCCAAAGCTGGCGGGGATTGGTCACGGTCAGGATGACTTCGCCCAGTTTGGCGACTTCACCGGCCCGACGATGAATGGCCGTGACCACGCCGTCGATCGGCACACTCAACGTCAGACCTGCACGGTTGCCCCGGAGGGTCGCCAGTTCGACTTCAGCCAGTTTGGCATCGGTTCGCAGGTTAACCAGCGCACTCGAGGGCCCGCTGGGGCCGCCGTCCGCGCCCTGCGCGGCGGCCTGCGACAGTTCGGCCGAGCGCGCTGCCGCCCGCGCTGAGAGCTGTGCGGTGCGCAGCCGGCCCCGCCAAACCGCCGCTTCCTGCGCAGCCTTTTCGTATTCCGCTCGCGTGACGGCGCCCAGTGCCAGCAGGCGTTTAAGCTCCTGCAGACGGGCATCGCGCATCGCGCTGGTGGTTTTCGCTTCCTCGGCCTCAGCGCTCGCCATCAGGCGATTCTGTTCGGCGCGCGCCACGTTGGCGGCCGCCTGCGATTGCTGGGCGGGGTCTGGCCGGGACTGGGCGCTGCTCGCCGCTTCCAGTTGGGCCAGCACGGCACGCCGGGCGTCCAGTCGGGCTTCGGCCATGGCGATCGCCTGCTCCAGTTCGTCGCTGGACAGTTCAACCAGCGGCTGACCCGCGCGGACCGTGTCGCCTTCGCTGACCAGCAGTTTGGTGATGCGGGAGGCCTGCGCGGGGGCGACCCGCAGTTCCAGTGCGCGCACCCGCGCGGTGCTGCTGATCATGGTGCTGTTCCAGTACCACATCCCCAGCCCCACCAGCAGCGCCAGTGCAATCAGGGCCAGGCTGGCGGCTCTGACCTGTGGGCCCCGGGGCGCCGGCTTGGGCGCTGCCGCGACCGGCGCGATGGGCGTGTTCTGGTCTGGCAGACGATTAAAGCGAATAGCCATCGATTAGTCCTAGGGCGCGTTGTCGCGGCTGTTGGCGGAGTCGGCAGACGACCGGCAGGCGGCGGTGCCTGGCGCCTTGTCCAGAATCAGCGCCCGGTAGCGGTCCAGATCGTGGATGGCCACGCCCAGTACCGGCCCGGTTTCGCTGAGGTCGGTCGTCAATTTGCGGAGTGCATTCTCGAATTGTTCCGGCGTTTCGTCCGGGCAGCGGTCGCTGGCGGCCGCGCTGACGCCGATCCACCAGGGGCGCCCGGTGGCGGCGATTTGCTGCCCGGCTTTACGCAACTGGGCGTCCAGTCGCTCGCGATCGGCGCCGTAGGCCATGAACACCACGCCGCTCAGCGCGCGGGCCAGCTTGGGTAATACCGGCGGCTCCACGCCGTCGCGCTTGGCCAGCCAGACCGGCAGGTCGGCATACAGCGGAATTTGTCCGTCGGCGGCCTTGGCCAGTTTTTGCACCACCGCGACCAAGCCCTCTAGCAGATCTTCCTGCGCATCGCTGTCATCCCAGTCACGCAGTGCCTGAGGCTCGATGTCGAGATGCAGCGCGTCGAGTCGTCCGGTATCCGACGCGTCGCGATTGAAGGCCAGCACGGTCTCTAGATGACGCAGCGCGTTGTCCTGTTTGCCCGGCCGCACCCAGGCCGGGTCGCCGGCCAGCGCGTGGATTTTTACGCCGCGGGCGTGCGCTTGTTCGATGAATGCCGCCAGCGCCGCGCGCTCGGTGGTGAGCTGGGACGGCTTCAGCGCCACGAACAGATGATCGAGGCCGCTGGCGCTGGCCCAGTCCAGCAGTTCGCGAACGGCATCGGGCTGGCCGATGAAACTGCTGCGCCAGACCCACAGCGCGCGCCCGGCGCCGCCCGCCGAACTGAGCCGGGCAAGCGGGGCGCGGGTCTCGAACGGAATGGCGCCGGGATCCACCGCGCTGGCCAGTGCGAGCTGCAGATTGGCCCGCTCCACCGCGTAGTGCGCAATCAGCGCCTCACGCCGGCTGCGCAGGGCGCGTAACTGGTCCCGCGCTTCGCGTACCAGCAGTTCGTCCGGTTCCAGCTCCTCGACCAGCGCGTCGGTGCGCAAGCCGCGAACTTTCAGCTGGTCTTCGGCCACCAACGCACGGCGCTCGCTGGCCTCGGCGGCCTTGCGGGCGCTGGCCAGCCCGCCCTGGGCGTCGATGACGTCTAGCGCAATCTGCTGAAAGGCGTCCTCTTCGGCCAGCGCGGCTTGCGCCACCAGCGCTTCGGCCCGGTCGAGGCGGGCCCGCCGCAGCGGCACCACCAGCACCGGCACCTTGAACAACGCGCTGATGGTGAAGCCCCGGTCAATGGAGCGTTCGTTCTTGCCGTCGGATTGACCCCATGCCGTGCGCAGGCTGATATCCGGGGTGAGGGTGTCCGTGCGCGCTCGCACCGCCGTCGCCTTCAGGACTGCCGCCCGCGCACTGGCCAGTTCCTGACGGCCCTGACGCGCCGCGGCCTGGGGATCCTCGGGCACCATCACCACCGGTGCTTGCGCCGCCAGCGGCAGGGCGGCCTCGACGGGGCGCTGCATCAGGGCGTTCAGCCGGCTCCGCGCCAGCATCACCTGCTGGGTGACGGCTTCGGCGCTGGATTGGGCACTGGCAATTTCAGCCTGCGCTTCAAACACCCGGGTTCTCAGCACATTGCCCCCCAGCGCCAGGGTCTTCATCTGCACGCGGAAGTTATCGGCGGCCGCGAGTTCCTCCGCCAGCGCGCCGGCCTGCGCCTCACCGGCCTGCAGACGGTGGTACTGCTCAAGCGCATCGGCCAGCACGGCGCGGCGGGTGGTCGCGTAGTTGGCAAGCGCGGCGAGGAGTTCGGACTCGGCGTCGGAAATCATCGCCTTGCGCTCGACCAGACCGCCGTACACCGACTGGGTCAGCCCGGCCAGAATGCCGAGCGGATAGAAGCGGGTCATGAGTGAGAGTTCGGGGCTCATGGACACCTTGGCCTCCCGCAGCCGGGCGCGGGCTTCGATGACGCGGTACACCGCCGCGCGCAAATCGAGGTTCCGCGCCTTGACGGTGGCCAGCACCGCCGCCGGCGTCGTTGGGGCCGGACCCGTGTCGGCCGCAAGTTCGCCCAGCGGCGGCAAGCGGCGGTGTTCGCTTTCGGCCCGTACGGCCGCCAGCAGGTCCTGCGCACGCGCGTCGCCCGCCGTGGCGCCGTCGGTCTGCTGCAAGGTCTGGGTGGCGCTGTCGGTTTGCCCCTGCGCGTAGGCCAGCAGGGCCTGCTCAAAGGGCTCGCGGTCGGGGAAGGCCAGCAAAGGCGGTAAGGGCGTGCTGGCGCATGCGCCGAGCAAGCCGGCCAGCGCCAGCACGCACGCCGCTCGCCAAGCCGCGCGAAGGGTCATTAGTACACCTCCATCTGCGCCTGGACTTGCGCCGGCGCAAAGGGATCGCGGTAGGAGGTGCGAAAGAAAATTTCCTGCGTCAGCGCGGTCAGCCGGATCAGCTTCAGCAGGATCCGGTACAGCGGATAGATCGGCAGGCTGAGCAGCAAAGGCAGACGCCGGTACTCGAAGTCGCATACCACCAGACCAATCAGGGTGCGCAGGCTCATGCTGATGTAGTGCAGCACCAGCATCGTCACCAGGATGAAGTCGTAATCGCCTTTGAAGTTCAGCAGCATGTCGACGGTGTAGACCAGCCACATGGCCGGCAATATCGCCAGAAACAGAAAGGTGTCCAGAAACGACACAAAACTGCTGGGGCTGAAATTGGCGAAGGTCGGGTTGAAGATGTCGCGATGTTTACGCGCGCGGTTACGCACCAGATTGCGGTCCCAGCGCAGGCGCTGGCGAATCAGCTTGGGCACGCTGGTCGGGGCGGTGGTGCGGCAGATGCCGTCTTGCGCAAACGCGATCTGGTAGCCCAGCTTGCGAATCCGGATGGTCGCATCCGAGTCGCAGCCCGGTCCCGGCTCAAGGCCGCCCACGCTGCCCAGCAGTTCCCGCCGGTAGGCGCCGATGGCGCCGGGGACGATCGACAGGATGCCCACTTCGGCCTTGAACCGCCGGTCCAGCGACAGGCTGAGCAGGTATTCGATGGCCTGCAGCCGAGTGAGCAGCGAGGTGTTGTAGTTACGCACCGTGAGGTTGCCGCTGACGGCGCCAACCTGCGGGTCTTCAAAATGACGCACCATCTGCCACACGGTGCTGCGTTCGAGCGTGGAATCGGAATCCATCAGCACCACGAACTCGCCGCGGGCCAGTTCCAGCCCGGCGTTGATCGCCGCCGACTTGCCCTGTCGCCGGCTCATGCGATGTACCCGCAGGTGATAGCGCTGCGCCAGCGCCTGCATTTTCTCGCCGGTGCCGTCGGTAGAGCCGTCGTCGATGAGGATGATTTCGAGATTCGGCCAGGTCTGCTCGCGTAGCGAGCGAACCACCTCGCCAATGGTCTCGGCTTCGTTGAGCGCCGGCACGATCACCGACACCAGCGGCGTTTCCGGCCCAAATTCGGCGGGCTCCACCACCGGCGTTTCGTGCATCCACCAGTACAGCACGGCCAGATTGGTGAAAAAGTAGCGCGGGGTTTCCAGAAACAGGAAGGCCCAGAACACCCGCACGAACTGGTCGATGTGCAGGCTGAGCGCCCAGTCGCTGACCTCTGTCAGGTACTCGATGAACCCGTTGAAGGCGAGCGTCAGGGAGTCCACGCCCGCCTCATTCAGCCGACGGGTTGGCGGTGGGCGCGGGCTCGGGCTCGGCGGCGACCTGTGTCTGGGCGTCGCTCAGGCTGGCGCGTGCCTCGTCAAACAGGGCCCGGGCGGTGGCGTGGCTGTCGTTCAAGGTCACCAGGCCGCAGTCGAGCGGCAGCGGTTCGCCGCCTTCGCCGGCGAGGCGGTCGACCGTCTCCTGAAGCCGCTTGAAGGCAAAGGGTGCACCGGCGCCGTCGGTATCTACCAGCAGGGCGGCCAGACAGTCTTCGCGAAAGAGCGCCGCACAGTCGCAGTCGCGCAGGGAATCTTTGGCGCCGGCCACCAGACGACGCATCGCGTCGTTGGCGGCGTTTGAGCCGGCAGGAAAATCGCTTTCGCGAAACGCGACCAGCATCAGGCTGAGCGGGCGTTTGTAGCGTTTGCTCGCCGCGACTTCCTGCGTCAGGCGTTCATCAAAGTAGGAAAACGAATACAGGCCGAATTCGGTATCGACCAGACTGCCCGCGCCGCGCGCATCGCCCAGTTCGCCCCGATTGACGGCCAGCCCGCCGCGGGCGTTCAGCCGGTAGGCGTAGACGGTGCGCAGTTCGGCGCGATCGGCCGGGTGCTGCTTACCGCACTTCAGGCAGAGGCAGCGGGTGTCTGGTTCGCTGCTGACGTAGTTGCAGGCCCGACACAGATAGCTGCTGGCCGGGCGCTCGTAGTCCACGCCGATATGCCGCAACTGGTGGCCGCACTTGCGGCAGGTGTAGCGCACGCCGTCCTGAAACTCGCTTTCCGGCGCGGTATGGCCGCAGCGGAAGTGATGCAGCAGGTCGCCAATTTCCACGTTGCTGCTTGCGCAAGCCGGACAGGTTTCGCGAAACATCAGGGCGTGGTGATGGCAGTCGGGACAGTAGTACCCGCGCTCGGCGAACTGCCGCTCCAGATAACCCAGCTCGCAGAGTTGTTCCAGGTCTGCTTCGAGTTCTGCCGGGCTGAGGTTGAGGCCAGACGCTTCCGGGTAACTGAAGCCGCTGCTGACGCCCGGGTCTGGCACCGGGCTTAGCAGTTGCTGGCGGGCGTTGGCCGCCAGACTGAGCAGCGCTAGATAGCGGTCGCGAGGGGAAAGCATGGTCGGTCAAATCCTTGGATAAATCCTGAGCGGCCTGAGCGTGGTCGTCGCGGGCACAACAAACTCGTCCGCACGCTAATGCTGCGCGCGCACTTTTACAATCCGTAGGCCCGAGTTTTTTGAGTAGGCTCCTCAGGTTGCCCCACCGCGCAGGATGCGGCCAGGGCGCGCGCCGGTATCCTGCCCCGCGCGTGTGACAAATTGCCCGCGCACGCAGGTGCCGACATAGCCGCTGACCTGTTCGGTCAGGCGCGGCATGCCGGCGGGCAGGTCGTAGACCATGGCGGGTGCGGCGGTCGCGAGGCGGTTTAGATCGATGAGGTTGAGGTCGGCGCGCAGGCCGGGGAGCAGGCGCCCGCGGTCGCGAAAACCGAACAGGTCGGCGTTGGCCCCGCTCAGCTTGTGGACCACATATTCCAGCGGCAAGTGGTGTGCGCTCTGCGGGTCGGTATCGCGCACCCAGCGCGTAAGCATGTAGCTGTGCATGCCGGCGTCGGCGATGAAGCGCACGTGGGCGCCGGCGTCGCTCAAGCCCAGCGCGGAGAGCGGATGGCGCAGCATGGCGTGCAGGGCGTTGGCGTTGCCTTCGGCGTAGTTCACGCCGAAGTGGGTGAGGATGGCGCGGCCGTTGTTCTGCAACAGCAGGTCATAGGCCACCGCCTGCGGCGTGCGCCCGGTGCGCCGTGCAATTTCAGCCACCGAATTTTCCCGCGGCGGGGTGTAGTCGATCGGCGAACCGGCGGCGTAGGTGTGTTCCCACAGCACCGGATTTTTGTACATCAGTGAAAAGCCGGTGTCGTTAGGGTCCACATCGGCCAGCAGGCGCGCGCGCACTTCGGGGTTGGCCAGCGCGGCGTAGCGCTCGGCAAAGGGCAGGTCGCGCAGCGGCTGATAGCTCGGCATGAAGCGCCAGGGATGCTCGCCCTCAAAACTGAACAGGATGGAGATGGGGCGCCCGGAAACCTGCGGAATCAGGCGGTGACCGTCGCGCGCGGCGGCTTCGCACACCGCGAGCTGACGTTGCCACTGGGCCGGGTCGAGATTGTGTTGTAGCAGCAGAAACATCACCGCCGAACCGGAGCGGGCCGCCACGTTGCGCATCAGCTGCATTTCGCGGTCGAGGCCTTCCAGATCCTCGCCCACGATGCCTGCGTTCACCATTTCGACCAGCCCGTGACCGCTGGCCTTGACCGCGCCGGCGAGCGCGGCAAGTTCGTCTTCGGCGGCGAAAGTGCC
>JAURHQ010000468.1 GCA_030833185.1 Gammaproteobacteria bacterium | reverse complement strand
GCGTGATGAACTCTTCGCCGGCGTCAGTGCGCACGTGCCAGCGGTTGGTCGCGTCGTCGTAGCGGGCGCTGGTGACGCGCGCGCCGAACTGGATGTCGCGCCGCAGGTCGAGCCGGTCGGTCACGTGATTCAGGTAGCGCATGATCTCGGCCTGGCCGGGATAGCGCTCGGACCACTCCCACTCCTCGACCAGTGCCTTCGAGAAGTAGTACATGTAGGAGTGGCTCTCGGAGTCGCAGCGTGCGCCCGGATAGCGGTTCCAGTACCAGGTGCCGCCGACGCCATCGGCCGTCTCCAGGACACGGGCCTTCAGGCCGAGGCCGTCGCGCAGCCGGTGCAGCTGGTACAGGCCTGCGAAGCCGGCACCGATGATCACGGCGTCGAGGGTCGGGGATGGGTCGCGGGCGGTCATGGCCGGGCTCTCCTTCGAGGCGTCAATGCAGGAGCGGCGTGCTCCGAATCCGCAAGAGTATGGCAGCCGCAGGCCGGTCTGGCCGCGGCCGGCCGCGCTCGCCTCACCAGCGTTCCGATTCCTCGGCACACCGACGTCCGGCGCGCGCTGGAGCGCGGCGCGCCGTACCCGGGCACCTACACTGCAACGTGTGCGGGCAGGCCCGCATCGACCCACTTCACAGGAGCACGCAGCATGATCGGATACATCACGATTGGCACCAACGATCTC
>JAURHQ010000467.1 GCA_030833185.1 Gammaproteobacteria bacterium | reverse complement strand
CCCTTCGGCGACCTCGGCACCCCGATTGCCCCAGATGATCTGGTTCCTGCGACCAAGCTGCCGATTGAGATCGGCGACGGGGTGCTGCACACCTCAGTTCGCATCGTGGATGGCTTCGGAACCTTGGTACTGACAGGCGACCGCGAGGCGATTGAATCGTCTATTGGCCCTCTAACCACCGGGGAGCCACTCAAGATCAAGGTTGGCGACCAAACAGTGACGACCGTCTGGGCTAACCGCTTCGGGGATGTGCCCGAACATGAGCCACTCTGCTACATCGATTCCACTGGGCGACTCGCCTTGGCGATCAACCGTGGCAGTGCCGCCGATCGTTATGGTGCGGTTCGCCGAACTCTGGTGGTCATTACTCGCGCATAGCCCAGTTCCTAGCGAGCACCCCCTGCTATCCTTCCGCTCGTGGGGACACAACGTCGACGGCGCGCCGCGCGCCGATCACCGCCCCGCCGTCGCACTGACGCTGTGTCAGATCGTCGCCAATAGCGGCTGTACAGGAGGTATGGATATGAGCACAACGCGCTCACGCATCGCAATCGGCCAGACCACACGTATGGCGGTCGTGGTCATGGCGATGGCGATGTTCCTCGCCGCCTGTGGCGGCTCCGCAGCTTCACCATCAGCATCTGTTGACGCTTCTTGCGCAAAAGACAAGTTGGCATTGAAG
>JAURHQ010000466.1 GCA_030833185.1 Gammaproteobacteria bacterium | reverse complement strand
CCCACAGCGGCGCGGTGCGGTCGTAGCTCCAGCGGGCGCTCAGCGAAAGCGCCACCGTGGCGCGGTACGCGTAGCCGCGCCGCAGCGCGCCCGCGGGCAGCAGCGCCCAGGGCGCGCCGCCGGCGGAGCTCACGTTCACCGTGTGCGGCGGCAGCGAGCCGGGGGGCACGCCCAGCAGCTCCGCGAGCGCGCCCGCCGAGGGCGACCGGCCGTGCGCAGGCGGAGGCAGCGGCGCGCTGCCGAGCATGCCGGCCCAAAGCGGGCCCAGCAGCGCGCCGCGCGCGCCGTCGCGCAGCGGCAGCAGATCACCCAGCGCAAGCGCAGCGCCGGCGACGGCGGCGACGGCGGGAGCTTGCCGTCGTCGTCCTCCTCCTCCTCCTCAGGGGGCTCGACGTAGGCGCCAGCGCCATCGCGACTACCGCGACCAACACCGACACCGACACCGACACCACCGACACCACCGACGAACGACCTTCCATACACGCTCCGGGACATCATCCTCCCGCGCCCCCTCGCGAACCCTCCAGAGTACGAGCAAGAACGCCTCGCTCGGCACACCACCGGCAACGACGACGACCCGGGCCCTCGTCCCTCCTCGTTCACACGCCTCTGCGATGGCGTGCGCCTGTACGCGAGCACGTGGAGACGGCGCGACGCGGACGAGGCAGGCGTCGAGCCTTCCTCC
>JAURHQ010000465.1 GCA_030833185.1 Gammaproteobacteria bacterium | reverse complement strand
GGCGTTGGCGGCGACGAGCGCCTGCTCCGCGGCGAGCACGTCCGGACGACGACGCAGCAGGTCCGACGGCAAGCCGGCCGCCACGGGGGCGGGCACGCGCAAGGCGTCTCCGGCACGCGGCGCGATGACGAGGGCGGGCTGACCGGTCAGCGCGCCGAGCAGATGCTCGGCCTGCGCGCGGGCGCGCCGCGCCGACGCACGACGGGCGACGGCTTCGGCCCGGAAGACTTCGGCCGCGGCGACCTCGGCCGGGCCGGCGGCGCCGACGCGCACGCGACGGGCCACCAGCGCGGCTTCGGCTTCGCGCGCGGCGAGGACCTCGGAGGCGGCGGCGACGCGCGCTTCGGCGGCGCGGAGCTGCGCGTAGGCGCGGACGACCGTGGCGCCGACGGCCAGGCCGACCACGCGGCGGCCTTCCTCGGCCTGGAGGAGACGGGCCCGCGCGCCTTCCTCGGCGCGACGGAGCCGACCCCAGAAATCAAGTTCGAAGGCGGTGGAGAGCGCGGCGCGCTGGTTCGTGCGCACGCGTCCGTTCAGCGCGAGGTTGGGATTGAAACCTCCTTCGCTGATCTTGATCTGCTGGGAGACGGCGGTGGCGTCCACCTGCGGCAAGGAGGCGCCCTCGACTTCATCCAGCACGGCGGAGGCCTCCTCGACCCGCGCGACGGCCTGGCGGAGATCGGTA
>JAURHQ010000464.1 GCA_030833185.1 Gammaproteobacteria bacterium | reverse complement strand
GTCGAGGATGCCCACGACCTCATGGCCGCCAGCCGTCGCGCGGTGCACAACGGCGCGAATTGCAGGATTGAGACCCGGGCAGTCGCCGCCGCCGGTCAAGACGCCAATCTTCATACGCCCGCTCACCGGGTTGGCCCCGTCATCTGGTCAGGGCGAACGATCGCATCGAACTGCTCAGCGCTGATGTAGCCGAGTTCAATGGCGGTTGCGCGCAGCGTGCCGCCGCTGGCGTGAGCGCGCTTGGCGATCTCCGCCGCCTTGTCGTAGCCAATCACCGGCGTGAGCGCCGTCACCAGCATCAGCGAATCGTTGAGCAGTTCGGTGATGCGCGCCGCATCTGGCTCGGTGCCGGCGAGGCAGTGATCAGCGAACGAGCGCGCCGCGTCGCCCAGCAGACGGATCTGCGTCAGCAGGTCGAGCGCAATCAGCGGCTTGAAGACGTTGAGCTGGAAGTTCCCCTGGCTTGCGGCGAAGGCGATCGCCGCATCGAGTCCGTAGACCTGCACGCAGACCATGGTGAGCGCCTCGGCCTGGGTTGGGTTCACCTTCCCCGGCATGATCGAAGAGCCTGGCTCGTTTTCAGGGATGCGCAGTTCGCCGAGACCGGCACGTGGGCCAGAGGCGAGCCAGCGCACATCATTCGCGAGCTTCATCAGCGTTGCAGCGGTGGTGCGCAGCGCAGCGGATG
>JAURHQ010000463.1 GCA_030833185.1 Gammaproteobacteria bacterium | reverse complement strand
TTGATAAGTCTGGTTCGAAGTTGGTGTTTTCTAATCTTGATCATTGTTATTTGACGAGTAATAAGCAGAAGTATTTTATTGCTCATCCTACGACGTATTCTAAGAATCCTCTTAATAATCCGTTGGCTATCTCTGATGTTCAGAAGTGTCATACCCTTACTGCTCATACGCATCATTGTGCTATGGGTTGGTCGCCTTGTGGTGAGTATGTTATTGGAGAGTTGGGTGGGTTCTTTAATATTCCTCAGACGGAGTATTTGCAGGGTACGACTGCGTATCCTAATTGGTGTAATGGGTATTGGTTTATTAATAATGGTAAGGCTCAGATGGTGTCGTATGGTGCTCGTATGCTTCGTATGACAAGTAAGAGTCGCTGATACTAATGGGGCTGTGGCGGAATTGGTAGACGCAACGGACTTAAAATCCGGTACCCTTGGGTGTGAGGGTTCGATTCCCTCCAGCCCTACTAGTTATAATTTTAAAGAGTTTATGGAAAGGTTAGATATGATGAGTTTGCCAACTGATTATCAGACTTTTATTGCTACGAGTCGTTATGCTCGCTGGCTAGAGTCTGAGAATCGTAGGGAGTATTGGCCTGAAACGGTTAATCGTTATGTAGAGTTTATGGAGCAGCATCTTAAGGTTAATAATAATTATAAGATGCCTGCTGAGTTGAAGGCAGAGTTGCTT
>JAURHQ010000462.1 GCA_030833185.1 Gammaproteobacteria bacterium | reverse complement strand
ACGGGGGCGACCTTGTCGGTCCTGGGCTTCACGACGGACCTGCCGACGGCGCCGGTGGGCCTGCTGGCGGGGACCTCGAAGGTCTTGTCGGTGGTGGCGACGGGCACGCCGGCGCCGACCTACCAGTGGCGCAAGAACGGCGCGCCGATCGCGGGCGCCATCGGTCCTTCTTATGTGGCTTTGGCGGGGACCGTCGAGGGCGCGAGCACCTACGACGTGGTCATCACGAACGCGGTGGGCACGGCGACGAGCGCGGCGACGACGATCACCACCTGCCTGCCTGCGGCGGTGACGACGCCCCCGGTGGCGCGGAACGTGGTGGCGGGCCAGCCGACCAGCTTCTCGGTGACGGCGGGTGGCACGGGTCCGTTCACTTATCAACGGATGAGGAACGGCGTGGCCATCGCCGGGGCGACCTCGGCGACCTATGACCTCGCGGCTGCTTCCGCCGCCCAGGCCGGCCTCTACTCGGTGAAGGTGACGGGTCCGGCGAACACGGTCACCAGTGCAGGCGCCGCCTTGTCGGTGCTCTCGCCCTTCGTGTTCACCACCCAGCCTTTGGGCGCGCTGACGACGACGTCCATCGCCACGGGCTTGCCCAAGGTCCTGTCGGTCGCCGTTTCCGGGACCGGTCCGTTCACCTACCAGTGGCGCAAGGACGGGGTCGCCATCGCGGGAGCGACGCTGGCCA
>JAURHQ010000461.1 GCA_030833185.1 Gammaproteobacteria bacterium | reverse complement strand
GCGCTTTGAAGCTGCGCACAACGTCTGTTGCTGATTGGCGTTTGCCGCCCGCCTTTTGCAATTGCGTGAGGCATAAAACGCCTTCACCGCAAGCTACTCTCAGGCCTTCTTCTTGCACGCTGAGTAAAGTACCAGGCACTTTGTGATGAGAAGTTTCAAGCAGCAAGGGCTCAGCATGCGCTTGCCAAACCTTGATCACTTCATCGCCCCATTGCAATGTCATGCCTGGAAATGGATCAAATGCACGCACGCGTCGAGCCAACACTTGCGCCGATTGTTTCCAATCGATTGCGGCTTCTGCTTTTTCAATTTTGTGCGCGTAAGTCACGCCCTCAAGCGGCTGCTTCACAGGTTTGAAGTGGCCCACTTGCGAGAGCGCCTTCACAATCATTCGCGCACCCATCTCGGCCAAGGTGTCATGCAAACTGGCCGTGGTGTCTTGGGGGCTGATAGGGCAACTTTCTTCAAGCAACATGTCACCCGTGTCCAGTCCCGCATCCATTTGCATGATGGTCACACCGGTTTGAGCATCGCCGGCTTCAATGGCGCGGTGAATGGGCGCAGCACCTCGCCATCTGGGCAGCAGTGAGGCGTGAATATTCAGACAGCCATAGCGAGGCGCATCAAGGACCCACTGCGGCAAGATCAAGCCATAAGCCGCAACCACCATGACATCGGCTTGCGCATTTGAAA
>JAURHQ010000460.1 GCA_030833185.1 Gammaproteobacteria bacterium | reverse complement strand
ATTCATGCCTTTACTCTACGAATTCCCGCAACCCATGCTTAAAAATGAGGCATGGCGCAAGCCTGAGAATTGGCACATCACGAACCCAAATATCGGGGCGAGTGTCGATTTGGACTACCTAAAGCGGGAGTATGAGAAGGCGCTAAACGATGGCGAAGCCTCGATGCGCGGCTTTGCTGCCAAGCACCTGAATGTGGAGATTGGCGTTGGCCTGCAAACAGACAGCTGGGCAGGCGCTGAGTTCTGGGAGCGCTGCGCAGCGCCAGATGGGCTGACGCTTGACCAGTTGATTTTCCGCTCGGAGGTGGCCGTTATTGGCATTGACGGGGGCGGGCTGGATGACTTGCTGGGCGTTACCGTAGCGGGGCGGGATAAGGACAGCGGGAAGTGGCTCTACTGGTCGCAGGCATTCGCTCACCGCATTGTTTTGCAGCGCCGCAAGGATGTGGCCGACCGCTTGGAGCAGTTCGCGCAGCAGCAAAGCCTGCTGATTGTGGACACGCCTGGCGACGATGTGGCGATGGTTTGCGAGATAGTGGCGCGGGTGCGCGATGGGGATTTGCTGCCAGATAGCCAAGGTATAGGCGTGGACGCGGCTGGCATAGGCGCGATAATCGAGCAGCTGACCAGCGAGGAATACGGGCTTCGCATGGAGGACATTGTCGCTATCGGGCAGGGCTGGAAGCTGAACGGG
>JAURHQ010000459.1 GCA_030833185.1 Gammaproteobacteria bacterium | reverse complement strand
ACGCCCAGGGGACCCGGCAGGCCGACGTGGTCTCGAAGCTGGTGGCTTTGGCCGACGGCAAGGTCTTCGTGACGGGCAACTGGTTGGGCGAGGTGCGTTTCTTCGACGTCGCGACCGGCCGCGACCTGACGCAGGTCCCGAGCAACCCGCCGCGCCTCGCCCAGCGCATCGCCGAGGCCGAGCACCGCCTCGCCGAGCTCATCGCCCTGCAGTCCTCGCCGGCGGCCGCCGCCCCGACGCCCGCGCAGGCCGCGGCCCGTGCGGCCGCCGCCGCCGCCCAGCAGCGAGCCCGACAGCCGCTCCAGCAGCGCGAGCGCGCCCTCGCGCGCCGCGCGCACGCCTCCTTGGCTCGCTTCAGCGTCCCGCTCGCCCCTCGCGCGCTCGCGACGTCTCCTCGCATCAACCCAATCGCCGCGCGCACCACGCGCGCGCTCGACGTCGAGCACCGCACTAAAACCACGCCTGACTCCGCGTGCGCGTGCTTCACGCTCACGCTCGCGTTCGCCACGCCCCCGAGAACGTCCCCAAAGTTTTCATGCAACGCGCGCCCCAGCGCGTCGCGCGTCGCTTTCCCTACCGTCGACCGTTCGCTCCACCCGCGTTCGACGTCGACGTCGACGACGACGTAGCGGTTTTTAAATCGAACCATGAAGCGCGATCGCTGTCACTCGCGCGCGGGCGAATGCGGATGCGAC
>JAURHQ010000045.1 GCA_030833185.1 Gammaproteobacteria bacterium | reverse complement strand
GCGTGACGCCGGCTTGTGCCTACACCTGAGCGATGTCAAAGGGCCGGTGATGGACAGGCTGCAGGGGACCGGCTTCCTGCAGCACCTCAGTGGGAAGGTGTACCCCAGCCAATTTCAGGCGGTTCTGGAACTGGCGCCTGAAATCGTGGGTCAAGCCAATTTGTTTTGGACGAAAAAAGGGGACTGAGAAATCTCAGTCCCCTGATGGATGGTGGCGGCTACGGACCCGGGTTCAGTTCCGTGCAAGTACGACCCTGCTAGACCTTGCACGACTACGCGTCGGTCACGCTGCCCGAAACAGCCGCGCGCACGCCGTTGTCGAGTGTGCGTCAGGGCGAGTGTTCATTGGCCGCAGGCAAATGTCGTGGCAGATCCATGCTGTCGTGAAGCAGCCTCAGGACATCGATGTCTGACCCGGACGCGCGAAACACCACAAAATGGCGCCCCGCACGTCCCTGCCGCGCGACGTGCAAGGTCCGAATGCCTCGCTGGATGTCATCGCGCGCTCTAGCGCCCAGAACATCAGGTCCGTCCGCCAAAGCCTCGATCGCAAGCGCCATCGTTTCTGCGTAGGTGCTGGCTTGACCCTCGCCGAAGGTCTTGGTCGTCCACTGCAGGATTTCAACGTAGTCCTGCTCAGCCTGTCGACCGAGCCGAACCATCCAAACAGGCGTCATGCCCCAGAGACGGCCTTGGACGCCAAGGATCTCAAGTGACCCCTGAGTTGAGCGCCCGATTCAAAGGTGGCGTACCGCCCCTGATCGAAGTCATCAATGCCAACCCTGACTGCACTGCGCAGGGCTTCCAAGCGTGAGGCATCTTCGGCCTCCCGCTGCTCCACCAAGCGCAAGCCTTCTCGCAAGACTTCGCTGGCGTTTTGGTAGCGGCCCGTGCTCACGAGGCGCTCCACAAAGGACGCCTGATAGTTGGTCAGCACGACGTTACGCGTAGGCATACTGATCTCCTCACTAAGATGCATTGGCATAGTATGCCAATTGAGGGGGGCCGTCAAAGGTCGCACTGGCAGAGGCGCCCTGCCCACATCGGCATTTGCTACCGTTTCCATGCTTGGACGGCGGCACCAGGTGGATGGAGGATGACCTTCGCGGCGGTACGTCTGAGCGCGCATCAGCACGCAACGACAGGCGGTAACTAGAAGCACCCCTCATGACACTCTCGGAGCCTTACGGGCGCCTACGGACGCCTGAGGGTGGCCAAGGACCGTTCCCAACAACCGCAAAATTGGTGGATCAGCCGCACCCGTGCCGAGTAGCTGCTGGGAAACGGGTGAGACGCAAACTGCGACACGCCGGCCGTCGCGTAAATGCGTGCCATGCGGCGGAAGGCGTCCATCATGCGGGCGCGGTCACGCGCGTCGGCCAGCCAGTTGAAGGAAACGTCGGGTCCGGCTGCGGCGCCCGCTGGCGCCAGCGACACGCTGCCGCGCGAATACGCGTAGGCGAGGTTGGCCGACAGCGTGCCTATACGCTGGCCAATGGCGTGCCAGGACGAGCGGCACACGGCCATCATGATCATGTCGCTGTCCCATCCGGGCGCCATACCCGAGGTGTAGCGCAGGTAGGCAAAGTTGCGGCGCGAAGCGCCGTTGGCGCGCGCTTCGCGGCTCAGGTAGGAAGAGATCGACAGCAGTGGATGGTCCTGCAGGTTGCGGCCGACGCCCGCCCGGTCCAGCACCACGGCCACGCCGCGTTCGGCCAGGTGGGCGCCGGGGCCGATGCCCGAGGCCATCAGCAGCCACGGCGAACGGAACACGCCGGCGCTCAGAATGACGTTGTCGGCGTCGATGACGCGTTGCGTGCCGGAAGCGTCGCGCACTTCGACGCCGGTGGTCCGGGTGCCCTGTAGCACCAGCCGCAGCACTTCCGTGCCGGAGACGATCTGCAGGTTGGGCCGCGCGCGCACGGCATCCGTGAGATAGCCCATCGCGGTGGAGACACGCTTGCTGCCGTCGTTGGAGACCGGGATGGGCGCAAAACCGTCGTCCCACATGCCGTTCAGGTCGGGCATGTAGCCGAAGCCCTCGCGTTCCCATTCGCGCGCAACGGCGTGGGTGAACCGGTCCCAGTCTTCGCGGAAGAAGCGGCGGATTGGAATGGGACCGTCGCTGCCATGCATGTCGCCGGGGAAATGTAGGTCCGATTCCAGCTTGCGGAAGTAAGGCAAAACGCCGTCCCAGTCCCAGCCGGTGGCGCCCAGCGCATGCCAGCGATTGAAGTCGAGCGGCATGCCGCGCAGAGCGACCTGGCCGTTGATGCTGGAGCCGCCGCCGATCACGCGCGCCTGTTCGTAGCGCAAGGGCTTGCGCTGGGCGTCATCCAGGTGCGGGACGTCCGCGCCGCGCCGGACCTGCAGGTCCCAGAAATACGAACGGTTGCCGAGCGCACGGCCCGCGTAGGTGTCCAGGATGTCTTCAGGCGTCTGGCCGGCCGTGTAGTCGGTGCCGGCTTCGACCAGCATGACGCTATGGCGGGGGTCGGCCGAAAGGCGGTTGGCGAGCACACAGCCGGCGGAGCCTCCGCCGACGATCAGGTGGGTGATTTGCATGGCGGCGGCGGTGGCGGCCGTCAAAAAAGTCGAGAGGCGAGGAACGCCAGCGCACGGCCGTGTGCCAGCGCAGCGCTGGCGGGGTGGTACGAGCCGCGGTCCCAGCAGTTGAAGCCGTGGTTGGCGCCTTCGTAGACAAACACTTCCGCGTCCTTGCCGGCGACCGCGGCGCGCACGCTCTGCACGGCCGCCGGGGGAATGCTTTCGTCGCTGGCCGCATAGTGGAACTGGATGGGGCACTGCAGGCTGGGTGCGAGCGCGAGCTGGTCGTGAATGCCGCCGCCGTAGTACGCCACTGCGGCATCGACGTCGGTGATGGCGGCGGCCGTATAGGCCAGCCGCCCCCCCAGGCAGTAGCCCAGCGCACCGACTTTGCGGCCGGCCGTCTCGGCGCGTGCGCGCAATGCAGCCACCGAGGAGCGGATGTCGGCCTGCAACTGGGCTGGCTTCAATTCCTTCATCAACGCCACGGCGCGTGTGCGGTCCTCGCCGTCGTAGGCAAGTTCCACACGCTTTTGCTGGCGCCAGAACAGGTCGGGAGCAAGGACCGTGAATCCGTCCTGTGCGTACTGCTCGGCCACGCCCTGGATGTGCGCGTTGACGCCGAAAATCTCCTGGAACAACACGATGCCGGGTCCGCTGCCGGCCGGCGGCAGCGCCAGATAGGCGTCACAGGTCTGGCTGTCGCCGGCTGCAACGGTGATCCATTCGGTTTTTACTTCTTTGCTCATGTCTGTCGTCTCCGTGTGAAAAATCTCAGGCCGCGACGGCCTCTTCGCCGCACAGCAGCCGCATGTCGGCGAGCGTGTCCAGCGCGCTGAGTTTGTCGAACAGAGCCTCGCCACGCCTGAAGCCGCCTGCCTCGCAGCAGTCGAGGAATTTCTCTTTCAGCCGCGTGTGCGGTCGGGCGCGCGCGAGTTCACCGCTGTCGAGCACCCGTCCGTCGCGCGTTGTGATGACGACGCGGTCCGCCAACGGCGGTGAGCCGTCCGCGTTGGGCGGCAGGTGCGTGAAACGGACCTTGGCGAACATCGACTGAACTGCGTCGCTGGTGACGAAGGCGTCGTCCAGATCCACCAGCGCGACGCGGCCGCGCAGCATCGCGCAAGCCGCGGTGAATTGCATGCTGAATTTGGCCTCCAGCGCGGTCTGCGGGTTTGCGAAACGCAGCACGCGCGCCTGGGTGCCTCGCACCGCCACATCAATCTGCGCCACGTCATGCGCCTGCAGGCGGTGTTCCCCGGCAAGCTCAAGGATCGCGTCGATCGGGCGATGCGAAGAGAAACACACAGGGTATTTCTTGAAGACCAGGGGCGTGGTCACGGAGAACCAGCGTCGCCCCAGGCCGGTGGCTGCGTCGCGGTTCACCTGGCCGTGTGTCGACAGCGCCGCCAGCAGGCCGTCCTGTGCGCCGATGCCGTCTTCGCCGGCCGTGAAGCCGGCCTGTGCGAGATTGACGGCATCGATCGCGGCCGCGGCAGCACGACCGGCGTGCATCGGCTTGGTCATCGAGCCGAAGTTGGCGACGACACCGCCCGTGAAACTGGCTGCCAGTGACAACGCGGTGCGGGTGGCTTCGAGGTCCAGGCCGCGAAGAAAGGCGACGGCTGCGGTGGCGGCCACCGGACCCATCACGGCCGTGGGATGCCAGCCCTTGTCGTGATAAGGATTTTTTTCGCGACCATGCAGTTCGCCCCAAACTTCGTAGCCCAGCACATAGGCCTTGCAGGCCTGCAGGCCCGATGCGCCGCCGCGTTCGGCCTCTGCCAGGATGGCGGGAACCAGAACGGTGCTCGGGTGAGCATTGAACTGTACGTCGTCGAAGTCCAGCGCGTGAGCGGCCGTCCCGTTAACGAGCGAAGCAGCCTTCGCGCTGCGCCGAACGCGGGCATTCATCAGCACGCTGCACGTGGGCCCGGCCATGTCGCCCGCGGTCGTGGTTGTGAGGATGTGCACCACCGGTTCGTTGCTTCCCGCGAGCATCACACCCACCAGGTCGACAAAGGCCTCGCGGGCCAGCGTGAGAGAAGCGGCGGGGATGTCCTGCCTGGAAAAGCCGGCGACGAAGCCGGCAATGGATCGGGTAAGGCTGGTCATGTGGGTCTCCCGCCGCATTCTTGCGCAAGCCCGACAGAGGTGCAATTTTGCGGATAGTAAATTCGCGCAGCGAATTTTAAGAAACCCCGGGCGGCCGACGCCGCCGACAGCCGGTCAGAGTGCCCGGCCGGCCAGCGCCACGGTAATCTTCCTGCTCAGGCGGGCAAGGCGCGGGCCGATTTCGTCGCGCATGAATTTGGCCTTGAGGTTGGGGCCACCGCACGTCACCACGTACTGCGGCTTGCCTGATTTGTCGAATGCAGGCGAACCCACGGCATTGACGTCGGGGTGATAGAACCCTTCATTGAACACGAAGCCGTTCGTCGCCAGGTTGGCGGCTGCGGCTTCGACGGCGGCGCGAAGCGCTGTCCATTTGCCCGTGACTTGGTACTTCAGCTTTTGCAGCGCCTCTTCCCTGGCCGCAGTGGGCAGACCCGCCAGGTAGGCCCAGCCTGCCGAGGACGTGGCGATCGGCAGCCGGGAGCCCACGGACAGATTCATCAACAGTTGGCCATCGCCCTGGGCGCGCTTGACGATGAGGATGTCGTCCTGGTCCACGATACCCAGCGAAACGGCGGCACCCGATAGCTTGGCGATCTGCGTCATCTCCGGCAACACCATCTCGCCGATGTCGCCCGAGCCCAGCGCGTACTGACCGAGGCCCAGCACCGCCATTTCGATGCGAAGCTTGTCGCTGTCCGGCGCCTGCACCAGGTATCCCAGTTGCTGCAGCGTGTAGCAAAGCCGCCAGACCGTCGGTTGGGGCAGCTTGGTCATCTGTGCTATTTCCGTGGTGCCCAACTGCGGTCGGATGGCATCGAAACAGCGCAGCACGGCCATGCCGCGTGCCAGCGCAGTGACGAATTGCCGGTCGACGGCGGTCTTGGCGCCGCGGGGTGTGGTGGCTTTCTTGGAAGCGGTGGAGGCCATGGATTCCCTGCGAGTAGCGAAAAAAAGCCTCTGGAGTGTACTCAACAGCCGGACGCTCCCGCTCACCCCCTGGTTCAGCTGGCCTTGACGACACCCCGGTGATGCAGCGCCTGGATTTCGTCGTCGCTATAGCCCGCTTCGATGAGGAAGTCGCGTGTCTCGGTGCCGACCTCGTGTTTGCCCAGCCAGTTCACGCGGCCCGGCGCATTGCGAAAGCGCGGGACCACCTCCTGCACCTGCGTGTCACCGATGACCGGATCGGCCACTGTGACCACCGTGCCGCGCTGCAGAACGTGAGGGTCCTGGAGGATGCCCTCGATGTCGTTGACCGGCGCAGCCAGCACGTCGAACTGGTTCAAGCGTTCCATAACCTCGGCCTGCGTGTGCGCCAACATCCACTCGGCGATCATTCCGTCGCATTCGTCCACGCGTTTGAGACGCTCGCGATTGGTTGCCCAAGAAGGGTCGGTGGTCAGTTCTTCACGGCCGATCGCCCTGAAGAGGCGCATGGCAGGGGAGTCGGCCGCACTTGAGACGGCAATCCAGCGATTGTCTTTGGTCTTGTAAGTGTTGCGCGGTGTTGACCAGCGGGCGCGGTTGCCTTCGCGGTTGGAGACGACGCCTCCTTTGGTGTAGTTGATCAGCATCGGACCCGTCATGCTCAGCAGCGGCTCGTACAGGCTGATGTCGATCTCGTCCCCGATGCCGCCGTTGCGGTCACGCGCCCACAGGGCGGCCAGTACCGCGTAGGTGCCGGTCAGCGCTGCCACGCCGTCGGCCAGCGGAAACGAAGGCAAGGTGGGCGGGCCGTCGGCCTCGCCCGTCACATGCGCGTAGCCGCTGAAGGCCTCGGCCAGGGTGCCGACGCCGGGGCGTTCGCTGTACGGGCCGGTCTGGCCGTACCCGCTCACGTGAATCATCACCAGGCCCGGATTGACCGCGCGCAGCGTGTCGTAGTCCAGTCCCCATTCCTTGACGCGGCCTGGGCGGAAGTTCTCGATGAACACGTCTGCCGTAGCGAGCAGCCGTCGCACCACGTCTGCGCCTTCGGGCTTTTTGACATCCACGCCCACGAGCTTCTTGTTGCGTGCCACGACGCTCCACCACAGGCTGTTGTCGCCGCGGCCCAGTCCGCGGACCACATCGCCCTTGGGGTGTTCGATCTTGATGACCTCGGCGCCCATGTCCGCCAGGTTGGTGGCGATGAGCGGGCCTGCGAAGAGCATGCCCAGTTCGACGACGCGCAGGCCCTTGAGGGGGCCGCTTCCTTGAAAATCCTTGTGGTTTGCCATCGGGTGTCTGGTCGCTTTGCTTCGTTGTTTTTTCGGAGTTCGCTCAGGCGGCCCTGGCAGCCGCCACCTGTTCGCGCAGGGCGCGCAGGCTGCCGCCGCGCATCACCGAGCCGGGCAGCGGGTGGCCCACGATTTCCTCGGCAAGCCGGGCAGATTCCATCAGCGCTTCGAGATTGATGCCGGTCTCGATTCCCATCTCGTCACACATGAAAACCAGGTCTTCGGTACAGACGTTGCCCGCCGCGCCCGCGTGGCCCGCGAACGGGCAGCCGCCCAGGCCGGCCACGGCGGCGTCGAACGTATTGACGCCCATTTCGAGGCCGGCGTAGGCATTGGCGATGCCCATGCCGCGCGTGTCGTGCAGGTGCAGGCAGATGTTGAGTTCGGGGTGTTTGTCCTGCACCGCGCCGACGAGGCGCTTGACCGCGGCCGGCGTGCCCCAGGCCATGGTGTCTGCAAGCATCATCTGCTCGAGTTTGAAGCCATGGGCCGCAGCGATCTCCTTGGCCGTGGTGATGGTGGCAAGAACGGTGTCGGGGGAGATGGCGCCAGCAAAATTGCAGCCGAAAGCCGCCATGACGGCGCCGCGTGTGACGGCCACGTTGTTCGCCTTGAACATTTCCATGGTCTTGTGCTGCAGCGGGATGTTTTCTTCCTGGGTGCGATTCTGGTTGCGCATCAGGAACGGCTCCGATGCGGACAGCGAGACCGAGCCCTTGACCTCCAGCCGCCCGCTGTCGATGGCACGCTTGAGGCCCTTGTCGTTGAGCCACAGCCCCACGTAACTGATGCCGGGCTTCTTGTTGAAGCCTTCCACCACTTCCTCGGCGTCGGCCATGCCGGGTACGGCCTTCGGGTTGACGAAGGAAACGATCTGGATGCGGTTCAGGCCGGTCTGCGACAGGCTGTCGATAAGTTCGATCTTGCGGGCCGTCGGGATGTTGCCCTTTTCAATCTGAAAGCCCTCGCGCGGGCCTTCTTCGTTGATCTGTACCTTGGTGGGGATGGATGCCATGTGTGTTCTCCGTAGATGTTCGGTGTGTGGATCAGGCTGCGGCCTGTGTGCCGGGCGGCGGCACGAAGGGATAGGGCACGGGTTGGCCGCCGCGAAAGGGCAGCGCGACCGTGGCTTGGCCGGGCGTGTTTTCCTTGCCGTCCTGGTTGACGATGCCGAGCTCGACGACCACGAGGCCGTAGTCCTGCAGCCGTTCGGTCGACTTGACCTTGCCCCAGACGTGAAGGGTGTCACCCACGGTATTCATCGCTCGAAACTGGAAGCCAACCTTCCAGACCCAGCCATCGCGGCCTGCCCAGTCCTTGACGATCTGCGTGATGAACTGCTGCTTGAGCGAGCCGTTAACCAGCAGGTCGGGCAGCTTGTCCTGTTCCTGCGCAAAGCGCCGGTCGTAGTGGATGCGGTGCCAGTTCTCCATGGCGGCAGACCATCGGAAAAGATGGATTTCCCCCAGCGGCCCCTTGGTGAGCCGCGGCAGTTCCTGGCCTGGTCTGACGTCGTCGAAGTACAGCTGTTCGGCCATGCGTTATCTCCGGATGGTGGTCATGCGCGCGCGCATGAGCAGTTCGCCGCCGTCGGTCCTGAATTCGTACTGGCGCACGACCAGCACCATCGGGCCCTTGCTGGACTCCTTCTCGGTGATGTCTGCGTAACTGAGCTTCAGGCTCACGCGCTCGCCGTGGCGGGCGTAGCGGAAAAATTCGAATTCGGACCCGCCATTGAGCGAGGCCAGGTGGGACAGCGGCTTGATGCCGGGCAGGCTGGCCACCGGGACGATGCCGTCGAAAAGCGGGTTGAGCGCGTTGTTCTGCACCGGGTCGGGCGTGCCCAACGGGCGCCGCACCATGTGGTTGGCAAACAGGGGCGGCGCCACGGGCCCGCCGAAGCGCCGGTTGGCATCGTTGGTCTCGCCCAGGTAGGCGGGATCCTCATCCATGATGGCCTGTGCAAAGCGCCGCACAGCGCCGGCCTCCACCGCGTCGCAGGCGAAGTCGGCTTCGCTGGACAGCCCGATATAGGACCGCACTTCATCCGTTATCAACATGCGTTTCCATTTCTATAATTTGCAATGCGAATCTTTAATTCACAATTAAATGATAGTACCCTGCGCCCAAGCTGTCAACGCAGCGCATGTCCCGTTGACGCACCGGGAGCGCAAAGTTATGATAGTGAATAAATTGCGAATCATCTATTCGCATAACGAATTATTGGCCGGATTTTGCCGGTTATTCAGGAGACTTCAATGCAGGACCGCAACGGTGCAGAAACGCTGGTAGAGACACTGTTGGCGGGCAAGGTGGACGTGTGCTTCGCCAACCCCGGGACATCGGAGATGCAGTTTGTCGCGGCGCTGGACAAGATCCCCGGCATGCGCTGCGTGCTCGGTCTGTTCGAGGGCGTGGTCACAGGCGCTGCGGACGGCTACGCCCGCATGGCCGACAAGCCGGCCAGCACACTGCTGCACCTGGCCCCGGGTCTGGGCAACGGCCTGGCCAACCTGCACAACGCCAAGCGCGCCCAGGTGCCGCTGGTCAACATCGTGGGCGAGCACCGCCAGGGCCACAAGGAAACCGACTCGCCACTGACAGGCGACATCGAGGGCGTGGCCCGCACCATGTCCGAATGGGTCAAGACCTCCACCTCGGCGGACCACATTGCGGCAGACGCGGCCGAGGCCATCCGCGAAGCCAACACCCTGCCCGGGCGCATCGCCACCCTCATCCTGCCGGCGGACACCGCCTGGACGAAGGCCCAACCGCACGGCAAGCTCGACTTCGCGGCGCCCGCGCCCACGATGCCTTCATCGGCGCAATTCGACGCCGCCGTCAAAGCCCTCCAGTCCGGCGAGAAGGTCATCCTCGTGCTGTCGGGACGCGCGCTGCGCGCCGCCCCGCTGGCCCTGGCCAGCCAGATCGTGCAGCGCACCGGCGCCACGATGCTCGCTCAGTACGCCAACGGCCGCATCGAGCGCGGCGCGGGCCGTGTCGCCATCGCCCGCACTCCCGCGCCGGTGGACCAGGGCGTTGCCGCCTTCAAGGACGCAAAACACGTCATCCTCATCGGCGCCAAGGTGCCAGCGCCCATGTTCGGCTACCCGGGCAAGCCCGACTACCTGATGCAGCCCGGCGCCAACCTCATCGAACTGGCGGCCCCGACCGACGACCTGCATGAAACCCTGCGCGAGCTCGCCGCGCGGCTGAAAGCGCTGGACGCCGTGCCGCTGCTCGAGGCCCAAAAAGAGTTGGCCCTGCCACAAGGCGTGCTCACCGCGGAGGCCGTGCTGCGCACCATCTCGGCGCTCATGCCCGAGAACGCGATCATCGTGGACGAGTCGATCAGCGCCGGGCGCTCGTTCTTTCCCGTGTCCATGGGCACGCCCGCGCACGACTACCTGCAGCTGACCGGCGGCTCCATCGGCAGTGGCCTGCCCATGGCCACGGGCGCGGCCATTGCATGCCCCGGGCGCACCGTGATCAACATGGAGGGCGACGGCAGCTCGATGTACACCATCCAGGCGCTGTGGACCCAGGCCCGAGAAAAGCTCAACGTGGTCACGGTGATCTTTGCCAACCGGGGCTACCAGATATTGAAGGGTGAGCTGGTGAGTGTGGGCGCGGCGAGCTGGGGCGAGCGTGCCGAGCGCATGCTCTCCATCGTGGAGCCGGACATCAGCTGGGTGAAGCTGGCCGAAGGCATGGGCGTGGAGGCCAGGGCGGCCACCACGTGTGAGGAACTGGCCCAACTCATCCGCCATGCCGTCTCACGACCCGGGCCGTTTCTTATCGAGGCGCAGATCGGCCGCTGATTCAACATCAAGCACACCATGGATTTCACATTCAGCGAAGAAGAAGAGGCCCTGCGCGATGAAGTGCAGGCGTTCATCAAGGACAACTTCACCGAAGAGGTGCTGGCCGACCTGACCACGGGAAAACGCGGACGCGGATTCGGCCCGAAAGCCGCGCCGATCTTCCGCAAGATCGCCGAGCGTGGCTGGAACGCCATCGTCTGGCCCAAAGCCTACGGCGGGCAGGGAGGCAGCCGCATCACGCAGTTTCTGGTGGAGGAGGAGTTCTACCGCGCCGCCCAGGTCGTCATCGGCGGCGGCGGCACGGGTACGCCGGCCGTGCTTGCTTCCGGCACCGAAGCGCAGAAGCAGCACTACGTGCCCGCGGCCATCCGGCGCGAGATCATTTTCTGCCAGGGCTACAGCGAGCCCCATTGCGGCACAGACCTGGCCGGCGTACGCTGTCGCGCCACGCGCACCGGGGAGGGCGACGACATTCACTATGTCGTCAACGGCCAGAAAATCTACACCACCAACGCGCAGGTCGCCACGCACATCTTCCTGCTGGTGCGTACCGATCCTGAATCGAGGCGCCACGCCGGCCTGTCGATCCTGCTGGTGCCGATGGACACGCCCGGGATCACCGTGCGCCCGCTGCTCACCGTGCAGAACGAACCCGGCGGACCGGCCGGCACCACTTATGGCGAAGAACGCACCAACGAGGTTTTCTTCGACAACGTGAAGGTGCCTGCGTCCTGCCTGCTGGGCGAGGAAGGCGACGGCTGGGCCGTTTCGCAACGGGGCCTGAACCTGGACCGCGTGGGCGCCTGGCGGTACCTGATTTCGGTGAAGCGCGACGAGGACATCGTCAACTGGCTGAAGTCGGGCGACGAGCGCGCGGCGCCACTGAAGGACGATGCGGCCGTCCGGGACAAGGTCGCCGAGCTGTGGATCGAAGGGCAGGTGTGCCGCCTCATGACCATGCGCAGCATGACCATCGAGCAGCGCGGGCAGGCGTTCAACTACGAAGGCGCGGCCGAAAAGGTGTGGGCGCCGGAACACGGCGTGCGCACCACCGAGGCCATCGGCCAGATGCTCGGTCCGCATGCCCAACTGCTCAACGGGTCGCCGGACAACGTGCAGGACGGGCTTTATGCGCATAACCTGCTGTCGGCCTTCCAGTCCACCGTGAACCACGGCAGCGTGCAGGTCATGCGCGATCAGATCGCACGCAAGGGCCTCGGCCTGCCGAAGCCGCGCAAATAAATTATTTGAAAGTTGAACGTGGACGTATTGCCCGACGAACAGGAAACGCTGATTCAGGAAACCGCGCGTGAATTCTTCGCTGCGGAATCGACGCCTGCGCTGGTGCGCGCAGCCGAAAAAGACCCGAGCCGGTATTCCGCTGCACTTTGGAAAAAGATCGCCGATCTTGGGTGGCTTGGCATCAGCCTTCCAGAAGATTGCGGCGGCCAGGGCCTGCCGCTGACCTATGCCGGTCTGCTGCTGGAAGAGGCCGGCCGTGCCATTGCCCCCGTGCCGCTGCACGGCACGCTGGTGGCCGCGCTGGTGCTGGCGCGTCATGGCTCGGCGGCGCAGCGTGCGCTGCTGCGTCAGGTGGTGCAGGGTGAGCTGATCCTGTCGTTCGCCGTACAAGGTCTGCAGGGAGCATGGTCACCCGCGGCCGAGGGGCTGACGGGCCGCGCCGAGGGCGAGTACGTGGTGCTCAACGGCAGCCGCACTTTTGTCGACGGTTTCCGGGAATCGGGCCACTGCCTGGTGCTCTACCAAGCCGAAGGAGACGGCGTGGCGGCAGCGCTGGTGGACACGACATCCGCCGGTATGCGCGGTACCGACTACGTCACCACGGCCAAGGATTCGCAGGCGCGCGTGGACTTCGACAACGTGCGTGTGCCGAAGTCCGCCCTGGTCGGTGAACCGGCCCGGGGTGCGGCCATCGCGCGCGACCTGTGCGACTACGCCGCGGCCCTGATGACCTCGCAACTGGCCGGGGCCACGCGCCGCGACATGGAATTCGCGGTCGAATACGCCGGGCAGCGTGAAGCATTCGGCCAGCCCATCGGAGCGTTCCAGGCAATCCAGCACCTGTGCGCGGACATGCTGATCGCGGTGGACGGCGCGGAGCTGTTGGTGCATGAAGCGCTGTGGCGGCTGGACCAGGGTCTGCCTGCCAGCATAGAGGTTTCGCAGGCCAAGGCCTTCGCCGGCGACAAATGCATTTTCGTGGCGCGCTCCGCGCAGCAGATTCACGGCGGCATCGGCTTCATGATGGAGTTCGACCTGCAGCTCTGGTACCGGCGCATCGTCGCCTGGAGCCTGCGTTGCGGCAGCGTGCGCGAGCATCGCCAGCAGGTGGCGGCCGCGCTTCTCGAGCAGCCCGGCAAGGTCCGGCTGGGCATGCCCCTTGTTCCCGCCTGAAAGGCCAAAATCGTGTACCCGACCCAATACCTCTACATCAGCGGGCAGTTCCTGGGAGGCGAGGGACGCAAGACGCAGGACATCTACAACCCGGCCACCGACGAAAAGATTGGCACCCTTCCGCATGCGCGCCCTGCCGACCTGGACGCGGCGCTCGAAGCCGCGCAAGCCGCCTTCGAATCGTGGCGCTGGTCGTCGCCGATGGACCGGTCCGCGGTGCTGCGCCGCGTGGGCGCGCTGATCCGCGAGCGCTGCGATGCCATCGCCACCGCGCTCACGCTCGACCAGGGCAAGCCGCTGAGAGAGGCGCGCGCCGAGGTCCTCAGTTGCGCCGAACACGCCGAGTGGCATGCGGAAGAATGCCGCCGCATCTACGGCCGCGTGATCCCGGCACGGCGCGACAACGTGCACCAGACGGTGGTTCGCCAGCCGGTCGGCGTCTGCGCCGCGTTCACGCCGTGGAATTTCCCGCTCAGCCAGGCCATCCGCAAGACGTCCGCCGCCCTGGGTGCGGGTTGCACCATGATCCTCAAAGGCCCGGAAGACTCACCGAGCGCGGTGCTCGCGCTCGCGCAGATATTCCACGACGCCGGCCTGCCGCCCGGCTGCCTCAACATCGTATGGGGTGTTCCGTCGGAAGTGTCCGAACACCTCATCCGCTCGCCGATCGTGCGCAAGATCAGCTTCACCGGCTCTGTGCCGGTGGGCAAACAGCTGGCCGCGATGGCCGGCCGCTACATGAAGCGCATGACCATGGAGCTCGGCGGCCACTCGCCCGTGCTGGTCTTCGACGACGCGGACATCGACCGCGCCGCGACGCAGTTGGCCCTGTACAAGTCGCGCAACGCCGGCCAGGTGTGTGTGGCGCCGAGCCGGTTCTATGTCCAGGAAAAAGCCTGCGACCGCTTCGTTAAAAAGTTCGCCGAGGTCTATTCGAACCAGCAGATCGGCGAAGGCCTGGCTGCGGGGACCACGATGGGGCCGCTGGCTCACGGACGACGCGTGGAGTCCATGGGCCAGTTCGTGGCCGATGCGCTGGCGCGTGGCGGCAAGGTGGTGTGTGGCGGCGAGAAGCTGCCGCGCGCCGGCCATTTCTTCCCGCCGACCGTGGTGACAGGCCTGCCGGACGACTCGCTGCTGATGACCGAAGAGCCGTTCGGACCGGTGGCGCCCATCGTGTCGTTCAGCACGCGCGAGGAGGGCGTGCGGCGCGCCAACAACCTGCCGTTCGGGCTCGCCTCCTATGTATTCACCGAATCGCTGTCTAATGCCACTTATGCTTCAGACCGCATCGAAGCGGGTATGGTCAACGTCAACCATTTCGGCATCGCGCTGGCCGAGACGCCGTTCGGCGGCGTGAAGGACAGCGGCCTGGGCCACGAAGGGGGCCAGGAAACCTTCGACGGTTATCTCGTGACGAAATTCATCTCGTCGATGTCGTCGCCTTACTAGAAAGTCGCATCCATGAATCCAGCCGGCCTTCCCCCATCCGTCGGCCGCGAACACATCCACACCCGGCGCGTCGTCAGCCAGGGCTACCTGCGCGCCGACGGGCTGTGGGACATCGAGGCAGGTATCGAGGACACCAAAACCTATTTCGCCCGCAACGGCGACGGCCGTGAACGGCAGCCGGGCGAACCGATCCACCACATGCTCGTACGGCTCACGCTGGACGATGCGTTGAAGGTGATCGATGCGGTGGCGGCCATGCCCAACACGCCGTTTGACGAATGCGGGCCCGCCGCCGATCCGGTTCGCGGCCTGATCGGTGCCACAGTGGATCCTGGCTGGCGCAAGGCTATCGACGAAGCCATGGGCGGCACCCGCGGGTGCACCCATGTCCGTGAGCTGCTCGCGGCCATGGCCACGGTGGCCTACCAGACCATACCCAACTATCGCATCTACCAGCGCCGCCAGCGCGGCGAACCGCGTGTGGCAGGCGGCAAGCCGGGGCACCAGCTCGGCAAGTGCCTGGGCTGGGACACCGACGGCCCGGTGGTAGCGCGCATTGCGCCGGAGTTCATCGGTTACCAGCTGCCGCCCAGGCGCTGACCGCTATTCGACCTTGAGTTTCGCATCCCGGGCGGCAGCCTTCCAGTAAGCGATGTCGTCGCTGAGCAGGCTTTCAACTCTTGGCCCGTGCTCCGCGACCACGGGCTGCCCGACAACAAACCGCAGCGATCTGGCGGGAAATTCCTGTGCCCAGCACGTGGATGCCACGGCGAGCAGCCCGATGATAAGCAAGCGCAAGTGGCCGGTGTTCATTTCTTTGTATGCGTTTTCAGGTCAATCGCCGGTGATCTTGCCGGCCTTGATGATGGGGGTCCAGCCTTCGATGTCTTCCCGGATGCGCGCCGCGAACTGCTCGCCGGTGCTGCCCACGACGGGCATGCCCGCGGCATTGAGGTTTTTGGCCACTTCGGGGTCGCGCACTGCTTTCTGGAGCTCGCTGGTCAGGCGCGCGGCGATGGCAGGCGGCAGGTTGGCGGGGCCGAAAATACCGAGCCAGGAAGTCTTGGGCTCGAAGCCGGGCAGCGCTTCGCGATTGGTGGGCACGTCCGGCAGTTCCGAATAGCGGCGGTCGTCAATGACCGCCAGCATCTTGAGCTTGCCGGCCTTCACGTGTTGCAGCACGGTGGGGACCACGACATAGCCCACCTGGATCTGGCCGCCCAGCAGATCGTTCAGCGCGCCGCTGCCGCCCTTGTACGGCACGTGCACGATATTGATGTGGGAGAACCGGTTCAGCATCTCGCCGACCAGGTGCTGCGCCGTGCCCGCGCCCGAGGTGCCGTATGACAGCTTGCCCGGATTCTTGCGGGCGTACTCCACCAGCTCGCGCAGGTTGTTCACGGGCAAATCGGGCGTGACCACGATGGCCAACGGGTTGTTGGCGATGATGCTGAGCGGCGTGAAGTCCTTGATCGGGTCATACGGCACCTTGCGCGCGAGTGCGACAGGCAGGCTGTGTGTGGCGGGCACGGCAACGCCGATGGTGTAGCCGTCGGGCGCGGAACGCGCAAGCTGTTCGGAGCCCATGGTTCCGCTGGCACCCCCCTTGTTATCGACAATGACGGGCACGCCCATGCTGGTGCTCAGCTTCTGCGCAATCGTCCGGCCCAGGATGTCGGTGGACGCGCCCGGCGGAAACGGCACGATCAGGCGGATGGTCTTGCTGGGGTATTTGTCCTGCGCGAAGGCGGCGCCTGCCAGCGTGGCGCACGCGAGGAGCGTGAAAATCCGGCGTGAAGTAAACATGAAAAGTCTCCTGTCGTTAAAGGTCCAGCGTGCGGAAAACGGCGCCGCCCTGGTGGTGGTGAATGGTTCCGGCGTGTTCAAAATGCGCGGGCAGCAGCGTGGCGCCCGACGCGGCGCAGCGCGCGATGAGCTCACGGCGCGTCTGCTCGGCAAGCACCGCGTCGCCATCGGTCAAGCCGTACTGCGGATGCGCGACCTGCAGCGGGTGGTGAATCGTGTCGGCGGCGTAGATGAGCTGGTGTCCCCGGCTGCGCATCACCAGGTGCACATGGCCGGGGGTATGCCCGGGCGCCAGTTCAAGTGACAAGTGCGCATCCACATCACGCGACACGGTATGGTCGGCAGACACGGCGTCCAGCAGGCCAGCTTCGAGGATCGGCAGGACGCTGTCCTGGTAAGAGCCGTGATTAAGGGGGCGGGAAGCGTTCTGCGCGCCCTGGTCCTGCCAGTGTGCCAGCTCGATGTCCGAGACGAGGTAGCGCGCATTGGGAAACGTTGGCACCCAGCGGCCGTTTTCCAGCCGTGTGTTCCAGCCCACATGGTCCGCGTGCAGGTGGCTGCACAGCACGATGTCCACTTGCGCAGGTGTCACGCCCGCATCGGCCAGGCGCTGCAGATACGGAAACTCCGTCTGATGCCAGCGCGGCATGCCGGGCCGGTCCTTGTGGTTGCCATTGCAGGTGTCCACCAGGATGGTGCGGCCCGCATGACGGACCAGGAACGACTGGAAGCTGAGGTAGATGCGCTCGCTGCCGCGCTCGACCGACCAATCCGGCAGGGCATCGCGATGCGAATCGATGAATCCCTGCGGCAATGCCTTGAACAGGAAAGTCGGCGCATAGGCGACAGTCACTTCCGGTACCCGGTAGACCTCCAGGTTGCCGAGTTTCAGCAGCATCGGCGACATCGGGATCAGACCCTTGCAGTTTTCAGCGAGACCATCTTGGTGGTCGTGTAGGCGTCCAGGCTTTCGTGGCCGCCTTCACGGCCCATGCCGCTTTGCTTCACGCCGCCGAAGGGCATGTCGGCGGCAGGTCCGCCGAAATGGTTGATCGACATGATTCCGCACTCCATGGAGCGCCCCAGTCGCTCGGCGGCGTCCACCGAATTGGTGAAGGCGTAGCCGGCCAAGCCCACCGGCAGGCTGTTGGCGAGCGTGATGGCATCGTCGAGCGACGCCGCCGGTACACACAGGCCCAGCGGGCCGAAGGGCTCGACGCTCATGGCGCGCGCCGTGCGCGGAACGTCGGCCAGCACCGTGGGGGCGTAGAAAAAGCCGCGGTCGCCGATGCGCTTGCCGCCGCTGGCCACGCGGGCTCCGCAGGCGACCGCTTCTTCCACCAATTCCTCGATGGCGGCGAGGCGGCGGCCGTTGGCCATGGGCCCCATCTGCACGCCGCCGGCCATGCCGTCGCCCACCTTGAGCGCGCCGGCCGCCTCGGCGAAAGCCTTGACGAACGGTGCATAAATCGCCTCATGCACGATGAATCGAGTCGGCGACACGCAGATCTGCCCCGCCATGCGGAACTTGGCCGCACCTGCCAGGTGGCCGACCCGGACCGGATCGACGTCGTCGCAGACGATCACGGGCGCGTGGCCGCCGAGTTCCATGATCGCGGGCTTCATTTCCTTCGCGGCAAGCTGCGTGAGGTGCTTGCCCACGGCAATCGAGCCGGTGAAGGTGATCACGCGGATGACAGGCGAGGCGATCAGGTGCGCCGAGACCTGGGCCGGGTCGCCGAACACCAGGTTCAGCACCCCCGGCGGCAGGCCGGCATCGGCGAAACACTGGACATAGGCGCAGGCCGCGCCCGGTGTTTCTTCTGCTGCCTTGACGACGATCGAACAGCCGGCGGCAATGGCCCCGCTGATCTTGCGCGACGGCGAGCCGAGCGGCGCATTCCACGGCGTGAACGCCGCCACCGGGCCGATCGGCTGGCGCAGCACCATCTGCTGCAGGCCCGGCCCGGACGGGTTGATGCGCCCGTACAGGCGCAACGCCTCGGCGGCATCCCACTCCATGATGGTGCAGGCGCGGTCCACTTCGTAGCGCGAGTCGGCGATGGGTTTGCCGAGTTCGAGCGTGATGACCTGCGCGATGGTCTCCCGGCGCTCGCGCACCAGGGCAACCGCCTTGTGCATGAGCGCAGCGCGCGCTTCCGGCGGCGTGTCACGCCAGACCAGAAAGCCTTTTTGCGCTGCGTCCAGCGCGCGGTCCAGCTCGGCGACGCCCGCTAGCGGAACGCAGGCGAGCACCGCTTCGTTCGACGGGTTGCGCACCTGCGGGCCCGTGGGGTGGTCGTATTCCCACTTGCCGTCGATGAATAGCCCGATACGCGGGTAGACCGGTTGCGTCATGGTGAAGTTGTTCTTCCGTCGGTTGTCTCATCGGCCTTCGCAGACCATCTTTAATCGCTGTGCGAATTAAACATTCGCAAAACTTACTGCCGGATTATCTGTCCCGGTTTCGCGGCCCGTCAAGCTGGGTATTCCCACCTTGGCCGGTGTCAGGGATAATTCTCGAAAATTGCAAATTAGTAATTTGCTTAGCAAATTGAAATAAACCGGAGATGAGTCGATGAAAGTGCTGGTACCCGTCAAGCGCGTGGTGGACTACAACGTCAAGGTCCGGGTGAAATCGGACGGAAGCGGCGTGGACATCGCCAATGTGAAGATGAGCATGAACCCGTTTGACGAGATTGCCGTCGAAGAGGCGGTGCGCCTGAAAGAAAAGGGCGTGGTCACCGAAGTCATCGCCGTCTCCTGCGGCGTCACGCAATGCCAGGAAACCCTGCGCACCGCGATGGCCATCGGCGCTGACCGCGCCATCCTGGTGGAGACCACCGAAGAACTGCAACCGCTGGCCGTCGCCAAGCTGCTCAAGGCCCTGGTCGACAAGGAGCAACCCGGCCTCATCATTCTGGGCAAACAAGCCATCGACGACGACGCCAACCAGACCGGCCAGATGCTGGCGGCCCTGGCCGACCTGCCGCAGGCCACGTTTGCCAGCAAGGTCGAAGTCGAAGGCCAGAGCGTCAAGGTCACGCGCGAAGTCGACGGCGGCCTGGAAACGCTCTCCTTGAGCATCCCGGCCGTCATCACCACCGACCTGCGCCTGAACGAGCCGCGCTACGTGACGCTGCCCAACATCATGAAGGCCAAGAAAAAGCAGATGGACATCGTCAAGCCCGAGGACCTGGGCGTGGACGTCAAGCCGCGCCTGAAGACCCTGAAGGTGGTGGAGCCCCCGAAGCGCAGCGCCGGTATCAAGGTGCCCGACGTCGCCACGCTGGTGGCCAAACTCAAGAACGAAGCGAAGGTGATTTAAATGGCAGCGCTGGTTATTGCAGAACACGACAACGCCACCCTCAAGGGCGCAACGCTCAACACTGTCACGGCAGCGATTGCCTGCGGCGGCGAGGTGCACGTCCTCATTGCCGGCCACAACGCCGGTGAAGCAGCCAAGGCGGCGGCGGCCGTCGCCGGTGTCACCAAGGTCATCCATGCCGAAGGCGCGTACTTCGAGCACGGCCTGGCCGAGAACGTGGCAGCCCAGGTGCTGGCCATCGCCTCGAACTACAGCCACCTGCTGTTCCCGGCCACCGCCAGCGGCAAGAACATCGCCCCGCGCGTGGCCGCCAAGCTCGACGTGGCCCAGATCAGCGACATCACCAAGGTCGACAGCGCCGACACCTTCGAGCGGCCGATCTACGCCGGTAACGCCATCGCCACCGTGCAAAGCGCCGACGCGACCAAGGTCATCACCGTGCGCACGACGGGCTTCGACCCGGCGGCAGCCACCGGCGGCAGCGCATCCATCGAGACCCCCGCCGCTGCGGCCGACGCCGGCAAGTCCACCTTCGTCGGCTCCGAGATCGCCAAAAACGACCGCCCCGAGCTGACAGCCGCCAAGATCATCGTCTCCGGCGGACGGGCCCTGGGAAGTGCGGAGAAGTTCAACGAAGTGATGACGCCGCTGGCCGACAAGCTGGGCGCGGCCATGGGCGCCAGCCGCGCGGCTGTCGATGCGGGCTACGCACCCAACGACTGGCAGGTGGGGCAGACCGGCAAGATCGTGGCGCCTCAGCTGTACATCGCGGCCGGCATCTCAGGCGCCATCCAGCATCTGGCCGGCATGAAGGATTCCAAGGTGATCGTGGCGATCAACAAGGACGAAGAAGCCCCCATCTTCAGCGTCGCCGACTACGGCCTCGTGGCCGATCTGTTCACCGCCGTGCCGGAACTGGCGAAGGCGTTGTAACCGCTGCTGTCATTGCTGGCTTGACCACAATCTACAGGCAATGTGCAGCAGCCTCTCACTGGAACACGAGGCGCGCTCACCGGTCAAACACAAAATCGCTCGCCGCGTGCAGCGCCCATGCCCCATCGCCGCGCAACTCAAGCACATGGGTGTGGTGCTTCAGTACGGCGGGCCGGTGGGCGATGCTGATCACCGAAGCGCCACTGGCGCGCACCCGCTGGTAGAGCGCGGCTTCGTTGGCGCTGTCCAGCGCGCTGGTCGCCTCGTCCAATATCAGCAGGCGTGGATTGCGAACAAGCACGCGCGAGAACGCCAGGCGCTGCTGCTCACCGATGGACAGCACCTTGTCCCAGTCGCGCACGGCATCCAGGCCGCCTGCGCGCCGGGCCAGCTCGGGCAGTTGCACGTCCTGCAAGATCTGCAGCAGCGCCGCGTCATCCAGCGGTGTGCTGCTGGCGGGGTAAATCATCTGGCTGCGCAGGGTGCCGTTCTGCATGTAAGGGCGCTGCGGCAGGAAGAACAGGTCGGCCATGGGCGGGTGGTGCACGGTGCCTTCGCCCGCGTGCCACAGCCCGGCAATGGCGCGCAGCAGCGAACTCTTGCCGCACCCGCTGGGGCCGGTGATGAGCAGCGCGTCCCCGGAGTGCAGCTCCAGCGACAGGTCTTGCACCAGCAGCCGATCGAACTGCGGGGTGTACAGCGTCAGTTTTTCAAGGGCGAAGCGCCTGCCTTCGTGAGACCGGATCCGGGTGCCAGGCATTGTGCTGGGCTTGACGGTTGAATCGACCGCTGCGGAATCTGCCGCAGCGCGGGCAATACGCAAGCCGGGGTCTCCTCGTTTTCAGTGCAATAAGTGACGGTACGAAAAGCTAGCACTGGCGCGGAGGTGGTGTTGGTAGATCGTTGATTTCATTGACTTTCCTGTTCACTTTCAAATCTGCGATTCGTGGCGTCAAACCGTGGTCGGTTTCATCCATTGGTGCCAGTTATCGATGCATTTGGCCGCGAAGGCAGGATTTGGTCAGCATAGCGGTCAACCGGGAAGCGAAACACACCCCGCAAGTTGATGCTCTCCAGCCTGGTGGGCGCAATCTTCCCGATCAGTTCCGGTGGAATGACCTGGCGGCGGTTCGACCAGCGATCCAGGACCGCCTGCATCTGTGAGGTATTCCACGCCATCACGATGTTGGCCATCAGGCTCAACGCATCGGCCACAGCCTGCATTTCATCGACACGTTTGGCCTGCGCCGGGCTGATCCGGCCGGTATAAATGGCGCGCTTGAGGGCGTTAACAGCCTCGCCCCGATTGAGCACCCGGCGCAACTCGTTCCTGAAAGCGTCCTTGACAAAGTAGTCAGCCAAAAACGCCGTACGCAGCAACC
>JAURHQ010000458.1 GCA_030833185.1 Gammaproteobacteria bacterium | reverse complement strand
CACGAATGATCAGATCGAGCATGTCTCCCCCTCCACTGCGACGATACAACTCGGCGGAGACAACTCGCCGACCCCTAACCTGTCGTCGATGACTTCTCCACTGTCCGGTCTCGAGAACGTCGAAGCCGTCGACGAGGCTCTTGGCCGTCACGGCTACCTCGCCGACCGCGGCTTGGCGACCTCGGTGTTCCTCGCCCTCACCTTGCAACGCCCGTTGTTGCTGGAGGGGGAAGCCGGCGTCGGCAAGACCGAACTGGCCAAGGTGCTCTCCCGACTGACCGGCGGCGAACTGATTCGTTTGCAGTGCTACGAGGGCATCGACGCTTCACAGGCGGTCTACGACTGGGACTACTCGCGTCAGTTGTTGCACCTGCGCGCCGCCGAGGCCAGTGGAGAGGCCGCCGGCCTCGGAGCCGACGCGCAGCGGCGACCACAGCTGCGACCCCGGGCCGCCGCCAGGGCCGCCGCCGCCGCGGGCGGGGACGCGGTGACGGGCAGCCACACCTCGTGCCGCCGGGCCGCGGCCGGCGTGCCGGGGCCGTCGTACCCCGCAAAGTAGAACGGGGACGACAACGGCGACACGGCCGCGTACCTGATCGCCGCCGCGCCCACGCCCGCCTCGTGCGCGGCGCGCGACACGAAGGCGACGCAGGTGGTGGACAGCGCGCCGCCCATGCCGCCGAACATGGTGCGCGCCCG
>JAURHQ010000457.1 GCA_030833185.1 Gammaproteobacteria bacterium | reverse complement strand
CTCGACCGATTCCGGGGCGAGCGAGTGGCGGCGGTCGGCGGAGATGTCGCGGCGGAGGCGGAATTCGGGCAGCGAGGCCAGGGTGTTCACCGCCACCGCGAGGGCGATCGCCAGCAGCGCCTGCGTGAGGCGGTTCAGCCGGCGGATGGGCCGGACGGAGCCGAAGTCGTCGCGCGGGGGGCTCATGTCATTCCTGGCCCTCCACGGTGAGCACCGCCAAGCCGAGGCAGAGCAGGGTGCCGGTGCCGTACAGCACGATCGGGCGGGAATCCAGGATGCCGGCGGCGAAATCCTGCAGGTGGCCGAACGTCCGCAGGTGGGCGGCGGGTTCACGCAGCCAGCCCAGCCATTCCCAGCTTTCGATGGGCAACGTCTCGAGCGCGCCGCCGGCGGCGGTGATGGCCAGGAGGCTGATGAAGGCGAGCAGCGCGGCCAGCGCGGCGGAGCGCGTGACGCAGCTGCACAGGATGCCGACGGCCACGTGCAGCAGGCCGCTCACCGCGATGAAGCAGAGTCCGCCCCACAGCGCGGCGGGGTCGCTCAGGAGGCCGGCGGCGGCGCCGCCGAGGCGGTGGCCGGCGATGAGGGGGAACAACGTGAAGGCCAGCCAGAAGGTCACCCAGACGACCCACACCGAGAGGAACTTCGCCCAGACGACGGCGGCCGCGCTGGCCGGGGTGGTGAGCAGGGCGGCGAGGGT
>JAURHQ010000456.1 GCA_030833185.1 Gammaproteobacteria bacterium | reverse complement strand
GGTCGAAGGAGCGGTTGCCGAAGTAGGCGAGGGAGCCGGCGAAGCCGTTGTACTGGAGGGTGCCGCCGCCGGTCTTGACGAAGGTGCCGAGGGCCTGGCCGTCGTCGCGCAGGGGGGCGTTGAGGGTGGCGTCGATCGGCGCGCCGAGGGAATTGCGCAGGTCGATGGTGAGGGTGGCCTCGCCGACGAGGGTGAAGTTGTCGACGAGCAGCTCGGCGAGGCTGTTGATCTCGCGGTCGGCGTCGACATCGACACCGCGGGCGGTGGCGGCGAGCCCGGCGGCGAGGGCATGCGGGTCGTCCCCGCCTTGGGCGATCCAGACGGCCAGCGTGGCCGGGGCGAGGAACGCGGCGCCTAGCAGGGCGTTGCGCGCCTGGTCTTCGCCCGCCGCGGCGGCCTGGCCGAAGCGGTCGGCCAGCCAGAGCGAGAGGAACGTGAGCGCGGCGCCGACCTGGCCGGCGAGGGCGACCGCGGCCGCGTCGGGTCGTTCGAACTTCAGGAAGACCAGCGCGGCCATCGAGGAGAGGAGGCTGAGCGCCGCGGCCGACGTCCAACCGCCGCGCGCGAGCAGCACGCCGCCCAGCAGCGCGATGGAGCCGGCTTCCAGGCCGCTCGACATCGGGTCGGAGCCGGCGCGGATGGAGAAGAGGGTCGCGACGGTCGCGAAGGCGATCGCGAGCTGGCCGATGAGCCGGTCACG
>JAURHQ010000455.1 GCA_030833185.1 Gammaproteobacteria bacterium | reverse complement strand
AAGTCTGGAGCCCAGGTACGCCGGCCGACGCACCTTACGGCGGACAAAAGCATGCCTATGAAAAAGCCGGTCGACGGTACAACAACTTCTCCGAGAACGCCACCGAGCGCGTGAAGGCCGGCGTCAGTTTCGCCGAAGCCAAGGCCGAACTCCTCGGCGAGGTCCGAGGTAACTTCCAGGCCTTCCTCGGGGACCGCAAGGGCGACCAGCCCTTCTGCTATTGGTTCGGCCCCACCCTCACCCATCGCACCTTCGAGAAGCACAGCGGCGTGAACCTCTGGGGCATCAATCCCGACGACCTCAAGGGCAAGCTGCCGGCATTCCTTCCCGACGTCCCGGAAGTCCGCGATGACGTCGCCGACTACATGGGCGAAGCCCAGGCCTGGGATGCCGGCATCGGCGTGCTCATCGCCGAACTCGAGAAGCGCGGCGAACTCGACAAGACCGTCTTCGTCATCAGCGGCGACCACGGCATGCCCGGCGTCCCCGCCGGCAAGTGCAACCTCTACGATCACGGCACCAACGTGGCTCTGATCGTGCGAGGACCGGGCATCAAGTCCGGCCGCATCATCGACGACTTCGTCAACCTGATGGACCTAGCCCCGACGTTCCTCGAGCTCGGGGGCGTCCAGCCACCTGCCGTCATGACCGGCCGGAGCATCGTGCCGCTCCTTAAATCCACGCAGGCCGGCCAGATCGACGCC
>JAURHQ010000454.1 GCA_030833185.1 Gammaproteobacteria bacterium | reverse complement strand
GCCGTTGTGCTCGGCCAGGCGCTCGTGACCGAGGGTCTCCGCAACGTTGCCGCTGGTGCAAACCCAATGGTGATCAAGCGCGGACTCGACAAGGCGGTTGCCGCTGTTGTCGCAGAAATCAAGGCGCAGTCCCGCAAGGTTGAGACGCGCGAGCAGATCGCTGCCGTCGCCTCCATCTCCGCTGCTGATCCAAGCGTTGGCGAGTTGATCGCCGAAGTGATGGAGAAGGTTGGCAAGGACGGCGTGATCACCGTGGAAGAGGGGCAGTCACTCGGACTCGACAAGGAGTACACCGAGGGAATGCAGTTCGACCGCGGCTATATCTCGGCCTACTTCGTGACGAACTCGGATCGCATGGAGGCACAGCTCGACAACCCAGCGATCCTCATTACCGACAAGAAGATTTCGGCCGTTGCCGATGCACTCCCAGCACTCGAGAAGGCGGTCGGCACCGGTCGACCACTCCTGATCATCGCTGAGGATGTGGACGGCGAGGCACTCGCCACGTTGGTGGTGAACAAGATCCGCGGCACCGTACAGGTGCTTGCGGTGAAGGCGCCAGGCTTCGGCGACCGACGCAAGGAGATGCTCCGCGACATCGCGGTGCTGACCGGCGGAACGGTGATCTCGGAAGAGGTCGGCCGCAAGCTCGATAGCGTCACGGCCGAGGACCTCGGTACCGCACGACGCGTCGTCTCCACCAAGGA
>JAURHQ010000453.1 GCA_030833185.1 Gammaproteobacteria bacterium | reverse complement strand
CAACAGCATTCCATGACCAAGGACTCATCAATCAATACGTTTTCCACATTGCGCCGATTGTGTCTGGCAGCAGTGAAGCACTCGGCCTCTTCGTTGGTGATGTGCAACAAGAACTCTCGCACTGCGCTGTGGTCTCCACCACCGCAATGGGCGATGACGTTGAGATCGTTTTAGAACCCCTTACAGAGAAAGTTGGAGCATCATGAGCGAATCAGGTCTTGATCCAATCGAAGATGTCATTGCAGCAATGGCACGTGGAGAAATTGTTGTCATGGTTGACGACGAAGACCGCGAGAATGAAGGCGACTTCATCATGGCCGCAGAACATGCGACGGCAGAAAAGCTTGCATTTATTGTGCGCTACTCCACGGGCGTGATTTGTGTTCCTCTCACGGGCGAGCGTTGTGAAGAACTTCGTCTGCCTCTGATGGTGGAACAAAACACCGAAAGTCAGCGCACCGCATACACCGTCACCGTTGACCTCATCGAGGGAACAACAACAGGTATCAGTGCGGCGGATCGTGCGGCAACATCTCGCGCCATTGCTAATCGCGATGTTGACTACAAGGCATTTGCGCGCCCAGGACATATCTTCCCGTTGCGCGCACGCACAGGCGGCGTATTGAAGCGTGCAGGCCATACCGAGGCAGCAGTGGACCTTGCGCGTCTTGCTGGTTGCGAGCCTGTTGGCGTCATCTGTGAAATTCAG
>JAURHQ010000452.1:247-710 GCA_030833185.1 Gammaproteobacteria bacterium | reverse complement strand
AGACCGCGCTTAACTCACCATTGGCATACGCATCGAGCATGACCTTGACGGGGCCGATGAGTTTTTCCAAATGGGGCTTGTCGCCCAAGTGAGTGACGTGCGAGATAACCTTGGCGCCAACACGGTTGAGGAAACCCAAACCTTTGCTGCCAATGGCCACTGCCTGTACAGTTTTACCAGCCGATTGCGTGGCACGCAATTGGGTGGTGACTGCACGCAACAAGTTGGTGTTCAAACCGCCGCACAAACCTTTGTCGGTGGTAACCACAATGAAGCCAACAGCTTTGCCGTCAGAGTGCTTCATGTATGCATGCACATACTCAGGATTGGCCTGGCCGAGATGGCTCGCGATGCCGCGAATTTTCTCGGCGTAAGGACGCGCCGTGCGCATCCGCTCCTGCGCCTTGCGCATTTTAGAGACAGAAATCATCTCCATCGCTTTGGTGATCTTCTTGGTGTTTTC
>JAURHQ010000452.1:0-237 GCA_030833185.1 Gammaproteobacteria bacterium | reverse complement strand
CGTAGTTCCTTGCCCGATGCCATCAGAGGCTCCTTTTGGTCAGGTAGAAATTAAGCAAAAGATTTTTTGAAGGCGGCCACAGCAGCGTTCAACTCGGCTTCGGCTTCTTTGTCCAAAGCTTTGCTCTCTTCGATCTTGGCCAACAGAGCGGCGCTTTTATCTTTGAGGTACGCGTGCAAACCACTTTCGAAGGACAGAATTTTCTTCACGTCCACATCGTCCATGAAGCCCTTGTTG
>JAURHQ010000451.1 GCA_030833185.1 Gammaproteobacteria bacterium | reverse complement strand
AGTGGAAGGTACGAATAGATCATGCTCACCCCGAAGATCTCGGCAAACTGCACCGCAATGTAGACCGCAACAATTCGTCGCCAGGCGGGATGGCCTTCACGTGCGCGACTCACAGTTCACCTCGCTGGGCGCGCGCTCGGATCAGCTTCGCCTCTTCGAGGATCGCGGTGCGTACCGTATCTTTCCGTGACTCCCACGATCGCACCTGACGAGCCATGCGCGGGTTCTTCACAAACCGCTCCGCATGACGGTCAATGAAATCCCAGTAGAGCGTGGTGAACGGGCAGGCGCGGTCGCCAGTAGAGAGCGTTGGATCGTAGGCGCATGCAGAGCAGTCGTCCCCCATGCGTGAGACATACGCGCCGCCTGAGATGTACGGCTTGCTGGTGATCTTCCCTAGGTCTGCAAACTGACTCATCGCCACTACGTTGGGGGTCACCACCCAAGGGTGCGCGTCCACGAATGTCTCAAGGAACCACGCATCTACCTCTTGCGGGCGCACGCCAATCAGCAGTGCGAAGTTTCCGAGCAACATCAGGCGTTCAATGTGGTGCGCATGGCCGCCGCTGATGAGCTTCCGTACGACCCGAGAGATGCACGCCATCTTCGTCTCGCCGCTCCAGTAGAACGAAGGGAGCGGTTCGGTGTGGTTGAGTCCGTTTGACGTCTCCCACTCCTTCCAGAATCGATCGTAGGCGTGGTGCATAAACTCG
>JAURHQ010000450.1 GCA_030833185.1 Gammaproteobacteria bacterium | reverse complement strand
GAGGTTTACTGTCCCCGGCGCGTCGCCGTTTGCCTGCCGACTCCCCGAGCTGCGACGCGCGCAGCGCGATCGGTTGCTTCAGTTTTTCAAGCCCGAAGGATGTTTCCATGATCACTCGCAGAACCCTTTTCCTGACCGGCGTGGCCCTGTCCCTGGGTGCGGCCTTGCCGAGCGTAGCCAGTGCGCAAGCGTTTCCGAGCAAGCCCATACGCATCATCATCCCCTATGCGCCGGGAGGCACCACCGACATCGTGGGCCGTCGCATGGGACAGCGCCTGTCTGAAATTTTGGGTCAGCCGGTGGTGGTTGAAAACCGTGCTGGCGGCAACACTGCGATCGGTGTCGATGTGGTGGCCAAGGCGCCGGCCGATGGCCACACGCTGCTGTTTACCAACGACGCGACCTTTGTTGGCAACCCGGCTCTGTACCCCTCATTGCCCTACAACATGCAGCGTGACCTCGTGCCGGTGGCGCCTGTTACTTATGTGGCGCTGGCCCTGGCGGTCAATGCCAATGTGCCGGTCAAGGACCTCAATGAGCTGGTGGCCTACATCAAGACGCAAAAGAGCCTGGGCTACGGCTCTTTCGGCGCCGGCAGCCAGCCGCACATCATGGGCGAGATGTTCAAGAAAATCGCCGGGGTCGACTTGGTCCATGTGCCCTACAAGGGCGCGGGCCCTGCGGTGACTGACGTACTGGGTGGGCAGATCCTGT
>JAURHQ010000449.1 GCA_030833185.1 Gammaproteobacteria bacterium | reverse complement strand
AGATCGGGCGGCTGGCCGGCGTGCCGCCCTGGGACATCACCAAGGCGATGCTTGCGCACGCCGAGGTGGTGATCTGCGATTACAACTATGTCTTCTCGCCCCGCAACCGCGCGGCGCTCGAGAACGTGCCGGGCTGGGACGAGTCCGACACCGCGCTGATCGTCGACGAAGCGCACAACCTGCCGGAGCGGGCGGCGGAGTGCCTGTCGCTGCGGGAGGAGGCGCCAGACGCGGCCGACCTGGCCCACGAGCTGGTGCGCCACCGCGCGCCGGAGGCGTGGCTCCGCGCCACGCAGGCCTGGGCCGACTTCCTGGCGCGCCTGCCGAAGGCCGACGCGGTCTCGCCCGACGACCGGCTGGAGGCGATGGCGCACGCGGAGACCCTGGCGGAGCTCGCGGCGAACCAGCCCTTCAACACCGACGACCTCCCGGAAGCGGCCCGCCAAGGGGTCTGGAACGCGGCGACCTGGTCCGACCGCCTGGAGGCGGCCGACCTCGGCTGGCTGCTGTGGTCCCCGCGCCCGGGGATGCTGAGCCTGGATTGCCTCTCGGCGGCGAAGGCGACGGGCGAGCGGCTCCTGAAGTTCGGGCACGCGCTGCTGATGACCGCGACCCCGGGGCCGCGCGGGGCGCTGGCGGCCGAGTGCGGCCTCGACGGCGACGCGCTCGCGAAGGTCGACGCGCTCGCGTCGTGGCGCCAAGGGGCCTACACGGTG
>JAURHQ010000044.1 GCA_030833185.1 Gammaproteobacteria bacterium | reverse complement strand
CCAACCCAGGCGATAATGTCCTGATTGATGATGTGGCTCGAAATCCAGCGGCCAGTCGATGGATCTTTGATCGGGCTTTCCCATGAGGGAATTGCTTTTTGCTCGTAGGGCTGGCGCTCCAGCGGAACCTGATTGAAGGTCAGCTGCTTCGCGCCCTTGCCGGCGACGTCTTCAAAATGAATGGTGCTCAACCCCAGCTGCTGCATGGCGACCGAGTCCAGATCGTGGCGGCTGGCGGTGCTGTTCAGCACGTAGGACTCAAGCATGGTGTCGTAGCGAATGCCTTGCAGATCGATGCCGTGATTGAGCAGCACGTTGCGGTCGTATTTGGCGTGGTGCCCGACTTTGGCGATCTGCGGATTTTCGAGCAGCGGTTTGAGCGCGCCCAGCACACGGGACTCAGAGAGCTGCGACGGCGCCCCCAGATAGTTGTGACCGAAAGGCACATAGGCGGCCTTGCCCGGTTCCACACAGAAAGACACACCGACCACCCGCGCCTGCATGTAGTTGAGGCTGGTGGTTTCGGTGTCGAAGGCAATCAGCTCAGCGGTTTCCAGCGCGCCCAGCCAGCGCGCGAACTGCGCCTCGTCGAGCACCAGCTCGTACTCCCGGTGCGCCGCGGCCGCGCTGGCGCTGGCCGGCGACACCTGACCCGCCGGCATGCGCTGCTCCAGCGCGCGTAGCGAGGTCTTAAGTCCCAGCGCCTGGAAGCGCGCGGTGAGCAGCTCGCGGTCGGGCTCACCGACCACCAGACTCTCGGCCGGCCAGGGCAACTCAAGGTCATCCATGATGGTGACCAGCCGGCGCGACAGCGGCAGACGCGGCAGGGCGTCGCGCAGGTTCTGCCCGACCACGCCGGCAATTTCCGCCGCGCGGCGTTCAATTTCGTCCAGGCTGCCGTATTCCGCCAGCCATTTCACGGCGGTCTTGGGGCCGACCTTCGGCACCCCGGGGATGTTGTCGGAGGTGTCACCCACCAGCGTCAGGTAGTCGATGATCTGGGCGGGCGCGACGCCGAACTTGGCCTTCACCCCGGCCTCGTCCATCTCCGAGTTTTCCTTATCCATGGTGTTGACCAGACGGATACGGTCATTCACCAGCTGGGCCAGATCCTTGTCGCCGGTACAGATGATGACGTCGACGCCCTGATTCGCCGCGCGGCGGGCCAGTGTGCCGATAACGTCGTCGGCCTCCACGCCTTTCAGTTCGAGTCGCGGCATGCCCATCGCGTCAATGATTTCGTTGATCAAGGGCACCTGCGAGACCAGTTCCTCGGGCATCGAGGCGCGGGTCGCCTTATAGTCGGGAAACCATTCATCGCGATGAGTAGGTCCGCGCGGGTCGAAGACCACGGCAAAGAATTCGGAGGGGTAGTCCCGCCGCAGCCGGTCGAGCATGGCGAGAATGCCGTGGATGGCGCCGGTGGGCTGACCGCTGGCATTCGTCAGGCCCGGCATGGCGTGGAAAGCGCGATACAGGAACGAGGAACCATCGACCAGCACCAGTCGGGCCGATGTGGGGGACGAGGCAGGCGCGCTCATCGGTAAGGCCCCTGATGGCGGTGCTTGCCGAAGCCAAAAACGCAGCGGATCTGCCCGGAGGCTGGTGCTATGCTAGAAGTCATAAAAATCATCATCTCACGCGATCGAGAAAGCTCAAATGCGCACGCCGAACACGCTGGTTTTTCTGGCAGCCTTCTTACTCGCCAGCCCGACTTTTGCCGCCGAGCCTACCGAGCTCGAAGAAGTCCCCGAGGCCGCACCCGAGCCGGTCGGTCCGATGGAAGACGGCAAGCCAATCGAACCCGACGTTACCATCGTCCAGCGCAAGGACGCCCAGGTCGAGGAATACCGCGTCAGCGGTCGGCTCTACATGGTGAAAATCACGCCCTTCGTCGGCAAGCCCTACTACCTCGTTGATCAGGACGGGGACGGCCGCATGGAAACCCGGGTCGGCCAACTCAATCAGGATCCCGTCATTCCGCAGTGGGTCATTTTCAGCTGGTAGCGCGTACTCGCCGGCGCGCACTCGCGCCCGGCCCTGACCATGGCGGTCTACACCAGTCCTGATCCGGCCGCGCTCGCGGCCTTCCTCGCCGATTATCCCTATGGCCCTTGCAGCGGCCTTGAGGGGATCCGCGACGGCATCGAAAACTCCAACTTCTTTCTTGATACCGCGCACGCCAGCCACGTGCTGACGATCTTCGAGTCGAGCCCGGCCGCCACCTTGCCGTGGTTTCTCGAACTCATGGACTTTCTGGCCGCCCGCGGCATTCCCTGTACCCACCCGCGCCAGCGCAGGGACGGCGGCTTTCTGGGAGATCTTTGCGGCAAGCCGGCGGCGCTCTTCGCCAGACTATCCGGCACCAGCCTGCTGCAGCCCACGCTGCCCGCGTGCGCGGCGCTGGGCGATTTGCTGGCCCGTTTACATCTGGCAGGACAAGACTTCCCGGCGACGCAGGCCAATGCGCGCGGCCCAGACTGGCGCACCCGCACCGCGGCCGGCGTCGCGCCGCAACTGCCGCCCGCAGCCGCCCGGCGTCTGCGCGTCACGCTGGCAGAGACCGCCGGGTTTCCACCGCCCGGTTTGCCCTCCGGCGTAATCCACGCGGACCTGTTTCGCGACAACGTGCTGTTTGACGCCGACCAGCCGGTGGGCGTGCTCGACTTCTACTTTGCCTGTCAGGGGCCTTGGGTCTACGACCTGGCCATTGCGGTCATCGACTGGTGCTTCATGCCCACGCACCGCCTGATGACGCCGGCCGCAGGCGCACTGCTTGCGGCCTATCACCGGCGGCGTCCTTTGCTTGCAGCCGAACGCGCGCTCTGGCTCACGGCGCTGCGTGCGGCCGCGCTACGTTTCTGGCTATCGCGACTCAAGGACAGCCTCGCCCCGCGCAGCGGCGCGCTGGCGTGGCAGAAAGATCCGGCAGAGTTTGAGGCGGTGCTGCGCTCGATTGAGCGCGCGGCTGCGGCTTGGCAGGCAGTCTGGCCTCAGCGCTGATCGGCTAAGCCAGAAAAAGAAAAAGCCCTCCGAGGAGGGCTTTTTCAAAGGGCCTTGCGGCGCTCGAACTTAGTTGTCGCTGACCACCAGGTCAACGCGACGGTTCTTCGCACGGCCTTCGGCGGTGTCGTTGGTCGCAACCGGCTTGGACTTGCCATAGCCGACCGGATTCAGACGCGCACCGTCCACGCCTTTGCCGACCAGATAGGCCACCACGGCCTTGGCGCGACGCTCGGACAGACCCTGGTTGTAGGCGGCAGAGCCGACGCCGTCGGTGTGACCTTCAACGTTCAGCTTCACCGTCGGGTTTTCGCCCAGCACTTTGGCCGCTTCGTCGAGCTTGGCGGTGCCGGCGGCCGTCAGGGTGGCCTTGTTGAAGTCAAAGTTGGTGCCTTCGAGGCTGATGATCTTCGAGCCAACTTCCGGGGCGGCCGGGGGCGGCGGCGGCGGCGGGGTCACCTTCTTGGCGACCGGGGCCGGGGCAGGCGCCGGGGCCGGAGCGGCCGGAGCAGGCTTGTCGGCTTCATGGCAGACCAGGTAGGCGATCGCGGCACCGACCACGGCGCCACCGGCGAGCGCGCCGGTTTCGTCGGTATCAGCCCCTGCGGCAACCACACCGGCACCGGCAGCAGCGCCGACGATCGGGCACAGCACGTCACCCGGCTTGATTTTTTGGCCGCCGCAGCCCGCCATCGCGAGGCCGAGGCACAGTACGAGTCCAGTCTTTAATTGGCGGTTCATTGGCGAACGTTCCTTTGTTTGATTCGTTAAAGCGAGACGCACCCGTTGCGTGATTGCAACGGCGATAGCCCTCTCCGGCCGGAGCATAAGGCTTTTAACATACATCGCCAAGCCTCTGAGCAGGCTTGAGTTCAGGGAATTGCGTCAGGACAACCAAAATCGAGGGCAGGAGCCCGTGGGCTTTTCACCACAGCCGCTCAGCCGAGGGCTGTCAGCAGTTCGCGATAGCGGGCCGGATCGGTGCTTTTAAGGGTTTTCGCGACCAGTCGCCGCACCGGCTGCAACTCGGTCTCGGCCAGCATCTGCTTGACCTCAAGCAGCAGCGACGGATGTACGCTGAACGCGCGCAGGCCCAGGCCCAGCAACAGGCGCGTATAGCGGACGTCGCCGGCCATCTCGCCACACATGGCGATGGGGCAGTCCGCCGCATCGGCATGCCGGATGGCCAGTTCAATCAAGCGCAGCACGCCGGGATTCAGCGGGTCGTAGAGATAGCTGACCTCTTCATTAACGCGGTCGATCGCCACCGCGTACTGAATGAGGTCGTTGGTGCCGATGGACAAGAAGTCGAGCGCGCGGGCAAAGCCGTCGGCAAACATCACTGCCGCCGGCACTTCGAGCATCCCGCCAATCGGCATCGCCGGGTCGTGCGGCACTCCGAGGCGGGTGAACTCGGCCTGGATGCCCCGAATGAGGTGCGTGACCTGCGCCGCCTCGTCCAGATCCGACAGCATGGGAATCATGAGGCGCACCTGACCCAGCGCCGAAGCCCGCACGATCGCGCGCAACTGCGGCACCAGCAGTTCGGGTTCTTTCAAACCCAGCCGGACGGCCCGCATCCCCAGCGCCGGATTAACCGTATTGGCGCGGGACGACGACACGCCGGCGCCGGTTTGCTTGTCGGCGCCGATGTCCATGGTGCGAATGGTCACCGGCTGCTGGCGGAACGCCTCGACCAAGCGCCCGTACACGGCCAGATGTTCTTCTTCCGAGGGCGAGTCGAGGCGGTTCATGTACAGGAATTCGGTGCGATAAAGCCCGACGCCGCGCGCACCAGAAGCCTTGGCCAGTTCGAAATCGCTCTCCAGATCGACATTCGCCAGCAGTTCGATCGGCACGCCATCGGCGGTCATCGCCGGCGCCCGCTTCAGGCGGGCCAGACGGCTGACTTTCTTTTGTCGTTCGTCCCGTCGCGCCCGGTAATGCTCGAGGATGCGCTGGTCGGCATCGCCCAACACCAGACCTTCATCCCCATCGACGATCAAGGCCTCGCCTTCGCGCAAATAACGACGCGCGTGCGGCACCCCAACCACGCCCGGCAGCCCAAGGCTGCGCGCGATGATCGCCGTATGCGAGGTTGGTCCGCCGTATTCGGTAATGAAGCCCGCGATGCCGTGCTGTTGCATCAGCAGGGCATCTGCCGGCGAGAGGTCGTCGGCGATCAGAATCAGGCCTTCCAGATTGGCTTCACCGCCCTCGTGACGCGCCGGCGCGTGATTCAACAGGGCCCGCAGCACACGATTAAACACATGGTCGACGTCGTCGCGACGGGTGCGCAGGTAGGCGTCGTCCATGCTGTCGAAGACGCTGATCAGGGCGTCCCGCTGGAGCTTCAGCGCCCACTCGGCGTTGCAGCCGCGCTCGTGCATCAGCCGTTTGGGTTCTTCGGTGAGGTGCGGGTCGTCGAGCATCAACAGATGCGCATCGATGAAGGCCACGATATCGCTGGGGGTATGCGCCGGAATGCGCTCGCGCATCGCCCGCAGGCCTTGCCGCGATTCCTCCACCGCGCTGTCGAGGCGGGCCAGTTCCTGCGGGAGCTCGTCGGCACTGACGGTATATTCCACGACCTCCAGCGTGTCACGCTGGACGATGTGAGCGGCACCCAGCGCGATGCCGCGGGAAATCCCCTTGCCGTGGAGTGCGATGGTCATTCAGCTTCGCCGAAGCGTCCTTCGATAAGTTCCAGCAAAGCCGACATGGCTTCGGTCTCGTCTTGACCCTTGGTCGCAAGCTCGAGTTCCGCGCCCTGCGCGGCGGCCAGCATCATCAGGCCCATGATGCTTTTGCCGTTGACCCGGTTCCCGGCTTTCACCACCGAGATCTCACAGGCAAAGCGCGATGCGGTCTGCACAAATTTGGCGGCCGCCCGCGCGTGCAGGCCAAGCCGGTTGGGAATCGTCACATTTTGGGTAGGCATGGAAGGTCTCAGCTGTCGCGATGGGTCGCGACCACGTGGCGCAAACTACGGAAATGCGTGGCGAGTTTTTCAGCCACATACACGGAACGATGCCGGCCGCCGGTGCAGCCGATGGCGATCGTCAGGTAACTACGATTGTCGGCCTCGAAGCGGGGAATCCACTTCTCGAGGAACGACACCAGATTGGCCACCATTTCGCGCACCTGCTCGCTGGTGTCGAGAAAGCTGCAGACCGCCTCGTCGCGGCCGGTCAGCCGACGCAGTTCGGGATCCCAGTGCGGGTTCGGCAGGCAGCGCACGTCAAACACAAAATCGGCGTCCGGTGGCACCCCGTTCTTGTAGCCGAAGGAGCAGAACTGCAGCGCGATCTCGCGGGTATCCCGGCGCGTGATGCGCTCGATCAGCTGGGTGCGGAAGCGATGGATGTGGGTGTGCGTGGTGTCGATGCGCAAGTCGGCGCGGGTAATGATGGGCTCCAGCAGGCCGCGCTCCTGCGCAATCGCCTCGTGCAACGGCAGCCGCGTGCTGGACAGCGGGTGCCGGCGGCGGGTTTCGCTGAAGCGCTGAATCAAGGCGTCGTCGGAGGCTTCGATGAATACCAGCTCCACCGCCAGCGAGGCGGTGCGCAGCTGGTCGAGGATATCGGGCAGTTGCGCCAGATCGTCTTCGCGATTACGGGCGTCGATGCCGACCGCCACCTGCCGGTAGTGCGGCAGATCGCCCTCGCTGATAAAGCGCGCGAACTCCGCCAGAAAACCTGCCGGCAGGTTATCGACGCAGTAGAAGCCGGCGTCTTCCAGCGCGTGCAAGGCGGTGGTTTTGCCAGCGCCGGACATCCCGGAAACCAGAATGAAACGGCGCTCGCTCATCGGGCAGGAATACGCCTAGGACTGGTGACGCGCGGCGGTCACTTCGCGCGCGTGCGTATCGGTCAGCTTTTCCTTGTGCTTGCGCACCTGGCGGTCGAGTTTGTCGATCAGCAGATCGATCGCGGCGTACATGTCGTCGTGCTCACTCTCGGCGTGCAGGTTGTTGCCCGCGACGTGGACGGTGGCTTCGACTTTCTGCAACTGACGCTCTACGCCCAGCACCACGTGAATATCCATCACGTGGTCGAAGTGGCGTTCGATGCGCTTCATCTTGTTGCGGATGTAATCCTGAAGCGCGGTGGAGAGTTCAACGTGGTGGCCGGAGATATTGATTTGCATGGCGATGTTTCCTTCAGGTTAAAAAGGATTCGGCTGCCGGCCTCGTAGCCGCTGAAGTCAGTATAGCCACGCGGCGGCGTCATCCCAGCCTTTTTCGTTCGTTAGACGGTGGAATCTGCATGGCCTCGCGATACTTCGCCACCGTTCGGCGCGCGACGTTGATGCCCTGATCGCCCAGAATCTCGGCGAGCTTGCTGTCGCTCAGCGGTTTGTCGGGCGCCTCGGCCGCCACCAGCTTCTTGATCACGGCGCGAATCGCCGTCGACGAAGCCTCGCCCCCCATGCTGGTGCTGACGTGACTGGAAAAGAAATACTTCAGCTCGAACACGCCGCGCGGCGTGTGCATGTATTTGCGGCTGGTGACCCGCGAGATGGTCGATTCATGCATTTCCAGCACTTCGGCAATGTCATGCAGCACCAGCGGCTTCATGGCTTCTTCACCCAGATCCAGAAACGCGCGCTGCCGCTCGACGATCGCAGCGGCCACTTTCAGCAGGGTCTCGCTGCGACTTTGCAGGCTTTTAATGAACCACTTGGCTTCCTGCAGGTGGGTACGCAGCGAATTATTGGTGGCGCTGTTGTCGGCGCGGCGGATCATGCTGGCGTAGTACGGATTGACCCGCACGTGCGGCACGGAGTCGGGATTGAGTTCCACCTTCCAGCGCCCGCGGACCTTGCGCACAAACACATCCGGCACCAGATATTCCGGCGGCTTCTCGCTAAAGCGCGAGCCGGGGCGCGGATTGAGCGACTGGATGAGCGTCATGACCTCGCGCAGCTCGTCCTGGCCGAGCTTCATCTTGCGCATGACCTGGTTGAACTCGCGGTTGCCCAGCGCGTTGAGGTGAAATTCGCAGAGTTTCTGGGCTTCGGGCAGCCACGGCGTATCGGCGTCCAGTTCCCGCAATTGCAGCAGCAGGCATTCGCGCAGGTCGCGGGCCGCCACGCCGGCCGGGTCCAGCGCCTGCACCTGCTTCAGCATGGCTTCGATTTCTTCCTCGTCGACCTCGATGCCGCCGCTGCGCACGACTTCGAGAATCTCCTCCACGCTGATTTCGAGGTAGCCGTGGTCGCCCAGCGCATCGATGATGGCGGTGGCGATCAGCCGGTCGAGTTCGGAAATCGGCAGCAGATTGAGCTGCCAGAGCAGATGATCACGCAGCGAACCTGCGCTGCCGTGGATGTTCTCGAATTCGCCCGAGCCTTCTTCGCCGCTGCTGCCCGGCCCGCTGGCCGACAGGGTGTTGTCGAAAACCTCATCCCAGTCGCTGTCGACGGGCAATTCCTCGGGGATGTCGTCGGTGGTCGAGGGCGCGACGTAGTCTTCCACGCTCTCGCCGCCGGCTTCGGCGGCCTCACCCTCATAGCCCGCGCTGTCATCGGTGCCCGGCAGATTGGGCGCTTCGGCGGTGTAGTCGAAGGTCTGAGCCTCGTCCTCGTCCAGCTCCAGCATCATGTTGGAGTCCAGCACCTGCTGGATCTCCATCTCAAGCTCCATCGACGACAGCTGCAACAGCCTGATCGCCTGCTGCAGCTGCGGCGTCATGGTCAGCTGCTGGCCTAGCTTGAGCTGCAGGGATTGCTTCATGCGCGGGCGAAAATCAGGTGCAAGGGTTTGGGCTCGGGTGTTGAGTTTGAGTCTAGCGCATTCTCCGGAGGGCCCCGTCCGGCGCTACATGGTGAAGTCTTCACCGAGATAGACGGCGCGTACGTGTTCGTCCTCGAGAATATGGCCCGGCGTGCCTTCGGCGATGATGCGGCCGTCGTTCACGATGTAGGCCCGGTCGCAGATGCTGAGGGTTTCACGCACGTTGTGGTCGGTGATCAGCACGCCGATGCCGATCTGGCTGAGGTGTTTGATGATCCGCCGGATATCGCCGACCGAAATGGGGTCGACGCCCGCGAAGGGCTCATCCAGCAGCACGAAACGCGGTTCTGAGGCCAGCGCGCGAGCAATCTCGACCCGCCGCCGCTCGCCGCCAGACAGGGACATGCCCAGATTCTTGCGGATGTGCGAGACGTGGAACTCCTGCAGCAGTTCCTCCAGCCGTTGCTGACGGCGCACCGCGCTCATCTGCGGCATGGTCTCGAGCACCGCGGCGATGTTTTCTTCCACCGTCAGCTTGCGGAAGACCGAAGCCTCCTGCGGCAGATAGCCCAGACCGCGCCGCGCGCGCTGGTCCATGGGCAGGCCGGAGAGGTCTTCCTTCTCCAGAAACACCGACCCGCCCTCCTGCGGCACGAGCCCGATGATCATGTAGAAGCTGGTGGTCTTGCCCGCGCCGTTGGGACCGAGAAGGCCCACCACCTCCCCGCTGCTGACCGACAGGCTGACGTCTTTGACAACCTGCCGCGACTTGTAGGCCTTGAACAAATGCTGGACGGCGAGCGTGCTCATGGCGCGGGCTTGGTCTTGGGCGGAATGATGACCTTGATCCGTCCGGGCGGCTTGCCGTCCGTTTTCTTGCCGGCCGCCGGCAGCGGGTCGCCGCGCCCGGTGATGATGCTGCGCGCGGTGTCGTAGTTGATCCGGTAGCCCTCGAACAGGCGTTCGCCCTGCTTCAGCTGCGCTTCCTTGATCAGGATGAGCTGGTTTTTCTTGGCGTGATATTCGACCTGCAGGGCCTGGCCTTCGATGTCTTCCTTGCCGCCATCCGGGGTCTGCCGGAAGTAGGCCGGGCGACCGTCGACAAAGACGTCTTCGAGCTGACGGTTGTCATCAAACGTGGCGCGTAGCCGGTCACCGGTCATGCGGATCGAGCCCTGAGTGACGACCACATTGCCGATGTAGTTGGTGGTGCCGGCCTGGTCGTCCATCTCGGCGAAGTCGGCCTGGATTTCGACCGGCTGGTCCGGATCGCTGGACAGCGCCCACGCGCTACTCGCCAGCAGCAGCAGGCCCAAACCCAGCGCGGTATGTTTAATGGCGTTCAATGCGGCTTCTTACCCGTTCGCGCAGTTCAATGCGATGGTGCCCGAAATTCGCGCGAAATCCTTTAGTTTTGGTCACGCTGTTAAAACTCTTGATGGTCGCCGCATTGTCGGTCTCGGCGTATTGCACGTTGGGGAAGACCCGCAGTTCGGAGGTCAGGATTTCAAATTCGCGTTCGCCGGCGTCGTTCAGGCGCCAGATCTCGACCCGCCCGTGCAGCACCACCAAATCGGTATTCGCTTTCAGCGAGCCGCGCTCGGCGATGACCTGCCAGGGGCTTTCCTCCTCATTGTAGATTTCCATTCTTGGGCGGGCCAACTCGGTCGAGTTGTCGTCCGGGTAGTGGTAGACCTCGTCGGCCATCAAGACGTTCTGCAGGTCGCCGTTGCGGTCCATGGTGTGGCGAACCATATCGATCAGGTAGTAGTCCGGCGCATGGCGCCGCGCGGCCGGCAGCGACGGCTCGCCCCGGGTCAGGACCTGCCACAGCCAGAAGCTCGCCGCGCTGAGCAGCAGGGTCAGCAGCGCAACGCCGCCGGCCCGGCCCAGATCCAGCGGCTGCCGGAGCATCAGCACTGTCCGCCGTAGCGCGCGTACTGCGCGGCAAGCAGGCCTTGCGCAGCCAGGATGAACTCACAAATTTCACGCACCGCACCGGCGCCGCCGGGCGCCGCGGTACGCCAGCGCGCTGCCGCCACACACTGCGGATGGCCGTCGGCCACGGTGACCGGCAGGCCGACTTTACGCAGCACCGGCAGATCGGGCAGGTCGTCGCCCACATAGCAGATCTCGTCTTCGGCGATGCCAAGCCGGCTGCAGAGGTCGGCCAGGGCGACGAGTTTGTCGCGCTGGCCCTGATAAACAAACTCGATGCCAAGCTCGGCCATGCGCGCCGCGACGACCGCCGACTGCCGGCCGGTAATCACCGCCACCGCCAGCCCGCTCTCGCGCAGCATCACCAGACCGTGACCGTCGCGCACGTGGAAGACCTTAAGCTCCTCCCCCGCCGGGCCGAGAATCAGCTGGCCGTTGGTCATCACGCCGTCCACATCGAACACCACCAGGCGCACCCGGGCGGCCAGCGCCGTCAGCGCGGCGTCGCTCACATCACCCTCGCTTTCAGCAGGTCGTGCATGTTGAGCACGCCCTCCAGCCGACCCGCGTCATCGGTGACCAGCAGCGCGTTGATTTTCTTTTCCTGCATGACGGCCAACGCCTCGGCGGCCAGCGTGTTGGCGCGGATGGTCTTGCTCTGGCGAGTCATGAACTGGCTGACCGGCAGGTTCAGCACATCGGTCGCGCCATGGTCCAGCACCCGCCGCAGGTCGCCATCGGTGAAGATGCCGGCGACCTGACCGTTCGCGTCGACAATCGCGGTCAGGCCGAGACCTTTGCGGGTCATTTCCAGCAGCGCGTCACGCAAGGGGGTGTCGGGGCTGACCTGCGGCATGCGGGGGCCGGTGTGCATCAGGTCGTCGATCTTGAGCAGCAGGCGCCGACCCAGCGCGCCGCCCGGATGCGAGCGGGCAAAGTCGTCGGGCTTGAAACCGCGCGCATCCAAAAGCGCCACAGCCAACGCATCGCCCATGGCCAGTTGCGCCGTGGTGCTGGAGGTAGGGGCGAGTCCCAATGGGCAGGCTTCCTGCGCCACGCCTACGTTCAAATGCACGGTGGCTGCGGTCGCAAGGGTAGAGCCGGGATTGCCGGTCATCGCGACCAGCGGCACGCCAATTCGGCGCAGCAGCGGGACCAGCACGGTCAGTTCGTCGGTTTCGCCAGAGTTGGACAGCGCCAGCACCACGTCTTCGGGCTTGATCATGCCCATGTCGCCGTGGCTGGCCTCGCCCGGATGGACGAAGAAAGCAGGGGTGCCGGTACTCGCCAGCGTCGCCGCTATTTTGCCGCCGATGTGGCCCGACTTGCCCATGCCCAGCACCACCACCCGCCCGCTACAGGCCAGCAGATGGCCGGCGGCCGCGACAAAGGCGCCGTCGATGCGAGGAATGAGGTCGGTGATCGCGCGCGCCTCGGTCTCAAGGACTGCCCGGGCGAGTTTGCGGAGCTTGTCGGCTTCGGTGGGATCCACGTCGTTAAGGAACCTGTTTGCGCGATGAGCGAGGGCCGGGATACGCACGCCAACGCGTGGCTGACAACTCGGTTGAGGCACCGGCCGCAGGCGGCGCAAAAACGATGGATCGCAGCGGGGTGGGCACGGGCCGTATTCGACCGGATTACATTATCTTCTGCAAGCCGCGGGCCATACTGAGCCAAACGCCGGCATTCCCTGACGCTGGCAACCCACGGAGCCCTGAATGAAAGCGATGCTACTGGCCGCCGGTCGCGGTGAGCGACTGCGACCCCTGACCGACCAGCGACCGAAACCCCTGCTGGAGGTCGGCGGCAAAGCGCTGATCGTCTGGCAGCTGGAAAATCTGCGGCGCGCAGGCGTGACGGAGGTGGTGGTCAATCTGGCCTGGCTGGGCGAGCAAATCGAACAGCTGCTGGGTGATGGCAGCCGCTGGGGCCTGCGCGTGCAGTATTCGCCCGAGCCGCCGGCGGCACTGGAAACCGCGGGCGGCATCCGTCAGGCGCTCGCGCTGCTGGGCGATGCGCCCTTCATCCTCGCCAACGCCGATGTGTGGACCCGCTTCGATTTCTCAACGCTGCCGGCGGCGCCAGACGGCCTCGCGCACCTGGTGCTGGTGCCCAATCCCGAGCATCACCCGCAGGGCGATTTCGCGCTGGAGGCGGGTCAGGTGAACGACCACGGCAGCCCTCGCTTTACCTATGCCGGTGTGGGCGTTTTCAGTCCTAAGCTGTTCGCTGCCATCGCGCCGGGCGCACGCGCGCCGCTGGCGCCGCTGCTGCGAGCGGCGATGGCGAGAGGGGAAGTGAGCGGTGAAGTTTTCGACGGTGCGTGGATTGATGTCGGCACCGTGCTGCGCCTAGAGATGGCGAATCTGGCCGCCGCCGCGCTCGCTGATTCTGGCGCTCCCGGCGGCGCGAACTTATAAATCAATGGTTTATTTACTTTATCTGGGTTTTTTGATTATGATTCGGACCTAAGCCCCTAATCTTCATCCTGATGACTTCAGCGTCTGTCGTTTTGTTGCGCCCACGCAATTGCGCTAGGTGGCGGTCCAGCGGTAAATAGCCGCTCCCGTCGAAGAGGACAGACCCCTCAAGGCTCTCATGTTTCGCGGAATTGCCCCTCACAACGCCACCGGACGGCGCGCCATCGGGCTCTTGCTAGCCCTGCTAATTGGTGCGATCTGGCCGGCCTATGCGCGCCCTGTTACTGCCCCCGCTCTGCGGGTGGTGGTGCTGCCCAATGGATCTTCTTCGCTACACACCGCGCAGGCCGCTAGGCTGCTGGAAGACTTCGCCGCCAGCGAGGGTCGCAAACTGCATTGGTCGGTGGCGACGCATCCGGCCGAACTCTACGCCCGGCTGACCACCGACCAGACCGATCTGGTGGTGGGCACCCTGCCGCAGGAACTGGCCGTAAAACCCGAGCTCGCCGCCACCAGCGTGGTGGCTACCGAACGCTACGTGGTTGTCGGTCGGCGCAGTTTTCAGGCTAGAAACCCGCTGGAATTGCGTCACGCCCGCCTCGCCATGTCCTCCCGCGCGCCGCTTTGGGACTACTTCAACGCGCTCGCGCGTATCGTGCCCGGACTTGAGTTCAGCGGTCCCAAACGCAACCTCAGTCGCGGCGAAGCGCTGCAACTGGTGGCCGACGACAAGGCCGATGTGGCGGTGGTCGCACTGGGCAGCGAAACCGGCTGGCTCGGCGCTGAGCTTGGACTTGAAGTGCTTTTTGACCTGACCGGCAGCGAGCCGGTCGAGTGGTATGTCCGCCGTAGCGATGACCCGCTGCGGCAACGCCTGAACGCCTTCATCGACCGCTTCCACACCGCCTATCTCGAACCCACGGCCGCCCCGCGCGATTTCTCGGCCATCCGCCGAAGCGGCGTCTTGCGTGTGATCACCCGCGTCGAGCGTCCCAACTACTTTATTGAAGACGGCCGACCGCAGGGCTTCGAGTACGAAATTGCCCGCGCCTTCGCCGACCGCCATGACCTGCGGCTGGAAGTGCTGGTGGCGCGCGATGACGAACAAATGCGCGACTGGCTGCGCCAGGGCATGGGCGATCTGATCACCGCCCGTCTTACCCCCGGCACCGAAGAAAGCGCTGCGAATTTCAAAGCCTCGCGGCACTATCACTACACGGCCTACACCACCCTGAGTCGGCCGGAGTCGCTGCCGCGCACGGCGGCCGAACTGGCCGGCCGACGGATTGCGGTGACGGAAGACTCGCCGGAGTGGCGCGCGCTGCAAAGCATGGACGCCGGCGCGCCGCGCCCCGCGCTGGTCGGCGTGAACGCCAGCATTGCCCGCGCCACGCTGTTCAAACAGGTCGCGGCCGGCTTGCTGGATGCGACGGTGGTGGCGGGTGACGACGTTGCCAGCGTGCTGGCCCGTTATCCGACGCTGGCCGCCGGGGTCTCGATTCCGCATCGCTATGACTATCGCTGGCTCGCGCGCCGCGACGACCCCCGCCTGCTCGACGCGGTCGACCAGTTTCTGGGCAGCGCGCAGACCGACGGGCTCGAAACCATGCTGGCCGCGCGCTACTTCGACAGCCCGCGCAAATCCGGCCCCGCCAGCGAGCGCGACACCCGGCTCTCGCCCTTCGACCCCATCGTGCAGCGCTATGCCGAACGCTACGGCTTTGACTGGCGGTTGATTGCGGCCCAGATGTATCAGGAAAGCCTGTTCGATCCGGGCGCTATCTCGCGCAGCGGCGCCATCGGGCTGATGCAAATCCTGCCGGCCACGGCCGAAGCGCTGGGCTTTGATAACGTCAAACGGCCGGAATCGGCGATCCACGCCGGCGTGAAATACCTCTACACGCTGCGCAACGAGTTTGACGAGAAAGTGCCGGTGGGCGAGCGCACCTGGTTTGCGCTGGCGGCGTACAACCTCGGCTCACCGCGGGTAGAAAAGGCCCGCGCGCTTGCCGGCCAGATGGGGCTCGACCCCAACCGTTGGTCCGGCAATGTCGAGAACGCCATGCGGGTGCTGGCGCGACAGGCGGCCAACGGGGGGGACTCGCGCTACGGTCAGGCCCTGATCTACGTGCGCTCCATCCAGTTGCTCTATGGCGGCTACCGCAACCTGCTGGCCGTCTCCGGCGCGCCGCGGAGCGGCTCGGGCGTGCCGTCCGCCTGATTCCTCAGGCCGCGTAGCGCGTGGGGTCGGCGAGACCGGCCTGTCTGAAGCCTTCGGCCCGTAGGCGACAGGCGTCACAGCGGCCGCAGGCCAAGCCCTCGTCGGTCGCCTGATAGCAGGACACCGTCAGGCTGTAGTCGAGTTGCAGCGAATGCCCCAGGGCGATGATGCCGGCCTTCGACAGCTGCATCAGCGGCGTGACCAGCCGCAGCGGCTGACCCTCAACCCCGCGCTTGGTCGCGAGCCCCGCCAGCTGCTGAAACGCCTCAATAAACGCCGGCCGACAGTCCGGATAGCCCGAATAGTCCACCGCGTTCACGCCGAGATGAATTTCGTCGGCCGCCAACACTTCGGCCCAGGCCAGCGCGAGCGCCAGCAGCACGGTGTTGCGCGCCGGCACATAGGTCACGGGGATTTCACTGGACGGGGTTTCGGGCACTTTGATGGTCGGATCGGTCAGGGCCGATCCGCCAAACTGTCCCAAATCGACACTGGCCAGCCGGTGCTCACGCGCGCCCAGCGCGGCGGCGATGCGGCGGGCGGCGGCAATTTCGGCGGCGTGACGCTGGCCGTAGTGAACGCTCAGCGCATAACACTCGCGCCCCTCGGCGCGCGCGGCGGCCAGTACGGTGCTGGAATCGAGCCCGCCGGACAGCAAAATCACCGCACGCGGTGCGCTCACCGGCAGGTCGCCCTAGCGTGGCTTGCCGGCTTTGATTTGCGCCAGGCGCTCTTCGGCCAAGCGCGCGGCTGAGGACCCGGGGTATTGCTGGACCAGTGCCTTCAGCGTGGCGCTGGCCTCGGCAGCCTTGCCCAGCTTGTCGTAGCTGTAGCCGGTCTTCAGCATCGCGTGCGACAGCTTCTTGCTGCCCGGGTACTGGGTCAGCATTTTCTGGTATTCGGCGATAGCCGGCGCGTACTGGCCTTTGGCGTAGTAAGCCTCGGCCAGCCAGTACTGGGCGTTATCGCCATATTGGCTGGCGGGATGCTGGGCCTGAAACGCGGTGAAGGCAGCAATTGCCTTGTCGTAGTCGCCGGCGCGCAAGAGCGCAAAGGCGTCGCGGTAAGCGGCCTCGGAGGTGGCGTCGTCGGCTGCGGCAACCGGCGGCGGCGAGGGCGGGGTTTCGGGCACTGGCGGCATGCCCGCAGCGGGCGGCGTGGCGGGCAGCGCCGGCGCCTGGCCCATGCCGGCGGTCGGCTCACCGGCCACGGGCGGCACGGCGGGCGCGTCAACGGCCGGTGGGGTCGGCGTATCGGTGGCGACCAGCGCGCCGTTGGCTTCGGTCTCGACCTGCAGGGACGACTCCGGAGCCGGCGTGCCGGCTACCGTGCCCGGCGCGGCGGGCGTCAGGGTGGGCAGCGGCGCGACACCACCTGCCGCGGACTGGCCGGCCTGCAGGCGCCGGTCGAGGTCCGTATAGGCGCTGGTCTGCTGGCGGCGCAGCTGCTCTAACTCGTAGCTCTGATTTTCGACCTGACCGCGCAAGGCTTGCACCTCGCGCTTCAGGCCGTCGATTTCGCGCATCAGCTGCATCACGCCGGCGTTCGAGGCGGCCGGATCTGCCTTGGCGGCAGGCGCGGCGGTCTTCACGATGACGCGATTGGCGCTGGTATCCATGGCCTGGGCCAACGCGGCCTCGGCCGTCCCCAGCGTGCCGCCCAGCGCGGCGATGACAAGCAGGCTTTTCATCGGTGCTTTCTCTCCGCCGCGCAATGCGAGCAAGGCTTACTGCTGATAGACGATTTCGGCGCGACGGTTCTGGCTATAGGACTGCTCGTCATGGCCTTCGGCCACCGGGCGTTCCTCGCCATAGCTGACGGTCTTCACCTGACCGGCAGTCGCCCCTAACAGCACCAGCTGGCGCCGCAGCGACAGCGCGCGGCGTTCGCCCAGCGCCAGGTTGTACTCGCGCGAGCCGCGTTCGTCGGAATGGCCTTCCAGCGTGACGGTCGTCTGCGGGTGGCTGGCGAGGAAGCTGGCATGCGCCTGCACCACGCTTTCAAAGTCGGCGCGGACGTCGCTGCTGTCGTAGTCGAAGTAAATAACGCGCACCGCCAGCGGGCTGTTGGGGTCATTCAATTCGGCGGCGCCGGCACCGCTACCATCGCCCGCACCTTTGCTGCGGGCCGCGTCGATATCGCTCATTTCGCCGTTGCTGAGCCCGCGATTTTCAATCGCAGCGCCCGACGCCGGCTTCTTGTTCAGGCTGGAGCACCCCGTGGCAACGAGCACCGCTGCCAGCAGCAGGGTGGTTTTCAGGATGGCTCTTGTCATGACTGTCTCCTATTTCGCTTGATTACCAAATCACTGCCCGCCGACGCGTGTCGACGGGTTCCGGATGCTATTGACGGAGCGGGCCCCACGCGGGTTCCCGCACTTCGCCCTGCTGGAGCGCAAGGCGCTGCTTGATTGAACCGTCGACCGAGACGGCGGCCAGTTCGGTGCCGCGCCCAGCCATTGTGGCATAGATGATCATGCTGCCGTTGGGCGCAAAGCTGGGCGATTCGTCCAGATTGGAGCCGGTGAGGTTGCGGCTGCTGCCGGTCTTCAAATCGAGCAGCGCGATGCGATAGCCCGAGCCACCGTTGACCATCACCAGCGACTGGCCGTCGGGCGAGTAGCTGGCGCGCGAGTTGTAGTTGCCCATGTTGAAAGTCACGCGCCGCGCTTCGCCGCCGGTCGGTGCGACCTTGTAAATCTGCGGGCCGCCGCTGCGGTCCGAGGTAAACACGATCGCGCTGCCGTCGGGCGCCCACGCGGCTTCGGTGTCGATGGCTTCGTGGGTGGTCAGGCGGGTCTGCTGACCGGACGCGATGTCCACCACATAAATATCCGGGTTGCCGTCCTGCGAGCGGGTCACCGCCAGCCGCTGGCCGTCCGGTGCGAAAGCCGGCGCGCTGTTGATGCCCGCGCCCGACACGACTTTTTTCCGCTGACCGCTGCGCACGTCCTGCACGTAGATCGCCGAGTTCCGCTCCTCAAACGACACATAGGCCAGCCGGTTGCCGTCCGGCGCCCAGGCCGGCGACATCAGCGGCTGGGGCGATTCCAGAATGGTCTTCGCGTCGTAGCCGTCGGCGTCGGCAATCTGCAGGCGGTAGGTGCTGTTCTTGGCATCGCGCCGGGCGACCGTGACGTAGGCAATTCGCGTGGCGAAGGCGCCGGGCACGTTCAGCAGCGTCTTGTAGATGATGTCGCTGATCTGGTGCGCGGTCAGGCGCAGCGCGTTGGCCGCTGCCGGGATCTGGAAGCCCGCCAGCTGTTTGCCGGTAAACGCATCGAGCAGGCGAAACTCCACCAGATAGCCACCGTCGCCGCTGGCCGTGATGCGCCCGATGACGAGGTTGTCCATGCCCACCGCGCGCCATTCCTTCAGGTTGACCTGCGTCGGGTCCGACGGTTTGGACGGCAGGTCGTTGCGCGGCATGGGATTGAAGCGCCCGCTGCGGGTGAGGTCACTCGATACCACCTGCGCGATGTCGGTCGGCATCGGCGCGCCCGCCCATTCAAACGGCACGATGGCAATCGGCAGCGCGCCTTCTACGCCCTGCGTGATCCGAATCACCAGCGGGCCACCGGCGCTCTGGGCGTTGGCCGTGAAACAGGCCAGAGACAGGACAAGACTTGTAAGCCACTTCATTGGTTGAGTTCCGACGGGTCGAATTCGAACTGGATGTCTTTCATCTGCTGGAACAGGCGCGGGTCGTCCGGCACCGGCAGGGGGGACGCCTTGCGCACGGCGAGTTCAGCCTGACGATCGAAGGTGGTGTTGCCGCTGGATTTCACCACCCGCGCGTCCACCACTTCGCCGCCCGGGATCATGCGGACGAGCAAGGTACACTTCAATCCGCTTTTGATGTCCGGCGCGACAAAATTGCCGGACACCTGACGCAGGATCGCGGCCGTGTAGCGCGCAAGTTCCGACTGGTCGGCGCGCGACTGATTGGCCGCCGCCAGCTCGGCCTCTTCGGCCGCCAGCTCGTCCGCCAGCGCCTTGGCTTCGGCCGCCTTGCGCTTGGCCTCCGCCTGTTTCTTGGCGTCGTCGGCCTTTTTCTTTTCGTCGGCTTTCTTTTTCTCGTCGGCCTTCTTCTTTTCCTCGGCGTCGGCCTTCTTTTTCTCCTCCGCCTTTTTCTTTTCCTCGGCGTCGGCTTTCTTCTTGGCCTCTTCCTTCTTCGCCTCCTCGGCGGCTTTTTTCTTTTCTTCTTCGCGCTTTTTCTGCTCGTCCAGCTTTTTCTTTTCCGCCAGCGCCTGCTGCTTTTCCTGCTCTACCTGCTGCTTTTCTTCCTGAATGCGCTGTTTCTCTTCGTCGAGGCGCTTGTTCTCGGCCTCTTTCTCGCGCTTCAGATTTTCCTTTTCGGTCTTGAGCTTCTCCAGCGCCTGCTCTTCTTTCTCGCGACGCTTTTCCGCTTCCTTAATCTTGCGCTCGGCTTCGCGCTGTTTGGCGGTTTCGGCGGATTTGAGTTTCTCGACTTCACGCGCCACGGCCTTAGGGTCGACCGCGGTCACGTTCATCACCTTGCCTTCGCCGGGCGGCGTGGGCGCGGGCGTGCTGGTACTGAGATCGATCCCCACCACAAACACCAGCACCAGCGCCGCGTGCAGGATGAGCGAGTAGTAGAAGCCCCGACCCCGGCCGGTGCCGGTTTTCTCGGGTCGATTTTCGCGCGGGATTTTTTTCACGGTTGCGCTGAAGGGAGCCTATTTCTTGGCCGGCGGGTCGGTCATCAACCCGACATTGGACAGACCCGCGGCCTGCATCAGGGCGAAGACTTCCACTACCCGGCCATAGTTCACGCCGGTGTCGCCGCGCACCATGAAAGGCGTGCCGGGTTTGTATTTGTTGACGCTGGCCAGCTTGGTCACCAAGTCGTTCTCATCAATGGGCTCATCAGGATTACTGTTCAGGTCGCAAAAAATCTGGCCCTTGGCGTCGATGGTGACGATCACCGGTTCCTTGTCGCCCGGGTCGACCACCTGCGAACTCGCCTGCGGCAGGTCCACGTTCACGCTCTGGGTCACCAGCGGCGCGGTCACCATGAAGATGATCAGCAGCACCAGCGTGACGTCGATGTAGGGCACGACGTTCATCTCGGCCATCAGGCGCTTGCCGCGGCGCCCGCCGCGTTGGATGACGCTGGCCATGGCTTAGACGTGCACCTGACGCTGGAGGATGGCGGAGAACTCTTCCAGAAAAATTTCGTAGCGATTCGACAGGCGGTCGATTTCGCTCGAGAAGCGGTTGTAGAAAATCACCGCCGGAATCGCCGCAAACAAACCCATGGCGGTCGCGACCAGCGCTTCGGAAATACCCGGCGCCACCATCGCCAGCGTCGCCTGATGCGCGTTCGACAACCCCCGGAACGAATTCATGATGCCCCACACCGTGCCAAACAAGCCGATGTATGGGCTGACCGAACCGACCGTCGCCAGCATGGGCAAATTGCCTTCCAGCGCTTCAAGTTCGCGGCTCAAGGCGATGCGCATCGCGCGCTGCGAACCTTCCAGCACCATCTCCGGCGGCAGGCCGTCTTTCTTGCGCAGGCGGGCAAATTCCTTGAAGCCAGCCTCGAACATGCGCTGCGTGCCGTCGGCCGGCGCGCGCTGGTTCGACACCCGGTTGAAGAGCGCCGTTAAGTCTTCGGACGACCAGAACTGGTCTTCAAAATGTTGGGCCGCGCGCTTCGCCAGCAGCAGGTCGCGCCGCTTGGTGAACACCAGCGCCCAGGAGGCCATCGACGCGGCCAACAGCGCCAGCATCACGAACTTCACCAACAGGCTCGCGCCCATGATGAGACTCGCAATCGACATATCACTTTCCATTATTGATCCCCATGTAGATGGCTTCGGGCATGCGCTGGGGCTGCATGCGTTTGAAATTGACGCTGCCGACGCGAATATCGCCGGTACTCAACAGCGTGTTGTGCTGGTCGATGACGGTCTGACGAAACTCGACGCTCGCCCAACCGCAGCGCTGTAACGCGCAGGTCGCAAACAGTTCGTCGTTGAAACGCGCCGGCCGCAGGAACTCGACGTTCGCACTGCGCACCACGAAGGCAATGCCGTGTTCGCGGGCAATGGCGCTCTGGTCAAAGCCGAGCGCGCGCAGCCACTCGGTGCGCGCGCGCTCCATGAACTTGATGTAGTTCGCGTGATAGACGATGCCGGCGGCGTCAGTATCTTCGTAGTACACCCGAATGGGCCAGCGAAACTCGGCGATGCTCATCGCAGCCCGCCTTCGTCGAACAAATCCTGCGGGTGCATGGCGGACGGCGGCGGGGTCAGGCCGAAGTGGATCCAGGCCGAGCGCGTCGCCATACGTCCGCGCGCGGTGCGCAGCATATAGCCCTGCTGGATCAGAAACGGCTCGACGACGTCTTCAATAGTGCCGCGCTCTTCGCCAATCGCTGCGGCCAGGCTGTCCACGCCCACGGGACCGCCGTCAAACTTCTGCATGATGGTCAGCAGCAGACGGCGATCCATGGTGTCGAAGCCGTTGGCGTCCACCGCGAGTAAATCGAGCGCGCGAGAAGCGACGTCGCCGGTCAGACGGCCGTCGGCCTTCACTTCGGCAAAGTCCCGCGCCCGACGCAGCAGGCGGTTGGCGATACGCGGCGTGCCGCGTGCGCGGGTGGCAATTTCACGCGCGCCGTCGGCGTCTATAGCGACCCGCAAGATGCCGGCTGCGCGGGTCACGATGTGCGCCAGATCTTCGACCGAATAAAACTCCAGCCGCTGCACAATGCCAAAGCGGTCGCGCAGCGGCGAGGTCAAGAGGCCCGCCCGCGTCGTCGCGCCGACCAGCGTGAATGGCGGCAGGTCGAGCTTGATCGCGCGCGCCGCCGGGCCTTCGCCAATCATGATGTCGAGCTGAAAGTCTTCCATCGCCGGGTAGAGAATTTCTTCCACCACCGGACTCAGACGA
>JAURHQ010000448.1 GCA_030833185.1 Gammaproteobacteria bacterium | reverse complement strand
AATATATTCATGCGACTGTTCTCCTGGGTGAGGACTCAGCCTTCCAAGCTGACGGAGAGGGTTCGAATCCCTTCGGTCGCTCCAATGCCCCCGTATACCCTCTGGCTACGAACCAGTGGAAAGGTTAACTGAATTACATGCAGGTTTGAGTCCTGTCGGGGGCTCCATTCTCAACGAAGGAAAAATAATATGAATATCAAAACTTACATGGCTCTAGCAGTTGCCGCTCTTACTGCCGCTTGCGCTCCAGCTTCGGAAAAACCATCGGTTGCAGAAGCCGCTGGTCCAGCCGCAGAAGAAGCACTTGCTACAGCAAATGCAACAGAAGCAGTAGAGCCTGCTCTTGGTGAAAATGAAAAGCCAAAGTAATTAAAAGTTTCGGGGATTAGCGCAGTCTGGTAGCGCACCTGCTTTGGGAGCAGGGGGTCGTAGGTTCGAATCCTACATTCCCGACCAGTTTTTGTCGGTGTGTTGTAACGGTAACATGCAGGTCTCCAAAACCTTGCGATCCGGGTTCGAATCCTGGCACCCTCGCCATTTTATGACAGGTGACTTATGTATGATAAAGCAAGAGAAGCAATTCTAAACTCTAGTGAAACGTCATCTGTTTATATCGGTGCCGATTCTATTAGGTTCAAGCGTAAAGACGGTCATTGGTATGCTAAGTATTCTACCGTCATTATTCTTCATATGGATTCTAAGCACGGTGCTAGAATTT
>JAURHQ010000447.1 GCA_030833185.1 Gammaproteobacteria bacterium | reverse complement strand
ATCCGCGCTACGTCGCACCGAAGAAGTCGCTGCTCGAGAAGATCCTACCGTGAGCGTGGCCGTGGACGGTGACATTTTGCCGGCCGCGCTGGCCGGCGCGTTGGATGAGGCGCAGCGGCAGGCCGTGCTGGAGGCGCCGCGGGAGAAGCGCCTCGAGGCCCTCGCCGCCGCCATCGGCGCGAACAAGGACGACCTCCGCCACCTGCGCAAGGTGATCCCGGGCCTGCTGAAGGCCGGCGCGATCGCCGTGCGCAAACGCGACCTACTCATGCTGCCCGAAGGCCAGACGCTCCCCGAGGGCACCATCCTGTTCCGCGCCAGCGGTTCGGCCCGCGTCGTGTTCGACGCCGAGCCGGGGCAGAAACCGCGGGAGCAGCTGCACATCGAGGCCCGCGACACCGGCGTGGCGCTGCACGGCGACCGCGTGCTGGTGAAGCTCAACCCGATCCGGCGGGACCGCCAGGGCGACGACTGGGGCACCGCCGCGGTCGTCCGCGTGGTCAAGCGCGCCCTGACCCAGCTCACCGGCACGCTGCAGCGGACCCGGCTGGCCTGGTACGTCGTGCCCGACGACCCCCGCGTCTCCCGCGAGATCGTGGTCCGCGACCCGGCCCGGTCCAACCTCACGCCCGCGCCGAAGCCCGAGGCGATGAAGAGCTTGCGGCTCGAGGTGGTGTTGCGGCCGGTGACGTCGAGCGAGGCACCCGGAAGGATGGTCAC
>JAURHQ010000446.1 GCA_030833185.1 Gammaproteobacteria bacterium | reverse complement strand
CCGAAACCGGCCGCATCACCCGGGTGGACTACCAGCCCGAGGTGCCTGTGCATACTGCGTGGGATCTTGGTTACCGTGATGACACCGCGATCTGGTTTTACCAAGTTATCCGCGGCGAGATCCATGTCATCGATTACTACGCAGTCAGCGGCGCCAACATCAGTGAGCTGGCCGCGGTGGTCACCGGCAAGCCCTACAAGTATGGCAAGCACTACCTGCCGCACGATGCCCGCGCTAAGACGCTGGCCGCCTCTGGCAAGAGCGTGATTGAGCAGATGGCCGAGCATCTGGGCATCAACAACATGGCGATCGTGCCCGACCTCGGCGTTCAGGACGGCATTCAAGCTGTGCGCCAGATGCTCCCGCAAACATGGTTCGACGATCGATGCTTCGATGGCATCGAGGCGCTGCGCCAGTATCAGCGCGAGTATGACGAGGACAAGAAGGCGTTCAGGCAGACGCCGCGGCATGACTGGTGCTCGCATCCGGCAGACGCAATGCGAATGCTGGCGATAGCCTGGCGCGCCGAACCGACCGTCAAGCCGCCAGACAGGATCAAACCGCTGATGGTCGGGCCTGAGAACACCGTCACATTGAACGATATGTGGGCAACGATGAAAACTAACAGGAGTGGCAGATTATGAGCGGCGTATCACAACCTTATGCGTATCAATACGAAACCGTAGCAGCATCGGCAACCGCGCAAGTCCTGGGCGGCACT
>JAURHQ010000445.1 GCA_030833185.1 Gammaproteobacteria bacterium | reverse complement strand
CTCGTTGGCCAGACCCGAGCCGGCCAGCGCCTTGGAGGTCAGGCCGAGGGTCAGGTTGCCGGCGAGCGAACCCGCGGTGATCGCGCGGACGGTCACGTCGCCCGTGGCGGTCGCGGCGATCGCGGTGGCGCCGCCGAGCACCGAGAGGCGGGCGTTCGAGGAGGTGGCCGTCACGTCCAGCTTGTCCTGGTAATCGGCGTTGCCGTTGGTCGCCAGGGCGTTGGTCACCGTCAGGGTGCCCGTCGTCGCGCCGGTGGTCACGCGGACGTTGCCCAGGGCCAAGGTCGCGTCGTGGGAGGCCGAGGCGAAGTCGTAGGCCGTGCCGGTGACGGCGACGGTCTGCGAGGTGGTCGCGCCGTCGGCCAGGCCGGAGGCGGCCAGGGCCTTGGAAGTCAGATCGAGGCTGACGCTCGCGCCGGTGAGGACGCCGGCGGCGACCGCGGAGACCGTCACGTTGCCGGTGGCGCCGGCGGCGATGTCCGTCGGGCTGGCCACGGTCAGGACGGCGGTATCGGCGCTGGTGGCGGCCACGCGGAGGTTATCCTGGTAGGCGGCGGCGGTGAGGACCGTGTTGGTGACCGCGAGGTTGCGGGTGACGCTGGAGCCGGCGCGGATGTTGCCGAGCGAGAGCGTCGAGGCGACGTTCGGACGGGCGTACTCGTAGGCCGCGCCGAAGACGTTGACCGTGCCGCCGGCGAGGTTGGCGTCGGCGAGGCCCGTGCCG
>JAURHQ010000444.1 GCA_030833185.1 Gammaproteobacteria bacterium | reverse complement strand
AAGCGCTCGAGGTCTTGCGGGCTCATCCCAATCCCGCTGTCTTGCACCCGCAGGTGCAGCGATGTGTTGCCGTCGCCAGTGCGCCACTGGGCCCACAGCAGCACATGGCCTTGCTCGGTGAACTTGATGGCGTTGCCCAACAAGTTGAGCACGATTTGGCGCACCCGCAGCGGGTCGGATCGCACCCAATCGGCCTCACCCACGTCCAAGTCGCAGTGCAAGTGCAGGCCTTTGTCGTGGGCCGACTTGGCCAGCAGGGTGCAGCTGTCTTCCAAGGTTTGCAGCAGGGGAAAGGCTTTGTGCTCGAGCTGAAACTGCCCGGCTTCGAGCTTGCTGAAGTCCAAGATGTCGTTGATGATGCCCATCAGGTTTTCGCCCGAGCGGCGCATCAGCCCGGTCCATTCGGTTTGTTGTTCTGTCAAGCGCGACGCGGCCAACAAATCGCAAGCGCCGAGGATGCCGTTCATGGGGGTGCGGATTTCGTGGCTGATGTTGGCGATGAACATGGCATGGATGCGCGCCTCAATCGCGCTTTGGTCGGCCAAGCGCTGGTTGTGCAGCTCTTGGCGCAGCGAGCGGCTGAGGTTGCGCGAGCCCCACACAAACAAGCCCATCACACAGCACAAGAAAAAGCTAGGCCACCACAGTTGGGCCAGCCACGCTTGTTGCACGGCAGAAGGGTTGATCCAGGCTTGCACCATCAAATCGGGGGCTTCGGTGGCCAG
>JAURHQ010000443.1 GCA_030833185.1 Gammaproteobacteria bacterium | reverse complement strand
CGGCCTGATCAAGGTGGCGGCCGGTGATTTCACCGCCGGCAGCTACGCGAACGAGACCTGGACGAACAACAAGGCCTCGCTGGAGATCTCCGCGGGCGCCACCTTCAGCAGCGTCGAGGCGGATGTCGTGGTCGATGCCCTGCTGGGCGCCGGCACCTGGAACGCGGGCTATTCGGGCCTCAGCTCCAGCCCCACCGTCGGCGTCGCCGATGGCAGCGGCACGTTCTCGGGCGTCATCAAGGACCTCAACGCCGGCGCCGGTCATGTGGTGAAGAACCTCATCAAGGTCGGCTCGGGCACGCAGGTGCTGAGCGGCGCCAACACCTATTCCGGCGTCACGCAGGTGAACGCCGGCACCTTGCGCATCGGCGCCGGCGGGACCACCGGCGCGCTGGGCTCCTCCAGCACGGAAGTCCGCCTGCAGGGCGGCACGCTCGTGTTCGACCTGTCCGCCGCCTACTCGGTCTCCCAGAAGATCGTCGGTGACGGTTCGGTCGGCGCCTTGGTCCAGGCCGGTTCCGGGACGACCACCCTGACGAGCAACCTGAACACCTATCGTCCGGCGACCTTGGTCTCCGCCGGCAAGCTGGTCTTCGCGGGATCCCAGACCGCCACCGCCTCGGTCGACATCGCCTCCGGGGCGACGCTCGAGCTCGCCGCCGCCCTCGCCACCTTCAGCCATCCGTCCGGCATCACTTACGCCGGCGCCGGCACGCTCGCGCGCAA
>JAURHQ010000442.1 GCA_030833185.1 Gammaproteobacteria bacterium | reverse complement strand
ATAAGGTGTGCAATTTAAGTCTAAACGTCTTAAAATTGACATCTCAGTGCAAGGAATTCCGGGGTCGACATGGTTTCGACGTGGATTACAAAGCATCAAGGGCATACCGAGGACCCGTTATCTCGTAAATCAATGGGAATGCAATAACTGCTAACGACGAACGTTACGCACTAGCCGCTTAATTGCGGTTGCCCCTGAACTGATTCTCTCTTGGGTCAGGTAGCGCAAGCTACATCAGGGTCATTTACAAGAGATAAGGTCATCTCGAGTCACGAGGGTTGATTCGAAAATCTAGTGAATCGCTAATGCAAAGCGTGTCGATTCGCGTTGCACTGGTTAAATCAAATAATTAGACTAAGTATGTAGAACTTGTTGTAGAGTGTTTGCGGACGCGGGTTCGATTCCCGCCGACTCCACCATTATTGATAATGGTGCTGTCTAGCTTTAACAATAAACCCCTTATGGAATAAAAACGTAAGGGGTTTTTTGTTGTCTATAGAAATACTATAAGCCCCTTTATTCGTTAATGATAATGATTCTCATTTAGAATTGAGTCTCTATTCATTAATCAGAAAGGGTGTAGGAATGACTTATTCAGGATCATTTAAGAAAGGGATTGTTTCAATTGGCATGTTGATGGCGCTATTCTCACAGCCAGTTTTGGCTGGAGATGGTTTATTTGGCTGGATCTACACCCTCGATCTGCAGCCAAAAGGGAAATGGGAATTT
>JAURHQ010000441.1 GCA_030833185.1 Gammaproteobacteria bacterium | reverse complement strand
GAGCGGCGAGGCCGCGGCCGACGCCCCCCATTCCTGCAAGGCGGCCACACCGGCGGCGACGACCGCCGGATCGCGGGAGAGGCCGAGGTAATCGTTGTCGGCCAGGTTGACGCGCTTATCGTCCGAGGCCCGGGCGGTCAGCTTGCGGCGCAGCGACGACCCTTCGCGCTGGGCGAGGGACTGGCGCAGGCGCTGCAGCAGGGCTTCGTTCACCGCGGCAGGAAGTGGAAGCGGGCGGACTTTTCGCCGCGACCGGACTCACCGAGCAGCGGGATCCACGAAGCGGCAAGACCGGCGCGGTTCGAGGCGGCGACGTCCTTGGAAGGCTTCTTGATCGCGTTGAGCCAGACGCCGATGGGGCCGTCGTAACGGCGGCGCAGGTAGGCGATCGAGAGGCGGGCCTGGTTGATCGCGCCCAGGCGGTCGGCCACGACCACCACGGCGACGGTGGGCTGGAGCGCCGCGGCGAAGTCGGCCCAGTCCCGGCCGGACGGGTCGATCGGCACGGCGACACCGCCGGCGCCTTCGACGACGCGGCAGGGTGCCGCGGGCAGCGCGCGGTAGAGCTTCAGCAGGGACGGCAGGTCGAGTTTGCGCCGGGCCTTCCGCGCGGCGGCGAGCGGGGCGATCGGGTCGGGCAGCGGGGCGAAGTGGGCGACCTCCTCGGGCACGTAGAAGAGCGGAGGCTGGTTGCCATACTGGCCGCCCGGCTTGTAGCTGTAGCCGAGCAGC
>JAURHQ010000440.1 GCA_030833185.1 Gammaproteobacteria bacterium | reverse complement strand
AGTCGTGCCGACTGGGATATTGCGAATAGGAAGGCAGTTACCCGACTTGATCGGAGCTTCTGAACCACTCATCAGTTGATCGCCAACCGCCATGCCTTTGCTGGCAATGATGTAACGACGCTCGCCGTCTGCATAGCAAACCAGTGCAATGTGCGCTGTGCGGTTTGGATCGTACTCAATGCGTTCCACTTTGGCTGGAATGGCATCTTTGTTGCGTTTGAAGTCAACAACGCGGTAGTGATGTTTGTGACCACCACCCAAGTGACGGGTTGTGATGTGACCGTTGTTGTTACGGCCAGCTGACTTCGATTTTTTCTCAACCAAACCTGCAAATGGACGACCCTTGTGCAAATCAGGGTTGACCACCTTGACCATGCCACGACGGCCTGGCGAGGTTGGTTTTAACTTAACGAGTGCCATTATTTAGCCTCCTCGGTAAAGTTGATTTCTTGACCGGACTTTAAGCAAACAAATGCGCGACGGGTATTGTTACGACGGCCTGTAAAACGACCCGAACGCTTTGCTTTACCCGCGCGATTGGCAACTTGTACCGACTCAACTTGAACTTTGAATAGCATCTCAACAGCTGCTTTGATTTCAAGCTTCGTTGCGTCTGGAGTCACAAGAAAAACTACTTGCTCATTTTTCTCAGCTACAAACGTGGCCTTCTCTGAAATCACAGGAGCCAACAACACCTTCATTAGGCGCTCTTCGCTATGTTTGATGACTGCGCTCA
>JAURHQ010000439.1 GCA_030833185.1 Gammaproteobacteria bacterium | reverse complement strand
CTTCAAGTCGCTTGAGCTCAGCGGCGTAACGCCGCGCAAATCGAGCGACGAGGCGCTCGTGGTGCGTGATCGCGCGATCCTCCATCTGATCTGCGCTGAGGCCATCGTTCTTCGCGCGGCTAATCGCGCCAAGGATCAGGCTCGGCTTCGTCTCCCCCGTCGCCGGCAGGTCGTCCTCTTTCAAGAACCCCTTGATCACGCGCGCTTGATCGTCGGCGTCGTAGATCGTGAATCCCTTCGGGAGTCCAATCGCCTCACCGTCGCGGCGGAGCATGCGGGCGCAGAGGCTGTGGAAGGTGCCCATCGCCACGTCGCGCGCAGACTCGCCGATCATTTCGTGAAGGCGATCCCGCATCTCGGCGGCGGCCTTGTTGGTGAAGGTCACGGCAAGGATCTTCCACGGTGCGACCCCCTCGTGTTGGATGAGCCAGGCGATTCGGTGGGTAATCACCCGCGTCTTCCCTGATCCAGCGCCGGCGAGCACCAGCAGCGGGCCCGCAGTCGTGGTCACGGCACGGCGCTGAGCGTCGTTCAGTGGGGCGAGAATGCGCTCCTCAACAGCACTGCGGGCGGCGGATTCGAGAGGGCTCGGTGCAGGGGCAGCGCGTTGCGCGAGGGAGGGTTCGCCGGTCGGATCAAGGGGGAGGTTCACCCCCCTATTCTACCGCGGCAGACGCCACGACACGATACCCCTGCGAGCGGTTTCGAACGCGAGCTAGGCGCTTGGCGCGAACCCTGC
>JAURHQ010000043.1 GCA_030833185.1 Gammaproteobacteria bacterium | reverse complement strand
GGTTTTCAATTCCGCCACCACGCGGGTCAGCTCGTAGAGCGCCGACAGCGGAATGTTGCGGTAGTTGATGTGCGGATGCTCGGGTTCGTTGGGGCGAAACGGCAGCACGCCGTCGGCGGTCGTCAGCCAGCTGACCAGCTTGTTAGCCCCGTGCACCAGCGGCACGTAGCGCAGGTTCTTGTTCCGGAACTTGAGCGGCGCGCTGATCGCGACCACGCCGGCCAGCGCGGGATCAGCCTTGGCGGCGGCGATGAGGCTGAGCGAACCGCCGGTCGAGAAACCGACCAGCGCGTAACGCGGGCACAGCGCGCGCAAGATTTCGACGCCGCGCGTGACCGACTGCAGCCAGTCGTGCCAAGGCCGGTCCTGCAAGTCCCAGGGCGAGGTGCCGTGGCCTTTCAGCCGCACGCCGAGCACCGTGTAGCCGGCTGCAGCAAGGCGCTCGCCAAAGCCCCGGACCTCGGCCGGCGAGGCCAGAAAGCCGTGTACCAGCACCACGCCCAGCGCGCCGGGCCGGGCTGGGCGCAGCAGAAACGGCGCGGCGTCGGCGCTGGCCGTTTCGCGGCTGTTGATCGCGGCGTGCGCGGGCGTGCGGTGCTGCAGGCGGTCAAAGGCCAGCGCCTGCAGTTCGTCGTCGAACAACGCAAGCGCACGCGTCGCCGGCGTCAGCTGCGGCAGGTCGGCCAGCGCGCCGCGCAGCGCCTCGGCCACCGCCGGCAGCGGCGCCACCTCGTTGGCATACACCTCGATCGGGTTCTCGAGGCGGATGGCGTCGAAATCGTGCGTCTCGCGCAGCTTCTCGCGCAGCACCAGCGTGTCACCGTTCAATGCGAGCAGCTCGGCGGCGACCGCGGAATCGAGAAACTCCTGCAAGGCCGTGGGCGACTCGCCCAGCAGTTGCTGGTAGCTGCCGGGGTCGCGCAGCCCGTGATGCAGGCGCAGCGTGGGCACGGACTGCAGGCGCTTGAGCGCCAGATAGAGCACGCGCTGAAAGTCCGCGATCGGCATGGCGCTGACGCCTCGCTCCAGCTGCTGACGAACCAGCGTCGACGCAAGATGCGAAAGATTCACCACGGTGCCGCGATAGATGGCGTGCATGTAGGCATCCCGCGCGCGGTGGATCACCCCCAGCGAGCCGCGCGCGGCCATGCGCCGGAACAGCCCGGCGTCGAGAAAACTGGCGTCGAAGGCACTGGGCAAGTCGGGCAAATGGCGCGCGAGATAGCGCAGCAGCGGCCGCTCATACCAGTGGCAGAAGTCTTCCACCGGCTGGCAGTCGCCAAGGTTGATGTCCATGTCCGTGGCCTTCAGCAGCAGATTGCCTTCCACCACCCATTCGTCCACGGCCCGCGGGCTCAAACCGCCGCTGACCAGCTCTGCGCCCCGCCGCAGCAGGTTGTCGCTGATCCGCAGCGGATAGAAGGTAATGTTGGCCGGCACCAGCGTCCCCGTGCGGTGCGCCGCGGTGAGCAGATGGTCGACCGAGCCCAGCCCCAGCGACTCTGCCCATTGCCGCAGCAGGCTGTGCTGATTGCGGCTGGCCCGGTACTGCACGGCGTAACGGAAAATCTGCAGGCCGATGGCGAGACGCGCGGCGCCGCTGTGGTGCTTGCGGCGCGTCTGCGCGCTGCGGGAATACACCCGGTACTGCCCGTCCGCATCCAGCACCTGCCGGTCCTTGACCATGCCGCCCTCCGGAAACACCACCACCTTGCGCCCGCGCAGGATGTCGCGCGCCAACAGGCTCATCAGCTGTGGGTGGTTATTGGGGACCACGCCAAGTTCGCTGAGCAGGCGGGCGAAGCGATCGTCGCGGGCGAAGAATTCGGCCGAGGCGACCGAGCGACAGAAATGGCCGCCGTCCTGATAGATCAGGTACTGCGGGATGAAGGTCTCCATCCGCGCGAAATGGTTGAAGAGGAAAATCTCGCCGTGCTCGATCTGCCGCCGCTCGTGGTGCATGCGGATCTGAAGCCCCAGCAGCTTGCGGATCTGTTCAAAGACCCGCGCGCAGCGGTCGTAGGTCTGCTGGTTAAGCTCGGGCGCGTCGATCATCGCGAGGGTCTGGTAGCTGGCATCGCCAGACTATAGCGCGTGCCAGACGCACTCACGTGGGCCGCGAGCGGGCGCGGGCTATTCGCCGCCGGACAATCGCGCTAGCAGATCGGTGTCGGTGCGCATGCCGGCGGTCTGGCGGATGCGCTCGACGATTTCGCGTTTCAGCTCCACAAACTCCCGGCTGTGCTTCAGGTCCTGCCGCCGATCGCTGCCGAAAGGCACGTCGTAGATGGTGTCGATCCGGCCCGGCCGGGGCGCCATCAGCACCACCCGCTGGCCCAGATAAATCGCCTCCTCCACGTCGTGCGTGACGAACACGATGGTCGGTTTTTCCAACTTGAAGACATGCAGGATGAGGTCATGCATGACTTCGCGGGTCTGGGCGTCGAGCGCGCCGAAGGGCTCGTCCATCAGCAGCACTTCGGGCCGCGACATCAGCGCCCGTGCGATGGCCACCCGCTGCTGCATGCCGCCAGACAACTGGCTGGGCCAGGCCTGCGCCATTGCGCTCAAGCCCATCAGTTCGAGCAGCGAATCGGCACGGCCGCTGGCGCGCTCCACGTCGCTCTCCGTCAACTGCTGCCGATGCGCCTTGAGGCGCCGGGAGAAACGGATGTTCTCGCGCACCGTCAGCCACGGGTAAAGGCTGTAGTGCTGGAACACCATCGCACGGTCGGCCCCTGGCCCCTCGATTGGGCGGCCGCTGGCGGCCAGCGTGCCGCTGCTGTGGTACTCCAGCCCACCGATGATGCGCAGCAAGGTCGACTTGCCGCAGCCCGAGGCGCCGACCAGCGTCACGAACTCGTTCTGCCCGATTTCAAGCTGGATATTGTCCAGCGCGGTGACCGGCGTCACCCCGGGAAATATCTTGCCCAGCCCGCTGACGGCGATGCGCGGCGCCGGCTTCAATGCTTCAGATGCGCCCATGGAAACGCCTTTCGATGCAGCCAGCGGAACAGTTGGTCGGTCAGCAGGCCAATCAGCCCGATGAGGATGATGCCGGCGAAAATCTTGTCGGTCTGGAGGAAGCGCTGCGCCTTCAAAATGGCGTAGCCGAGGCCCGAGTTGGCCGCGACCAGTTCCGCCACGACCAGATAGGTCCAGGCAAATCCCAGCGTGATGCGCAGCGTGTCGACCAGCGCGGGTTTGGCCGACGGCAGCAACACCTGCTCGATGATCTCCATGCGCGTCGCCCCCATCGTCTGGGCGGCTTCGATTTGCGCGGTCGGCACGCGACGTACGTCTTCCGCCACCATCAAAATCATCTGGAAGAAAGTACCAATGAAGATGATGGCGACCTTGGCGCTTTCCTCGATGCCAACCCAGATCATCACCAGCGGAATGAACGCCACCGCGGGCATGTAGCGCACAAATTCCATCAAGGGTTCGAGCAGCGCCTGCACCGGGCGGAAGGTGCCAATGAAAAGTCCCAGCGGCAGCGCGAACAGCGCCGACAGCGCCCAGCCGGCCATTACGCGATACAGACTGATGCCGACATCGGCCATCAGGCGATCGGTGGTAAGCCAGCGCAGGAAGCGCGTCCACACCGCCAGCGGCGAGGGCAGAAAGACCTTGCTCAGCCAGCCGAGTTCGACCAAGCCCCACCACAGCAGCAGCGGCGTCACCAGGCCGATCATGGCGAAGCCGGTGTAGTGCCGTGCGCTCAGCGGGCCGCGAATGGCCCACAGGCCCGGCCGGGCGGTCTGGCGTGAGCGGCTCATGGACGATGCGCTGGCGCGTGAAGGTGGTGCATGCATTGCCCTGAGCAACCCGCGTGCCAGCCACGCCGCGGCCCGCCAGCGTCGCTGCGGCTATCAGCAGCGCGCGGATTGCGCCCGCCGGTCGCGCCCGAATCGCACCATGCACGGTGCGGCCCGTTGCTTTTTGCACCCAACGAGTGCGGCGCTGCGCCGTCGACCTGTACCACAGGCGACGCAGAGGCCTGCCCTTGCGGCGATCTTCCGCGGCAGACGAGGCTGGCACCCGGCTTGCTATCCCGGTTCATCCCCATCGCGTCGAGAGGATCTGGCCATGAGCAATTTTCGAGTCAACGCACCGCGCCGCGCCCTTGGCGCCCTTGCCGCCCTGCTGCTGGCGGGCAGCGCCCATGCGGCGCCCACGATCAAGATTGGCACCGTGGTGTGGGCGGGCTACGGCCCGTTCTACGTCGCCGACCAGCTCGACCTGTACAAGAAATCCGGCTTCAAGGTGCAGCTGCAAGTCTTCAACGACCCCGCGCTGGTCACTTCCTCGGTGACCAGCGGCGCGATCGACGGCGGCATGATCACCTACGACCAGGCCATCAGCGCGGTCGCCCGCGGATCGACCATGAAAGTGGTCATGCCCATTGATTACTCCAACGGCGGTGACGCGGTGGTGTCGACCTCCGACATCACCAGCGTGGCGCAGCTCAAAGGCATGAAGGTCGCCTACAACCCGCTGTCGCCTTCTGATTTCCTGATTTCCTACGCCCTGTCGACCGTGAAGCTCGGCGTGCAGGACATCGACCCGGTCGCGATGCCGCCGGAGTCGGTGACCGCCGCGATGGCCTCGGGCGGGGTGAAAGTGGGCGTGACCTACGAACCCAGCGTGTCGGAAATCGTGAAGATGGAAGGCGGCAAGAAGTTTCACGTGCTGTATTCGTCCAAGGACGCGCCCGGCCTTATCACCGACGTCATGACTTTTAATGCCGACTACATCGCGAAGCATCCGGCGGAAGTGAAAGCGGTGATTCAGGGCTACGTCGACGGCCTCGCCTACATGAAAGCCCACCCGGAGGAAGCGGCAAAAATGATCGGCAAGGCGCTGGGCATTCCGGCAGAAGAAGTCGCCGGCCAGCTGAGCGGCGTCTACAACCCGACGCTGGAAGAGTTCGGGGATGTCTTCGGCAAAAGCGACAAGACGACCTCGCTGTTCGTCAGCGGCAAAGTCATTTCGGACATCCTGAAAGCCAAGGGCGAAATCGAGACGGTGCCGGCGACGGAAGACACCATGGATGCCTCGATTAGCGCCGGCATGTTGAAAAAGTAAGCCCGCATGGTGCCCAGCTTCCGCGTGCCCGACGGGCGGCTCCCCAACCTGCTGGTGCTGAGCTACACGCTGCTTGGCTACCCGGCCGGTGTGGCGCTGCTGCTGCAACCCGCGCTGTGGGCCAATGTGGTGGGCGTGCTACTCACCGCCCACACCATGGTCTATGCGGCCTACATGCTGCACGAGTTTGCCCACGGCGCGATCTTTCGCGCCCCGGCCGACAACCAGCGCTGGGGCGTGTTGATGACCTGGATCACGGGCTCGTGCTACGCGCCCTTCGCCGCGCTCCGTCACAAGCACATGCGGCATCACGTGGACCGCGCGGACGTGCTGACGCTGGACTACCACGCAGTGCTGCACGGCGCACCGCGCTGGGTATTTCGGCTGGTGCTGGCGCTGGAGTGGGCGTGGATTCCGGCGGTGGAGTTCATCATGCACGGCTACGTGATGCTGCTGCCGTTTCTGCGGCCGGAGCGCAAAAGCGAACGCCCGCGGCTCCTGCTGATTCTGGCAATCCGCGGCGCGGCTTTTACCGCCTTGTTCATGGCGCGGCCGGCGGCCCTTGCGCTCTACGCCCTGGCGTATTTGTTGATGCTGCACGTCCTGCGCTTCGGCGACGCGTATCAGCACACCTATGACGGCTTCGCGGTGCTGGAAGGCGGCGACATTCCGGACGACAAAGTGCGCGACCGCGCCTACGAGCAGTTGAACACCTACTCCAATCTGCTGTCGGTCGACCGGCCGTGGCTCAACCTGCTGATGTTGAACTTCACCTACCACAACGCGCATCACGAAAAGCCGATGGTGGCCTGGCACGCCCTGCCGAAGTTGCATGCCGAATTGTTCCCGACCGAATACCGCCAGGTGCTGCCCTTCGGGGCGTTGATTCGTGGCTATCACCGCGACCGCCTGACCCGCATCACCTCGGCCGATTACGGCGAGGTCGGTGAGGGTCCGGACCGCGCGGCACGCTTCCTGGGCGCGGTGGGTGTGTCGTTCCTCACCGCCGTATGAGCATCGATATTCCGACCACCGCGCTGCTCGCGATCGATATGCAGCGGGATTTCCTGGACCCGGAGGGCTACGCGGCGCGCGCCGGGCTGGACATCAGCCGGCTGCGGGGCGCGATTCCCGGGGTGGCCCGGCTGCTCGCGGCCGCACGCGCGGCGGGGCTGACCATCATCCACACGCGCGAGGCGAACGCGCCGGATCTGTCCGATGTGCCGCCGGCCTTTCTGGCCGCCACCACCCGCAGCGGGGCGCGAGTCGGCAGCCCCGGCCCGCTGGGGCGGTTTCTGATCCGCGGCGAACCCGGCAGCGCAATCATCGACGAACTGGCCCCGCTGGCCAGCGAAGTCGCGATCGATAAACCCGGTTTCTCGGCCTTCGAGGCCACCGCACTCGGCGCCATGCTGGGCGCGCGCGGCATCCGTCGGCTCATCCTCTGCGGCATCACCACCGAAGTCTGCGTGTCGTCCACGCTGCGCACCGCCATCGACCGGGGCTTCGACTGCATCACGGTCAGCGACGCCTGCGCCTCGGCCTTCCCCGACCTGCACGATGCGGCGATGAAAATGATCGCCGTGGAAGGTGGCGTCTTCGGCGAGGTCGCAACGGTTGACGAGGTCTGCGCGCGGCTGGGCGTGGCGTGAGCAACCGGCTGCGCGCGCTCCTCACCGGGCGCCATCGCTACGACAAGACCTTGTCCACGCGAGGGCGCGGGGCGGGCGTAGTGATTGAGGCGCCGATCCTTGCCTACCTGATCGAAACCCCGAACGGCCGCATCCTCTACGACGTCGGCTGCGACTACCAGAAACTGCACGACCCGGCGCAACGCGCCCGCTACTTCGCACCCGATGCCTTCACCTACGGCGCCCCGATGATGGCCGCGGAAGAACGCCTGCCGGCGCAGCTGAAAGCGCTGGGGCTACAGCCGGCGGACATCGATCTGGTGTTTATCGGGCACCTGCACTTTGACCACGCCGGCGGGCTGTGCGAGCTGCCGGGCTGCGAGGTCCACGTGCAGGCGGATGAACTGGCCGCCGCCAACGCGCTGGAAGACAGCGCCTACTTTGCTGCGGATTTTGCCGGCCGCGCGCTGCGCACCCAGCAGGGGGAGTACGAGGTCGCGCCCGGCGTGCGTGCAATCGCCAGCCCCGGCCACACCGCCGGGCATATGTCGCTGCTGGTGGAACTCGCTGCCGGACCGCCGGTCTTGCTGTGTGGCGACGCGGCCGACCTGCAGGAAAATCTGGAATACGAAATCGCGCCCGGCCTGTGCTGGCGGGAGCGGGAAGATCTGGCGCTGGCCAGCATCCGCAAGCTGAAAAGCCTTGCCCGCGAGACCGGGGCCCAGCTCTGGCCCAATCACGATCTGGCCTTCTGGGCCGGCACCATGGCGGCCCGCGGCTGGCACTGAAGGCGCCGGCAATCCGCCGCGCCGGGGGCACCGTATTCCCCTTGCCACGTTCGGCAGGTACATTGCGGCAATGCGCGCTTTACCGCGCAATCTCCATAAAAAAATCAATGCCGCCCGGCGGCGAGGTCAACCCCATGGAAGTCGGTCTTCAGTTTATTTTCCAGAACACCCACGACGGCATGTCGGATGCCGACATGATGCGCAAGGAAACCGAAATCGCACTGCTGGCGGAAGAAGTCGGCATGGATTTCCTGCTGCTGCCGGAACACCACTTCGACCCGGGCTACTCGATGATGCCGGACAACATGCAGTGGCTGTCCTACCTCGCGGGCAAAACCAACCGCATCAAGCTGGGCACCGGCGCCATCATCCTGCCCTGGCACGAAAATCCGACCCGCGTCGCCGAGAAAGTCGCGATGCTGCAGATTCTGCTCGGCGACCGCTTCATGCTGGGCTTTGGCCGCGGGCTGGCGCGCGAGGAATACCGGGCGTTTGGCGTCGACATGGGCAGCTCCCGCGAGCGCTTCGACCAGTCGGCTGAAATCGTGCTCGACATCCTCGAAACCGGCATCGCCGAGTACAACACGCCCTACTTCCAGCAGTCCCGCACCACCATCACGCCGAAACCGGAACACGGCTACCGTGACCGCGGCTTCCTGTCGGTCGCCATGACGCCGGACTCCGCGATGGCGGCGGCCACCATTGGCGGCACCATGATGTCCTTCGTGCAACTGCCCTGGGAGCAGCACCACGCGGCGGTCGAAGCCTGGCGCGCGCGCTTCAAGGAACTGCATCCCACCAAGGCGCCGGGTGCGCCGGTGTTCTCGGATTTCACCTTCTGCCACGAAGACGCCGCGGTGGCCGAAAAGGTCGCCCGCCAGTACCTGACCAAGTACTACGCCAGCGTCATTCGCCACTACGATTTCGACGGCTCGCACTGGGGCGAGACCAAGGGCTATCAGGCCTATCAGGCCGGCGCTTCTGCGATCAAGGAAATTGGCATGGAAGCGGCCTGCGAAGGTTTCGTGCAGAGCCAGGCCTGGGGCACGCCGGACCAGATCGTGGAGAAGTGGACCCGCCGCGCGGAAATCACCGGCGAACTCCGGCCGGCGATGGCCGTGTCCTACGCCGGGATGCCCTTCGATCTGGTCAAGAACAGCCTGCGCTTGATCGGGGAGAAAGTGGTGCCGCGCCTGCACCAGGTGGGCGGCGCCCGCCAGTTGGCGGCCTAAGACCAACGCCCGTGACGCCCGGCCCCTTGCGGGCCGGCGTCGCGCTGTCCGCCCCAATCCCGCAAGTCGCCGCCCGCAGCGCATGCCTACTCCTCGCCCACACGACAACTGCTACTGGCTGGTGCCGGACCAGTTGCTGGCGGGCGAGTATCCGGGGGATTTATCGCGGGAAGGCATGCGCCAGCGGCTGCTGGCGATTGCCGGCGCCGGGGTGCGGGTCTTCATCGATCTGACGCAGGAAATCGACGGGCTCGCACCCTACGCGCACATGCTGCCGGCGCTGGGCGAGACGCTGGGGACCAGCCTCAGCCACGAGCCTTTCGGCCTGCGGGATATGTCGGTGCCGGCCAGCCCGGCGCGGACCCGCCAGATTCTGACTCGCCTGAATATCCACCACGCCGCCGGCACGCCGGTGTACCTGCACTGCTGGGGCGGCATCGGCCGCACCGGCCTCATCGCGGCCTGCTGGCTGGTAGAACAGGGGCACGGAGGACAGGCGGCGCTCGACATCATTGCCGGGCATTGGCAAACGGTCGCCAAGCGCGACCGTTACCCACAGTCGCCGCAGACCCGGGCCCAGCGCCAGTACGTGCTGGACTGGGCGCGGCAACGCGCGTCTAACTAGGGCGGTCTAAGGGCAACGGCTCAGGCAGGATGCCGCACTCGGTGGCGAGCAGGCAGCAGGCTCTTCAGTAGTTAAGCCTGATTCCTTTGGCCGCGAGTACGGCCAACACCGCGCTCCGCACTTTGAAAATTTCAGCCGGGCGCTCCGCGCGCAGGCGGGCAACTTCGGCGGGCGTGAAAGGCTGGAAAGCAGTCCCCAGCGTGTTCTTGCTGAAATTGAGCAGGACCCAGTTCAGCACTTCGGCCACTTCGTCGTTATTGAGCGGCGAATAGGCGATACCGGGCACCTGTGTGAGGAAGGCCCGACCTTCGGGAATGCTGGCGAAGTGTCCGGGAATGTCGTGCAAGCTGGGCACATCGTTGACCTTGCTGCCACCGCCGTCCGGCAGATGGCAGCCGGCGCAATGGAGCAGATAGCTCTGGCGGCCGAAGTCGGTGGCACCGACTGTCCCGCAGGACAAAGCCAGCAGCGCGGCTGCCAGCCAGTTGCCCCAAGGACCGCGCAGGATGCTCATACGCCTAGCCGGGACGCGTCTCTGCCACACCCAGCGCGACCGCCACCGTGCAGTGATAGGCGTTGGCCTTGTTGCCCATGCACCAGTTGACGTCGTTGTGCACCCCCATGCGATAGGCCGGCCGCTCGCCCTGGTTGTAGTTACACATGCAGCGTCCGCAGGCCGTGATCCCGCAGCAATCGTTGTAGCTGATGAGGTAGGCCTTGCTCTCTTTCGAGTTCTGGCAGGTCCCGACCCAGGTCACCTTGGAGACTTCGGTGCCGGCCGGACATTGCGAGATCGACCCCCCGCAGCAGGTGCAAAGGAAGCCGTCCAGCGCGCAGTAGCGCCAGTAATCGCAACTGGTGTCGTCGTCCGAGCTGCCGCTGCCACCGCCGCCGGCGTGGCCGTGACCGCCCGTATCGGCGTGTTCACCACCGCCGCCATGACCCGACGGCGCCGCCTGCGGCGAGCGATCGTAGGGCAGCACCGGGAACAGCACGGCCGTACCGAGCAAGGTGCGACCCAGTCGCACCAGTGCGTTACGGCGCGAGGTTTGCTGTGCGACCTGTCGTGCCTTGCGTTCAAAGAAATCATCGAACCATTGCATCGCTCTCTCCTGCTACCCGGCGTCAGGACGCCGATTGCAAATAATCCTGTACCGAAGACACCCCAAGCTCGCGGGCGGTAAACAGGCTTTCCAGTTGTTCGCGCGAGTTGACGAGCCCTTTGGCCCGCACCCGGCCCGCTTCGTCCAGCAACACGGCGTAGGGCAAGCGGCTGACCTTGAACGCCATGCCAAGTTCGGTCGACAACAGATACGGGAATACGTCGAGTTTCGACTGACGGTAGAACTTCTCGTGCGCCGCGCGCTCGCCATCGCTGGCCAGCACGATGTTCAACCAGTCCTGTTCGCTGCGCGCGGTGGACTTCAGCACCGGCAGCAGTTTCTTGCAGACCGGGCAGGTAGGGGACAGAAAGAACAGCAGGCTGGCCTTGGCGGCGGCGCCGCCGACGGTAATGTCACGACCATCCAGCGAGGCCAGCGTGAACCCCGGCGCGGCATCGCCCACGGCGGGACCCGCATCCATGATCAGCGCCCCCATCGGCGCGATTCGCTCGTAGATGATGCCCACCTGACGCGACAGCGCGAACACCGCCACCACCAGACCAAATACCAGCAGCGACAAGACCACCACCGCGGCGATGAGGGCTTGTTCCATCAGGCGTCTCGCAGCGCGACGAGGCGCGGATGATTACCCAGCAACTGACTGGCGACCGCATACAGACCCGCCAGCGTGAAGCCGCCGAACGCGGCCATCGCGTAGTCCAGCCACAGCCACTCGCGTGCCACATGGGGCAGCGCCGCGACACCCAATAGCGCGGCGAAGCCGAGGTTGCGTGCGACCAGTCCCCAGGAAATCTGCTGGTCGTTGCCGCCGCAGCCACAGCTGATTTCGGTCCGCCCCCGCAGCAGGTTGATGGCGATTGCGGCCGTCACCAGCAAGAGCAGACCGATGCCGGCGAGCTGCCCGAGCGGACTCGCAGCAGGCACGAGCAGCATCAGGCCGACGACGGTCTCGGCGAGGATCAGGGCGGTGGACGCGGTTGGCACGGTGACCTCAGGAATCAGCTCGTAGTTCTGCAGGGCAGCGGCAAAGATCTCGCGTTCACGCCATTTGGCAAACGCGCCGTGCAGAAACACCAGCGCGCCTGCCCAGCACAGCACCAGCGTCAGCACAGGGTCGATGAGCGGCAGGGTCATCAGTGGGTTTCGATCAGGATGGGCGCTTCGCCGAAGCCGTCGACCCGCTTCAGCGGGGCCAGCTGTGGCGTGGTGCTGTAGTTGACGAGGCCGGCCGTCAGCGGGTCGATCGCGATTAGCAGCGGCGTCTTCGCGCGGGTAACCGCCAGCGCCACGGCGTTATTGCCGGCGACCCGTGCAACGCGCTTTTTGCTTTTCAGATCGATGGCCCAAATTTCTGCGGCAGGGTTCTTGTGGCTGCCTTCAGCGCCATCCGGATGCATGGCGACATAAAACTGCCGATTGGCGTGATTGAGCGCGAACGGCTGGTAGCCACCGGGCCGCCAGTTGGCCGCCACGTCTTCCGGGGTCAGCAAGGACCAGCTTTCGCCAATCCTCGCCACGGCGCCGGCCAGATTGGCGGTATAGATTTGCCCGTGGAAACTGAGGAAGTAGTAGAGATCGCCCTCGTTTTCGGTCTGGGTGTAAACCGGCTGCTTGTCGGGGTCGAACAGGCGCTCGCTGCGCTGCTGGTCGGCCGGCGTGCCGTCGGGTTTAAGGGTAATGGTCAGCAGCGTGCCGTCACCGCAGGTGGTGCTGAAGCGGTTATTGGCGCTTTGCGTGACCATCACCCCCCAGCAACCCGGCGTCGGAATCTCGGTGACGAATTTGGCCGCCTTGCGGTCCACCACGGACAGCGAACTGGCCGGTGTGGCGTTCTGCACGATGATGAAACGGCCGTCCGGCGTGGTGTTAATCACGCCCTTGTACGGCAAGGCCTGCGCGTGCTTGGGCGGGATGCCGATTTCCGCTTTGATTTTCAGCGAGTGGCTGTCGTAGACGTCGACCTGATCGGTGCGCTCGCCGCGATTGAGTTTGGCCAGATAGGTCGTGGCGACGTAGATCTCGCTGCGGTCCGGCGACAGCGTGGCCAGCCCGGTGAAGCCGGTGCCGACCACGCCCTCGTACTTCAGCGTTTCGCCGTCCACGATGTGCAGGCGTCCGTCGACGATATGGGAAATCGCGACATCAGAGACATAGAGCCGGTTTGGCGTAGCCGGCGACAGGTCGCTGACGCTGATTTGTTCGGGCACAAAATCGGCTGCCGTCGCGCTGCCCAGCAGCGCCGCCAGCGCGAGGCCCATTCCCGTACGTGTGTAAGACCGCATCCCGCTCCCCCCGTTTGGCTAAGCCCGCCGTGCCGGTTCCCAAGCCTTGTTTCCTGACGAACCCAAGGGCAGTGTAAGCAAAACCGGGCGCGGGCGACTAACAAAAATTGGCAAAGTTCCCGCCTTTTTCGTCGCCGGCAATTTCTGCGTATATTTCAAGAATCTTCAGTCCAGCAGCCTGTTGTATGCCCCCGCCCGATGCCCGGACCACTGCCGGTTTTCGTTCCGTGTTCTGTGAGGATGCAGACGAACACGCCCGCAACCTGAGCGCCTGGGAGCAAACCTACGAGCAACTCGGACACGGCCCGTTTACGGGGCGGCTGGATGAAATCTGGCTGGCCGACCTGCAGCTTTTCAGGGAACGCACCAACCAGGGGGTTTTGCAGACCGGTCTGTCCTGGCCGGGTGCCCGCACCTTTGGGGTGCCGCTGGCCCTGGGCGGCACGGGGACTTTTCTGGGCAAGCCCGTGACCGCCACCACGCTGGTGACCTTCGGCCCGGCGCAGGAACTCTATCTGCGGACACCGCCCATGCTGGATGTGATCGGGATTTCTGTCCCGGCGGCCGGACTTCAGACGCTCGGGCTGCAGGCCGAGGGCTTCGACCCGGAGACTTTTCTGACCGGCAGAAGCCTGCTGCCGCTGACAGCCGCCGTCATGCGAGGCGTACAAGGCTACCTGCGGCAATTGTTCGAACTGCTGGAACAGAACCCGCAGGCGCTGAGCCCAGCGGCGGTCCAGCGTGAGGTCAAGGATGCCGTGCTCGAACTGCTGCTCAGCGCAATGCGCGCGGCCGACGCAGAACCGACGGTCGCCGCCGGGAGCGCCGCGCACTACGCCGCAGCCCGACTCGCCCGCGACTACATTGCCGCCCATCCGACCGAGCCCCTGACCGTGCTGGACCTGTGCCGGGCGCTGCACCTCAGCCGGCGCACGCTGCAATCGAGCTTCCAGGACGTACTCGGCGTGAGTCCTCATCAATACCTGCGCGCCGCGCGCCTGAACGGCCTGCGGCGCGCGTTGCGCAGCGCGGCGTTGAAGCGGTCCTGGCGCTCTTTCTGCTCGGGCGAGATCTCGGGCGCCTCGCGGCGCGGCGGGCGGTCGCGCTGCTGCTGCTGCTGCACGCTGCCTCCGCGCCGCTGCTGGCGCCCGGCGAAGACCCGGATCGCCCGGTGCTGCGGATGCCGGTGGGCGATTCGTGGATCGCGGCGCCAACCGCCGCCATCCTGCTGCAGTTTCGCGAAGTCTGTCTGTTAGGCCGGGATACCCGGGTCGCGCACTACGACCAGCCAGGCTTCGCCTGGCGTTAGCCGCGCCGGCAGGCGAGACCGTTTGCAATCCGTGTGGCGGCGGTTGGTTGGCGCGAGGGCTTTGGTGCGTGAGCTGGCGATTTTCGCGGCGCACGCGCCGCTCCTACAAGGGCGTGCCAATCTTGGTAGGAGCGGCGCGTGCGCCGCGACTGGGCCGACGATAACGCCGTGCATGATCGCCCCGCGCCGACAGGCGAAGCGAGGTCCTTGCCCCGCAATCGCTACTAGCGCGCCTAGTTCATAGCCTCAGGGGCTGTCCCCGCTTTGCCGGCAAGCGTGAGCAGCAGTGTTCGGCTCTCCTCCTTGGCCGCGAAGCTTTTGTGCCGGGCGAGCAGCGCCTCGATCGTGCTGCGGGCTTTGTCTTTATGACCGGCTTCGGCCAGCGCGTAGGCATAGTGATAGGCGATATCCGGATCCTCCGGGCGCTGACCATGCGCCGTTTCGAGCAAGACCAGCCCCTGCTGTATGCGCTGATGCCGGACCAGTATCCAGCCCAGGGTGTCGGCGCTGGCCGGGCTGTCGGGCAGGGCCTGCCGGGCGCGCGTGGCCAGGTCCAGCGCGCGCGGGTCGTTCTGCCGGTCATACAGCCAGGCCAGATTATTCAGCGCGATGGGATGCTCGGGCTTAAGCGCCAGCAGCGCCTCGAAGGCCGCCTGAGCCGCCGCCCACTGGCCGGCGTCCAGTGCGAGAGCGCCTTGCAGCAGCCGCACGGCCACGTCGTCCGGATGCGCCCCCAGCCATTCGGTCAGCCGCTGAGTGGCCGCTTCGCCTTCGCCGGCCGCGCGCTCGGCATCCACCAGTCTCAGCAGGTTTGGGCTGCTGGGATCGGTGGCGAAGACCTTGGCGAAGGCTGACCGCGCCTCTGGCCACTGGCCTTGCGCGCTGGCGAGTTCACCGCTGGCCCGCGCTGCGTCCAGCATGGCCGTGGGCTGTTGCCGCAGGCGCTCGATCAGCGCCGCGGCCGCCTTGAAGTCGCGCGCCGCCAGTTCCGTCGCAAACCAGCCCCACCACACGGCGCGCGCCTCGGGGCGTCGTTCCAGCAGCGCGCGGTACTGGCTGCGGGCCTCGGCGTCGTGTCGACTGAGACGGGCGGCCTCGGCCAGCAAAAAACCGGCAGGCAGGTCGGCGACCAGTGCGGCGGGCAGACTGCGCAGCGTTTCAAACGCGCTGGTCGCGGCGCCGGCACGGAGCTGGAACTCGCCCAGCCGCAGGCGACTTGCCGGCGTCTCCGGCTCCTTCCGGTAGGCCTCCGCCGCGCTGGCCAGCGCGGCGGCGGTCTGGCCAAGACGCAGCTGATTAACCGCTAACTGCCAGCGCGCGGCGACTGCTTCCGGGTGTTGGTTCAGCGCTTCGCTCAACAAGCTAATCGCCTGCGCGCTGTCCCCGGCGCGCTCCGCCAGCGTCGCCAGCGCCAGACTGGCCGGGGTGTAGCCGGGCTCGGCTTGCAAGGCCGCGAGGAGCCGTGATTTTGCGTCCTCAGTCCGGCCCGCTGTCAGCGCCAGAAAGCCCTGATTGGCGATCGCCGGCGCAAAAGCCGGGTCCAGCGCCACCGCCCGGTCAAAGGCGGCGGCGGCTTTGCCGGTGTCGCCCACTTTGGCATAGGCAAGCCCGGCGAGGTTGTGCGACAGCGGCGCCATGGGCGCCATCTCCACCAGCAGGCGAGCGGCTTCAATCGCCGCCTGGGTATCGCCCTGTGCCAGCTGCCCGTAGGTCAGGGCCTGACGGGCGGCGAGATTGTCGGGCGCGCTGGCGATCACCTGCTGCAGGGCGCTCAGGCTCTGCGCGGCGTCGCCGCTGCTGATCTGGGCGATGGCGAGCTGGGTCTTGAGGGCGCTGTCGGCCTCGGGCACCGCGGCTTGTGCCTGCTGCACCAGTCGGCGCGCCTCGGTTTTATTGCCGCTTGCCGCGTAGGCCTGGGCGAGCAGCGCGAGCAGGCCGGGGTCTACCGTATCGCCGGCAACGAGCGGGCGCAGCAGCTGCACCGCCTCGGCGGCGCGATGCTGTTTGAGCAGGATTACGGCCTGCAGTCGTTGACCGCTGGTCTGCCCGGTGGCCTGCAACGGCGCCAGTTTCTTCAGCACCGTTTCGGCCTGATTGAGCTGATTAAGCCGGAAATAGCTCCCGGCCAGCATCAACAGCACCTGCGGCTGCCGCGGCTCCTGCTGCACGAACTTGCCGAGTGCGGCGGCGGCCTCGGTCCACTCCTCGCGGGCGTAGGCCAGACTGCCCGTCAGCAACAGGGCCTGCAGGCTGCCCGGCGCCAGCTTGCGAAAGGCCACCAGCGCGCTTGCGGCGCCGCTTAAATCGCCGGTCGCCATGCGGGCGTCGACCAGTCCGGCGAGGGCTTCGGCGTCTTGCGGCGCGCGCGTCGTGGCGGCGAGAAAAGCGCTGACGGCCGCCGCCGGTTGATGCTCAAAGCGGGCAATGCGCCCTTGCAGAATGAGCCCGTCAACGTTCTCGGGGGCCAGCTTCAAGGCCCGCTCAACGGCGCTGCGAGCGCCCGGCAAATCGCGTTGCGAGAGCGCGAGTCGCGCGGTGGCGAGCTCGAGACTAGCCGTCTCGGGCGTTTTTGCGCGCGCTTCGGCCAGCAGCTTGCTGGCGCCTGTGGCGTCTCCCAGCGCCAGTTTTACTTTTACTTCCAGCGCGCTGACTTCCGCTGTGCGGGGACCGCGATAGCTGTCCAGCGTCGCCTGTGCCTCGTGCCCTTTACCGAGCGCGAGTTGGGCCTCGGCCAGATCCAGCTGCACCGTTGGTTCGCTGGCGGTAAGCCCGCTGGCCCGTTCGAGTTCGGTCAGGGCGGCGGCGGGCTGGTGGAGGGCGAGATAGGTTTGTCCCAGCGCGCGGCGCGCCCGGAGATCGTCCGGCGCGTGCTGCAGGCCGCTTTTGTACTGGATGACGGCGTCGGTCAGTTTGCCGGCGCTGCGTGCCTGCGTCGCAAGTTCAAAGAGCTGTGCGGCGTTCGGGCCTTGCCGCAGATGCCAGCCCCAGAGCAATACGGCGAGCAGTGCCGCGCCGCCGAGCCCCAGCCACCACCATCGTCTGTCGCTTGCCTGTTGCTCCTGCATGCCAAGTTCCTGCCTGATGCGTCCCAGCGACGCGTGGCGGAGTATGGGCAGCCGACCAATGGCGGCGGCTGTGCGGGATCAAGCGATGCGCCCGGGCGGGCTTAGAAGTTCTGCCAGAGTTCGCCCCAGTGGATATCCGGCAGCGGGTTATAGGGCGGATAGAAATAGCCGTGGCGGGCGTAGAGCCCGTAGACCGCCAGCAGCGGCTCGCGATAGAACGCCGGCATCTGCGCAAAGCGTGGGTCCCAGCCGCCGACCGGCTGGCCACCGCTGCGAAGGATCTCGGCCAGCGCCACCGGCGCGCCGTCGTGTCCCAGCGACACCCAGGGCACGTTGGAGTCGACCAGCAGCCAGCCGCCTGCGGTCCGGACTTCGCTGACCGCGTGCGAGGGCAGGCGACGGGTAAAGAAGAATCCGAGCGGGCCGTCTTCACGCAGCGAAAACAAGGCCACGTGGCGCGTTTCGAGGCCGTTCAGGCGCAAGAGTTTTTCCAGCACGCGGCTGCGGTCGTAGCACAGGCCGTAACGCGCGAGGTATAGGTCTTTCGGCTCGCGGGGCTGTCCCAGCGGGAGCCCGCGATTGATCGGCGCCAGCTGCTGGACCGCGCGCTGGGCATCGATCACAAAGGCGAGCTGGGTGCCGGTATCGGCGCCGGGCGGCAGCGGCGCCAGCGCGGCTTCCGCCATCAGTTTGTTCAGATACTGCCGGTCTTCGTCGCTCAGCCGGTTGTCTACCGCCGAGTAGACGCACGCCGCGAAGAGCACCAGCAGGCCTAGCGCCAGCGGCGCGAGCAGCCTGCGCGTCACCGCTTAAAGGCCCAGGTTTTCCGGCAAGCCGAGGCGCAGGTTCATGCACTGGACGGCCGCGCCGCTGGCGCCTTTGCCCAGATTGTCGAGCCGCGCGATCAGTACGGCCTGCTGCTCGTTGGCGAACACGAACAGGTCGCAGCGGTTGCTGTCGTTACAGGCCTGCACGTCGAAGAAGCCGTCAGCCAGCGTGGCGGGGTCGCTCAGCGGCATCACGCGCACGAAGGCTTCGTTCGCGTAATGCGCGGCGAGGGCCGCCTGCAGGCGGGCACCGTCAACGCCGGCCGGCAGGCTGCGGAAGTTCAGCGGAATGCTCACCGCCAGACCTTTGTAGAAATTGGACACGACCGGCATGAACACCGGCGCCGTGTGCAGGCCGGTGTGGGTCAGCATTTCGGGCAGATGTTTGTGGGCGAGACCCAGCGCGTAGGGGCGCGGGGCGAGCAGGCGCGTATCGCCGCCGGCTTCGTACTGCTCAATCATTTTTTTGCCGCCGCCGGAGTAGCCGGTGATTGACGTGGCGGACAAGGCCTGAGCGGGCGTGAGCAGGCCGGCGTCGATCAGCGGGCGCACCAGCAGGATGAAGGCCGTGGCATGACAGCCCGGATTGGCGATGCGGGTGGCCGCGCGCAGGCGCTCCCGCTGACCGGGCGCAAGTTCCGGCAAACCGTACACCCAGTCGGCGCGGGTGCGATGCGCGGTGCTGGCGTCAATCAGACAGGTCGCGGGATTGGTCACCAGCGAAGCGGCTTCGATCGCGGCCGCATCTGGCAGGCAAAGAAACGCCACGTCGGCGGCGTTCAGCAGGCGCGCGCGGGCGGCCGGGTCCTTGCGCGCGGCGGGGGCAATCTGCAGCAGTTCAAGGTCTGACCGGCCGGCGAGGATGTCGTGGATCCGCAAGCCCGTGGTGCCTTCCTGCCCGTCAACGAAAACCCGAAATGTCATGCCTGCCCCTGTCGGTCGGATCTGGTGAGGGGCGCAGGATAAGCAATGCGGGAGGGGGCGGCTACAAGTCTGCGTCGGTCGAGGCGGGCAAGGCTTTGGGTTCGGGCAGCGAGGTCATGGTCGCTTCGGTCAGCAACAAGACGCTGGCCACCGAAACAGCGTTTTCCAGCGCGATCCGCACCACCTTGGTCGGGTCGATGATGCCGGCGGCGATAAGGTCGACATAGTTGCCGGTGGCGGCGTCGAAGCCTTCATTGCCGCTGCCCTTGCGCATGGCATTCACGACAACCCCACCATCAACGCCGGAGTTGTGTGCGATCTGGCGCGCGGGTGCTTCCAGCGCGTGGCGCAGGATGATGACCCCGGTGCGCTCATCGCCCTGATGCTTGGCGGCTTCCTCGTCGACCGCGGCCAGCATGCGGATCAGCGCCAGCCCACCGCCCGGCACAATGCCCTCATCGCTGGCCGCGCGGGTGGCGGCGATGGCGTCGTCGTAGGCGTCCTTGCGCGCTTTCAGTTCTGCTTCGGACGGCGCGCCCACGCGAATCACCGCCACCCCGCCGGCCAGTTTTGCCAGCCGTTCTTCGAGTTTTTCGCGGTCGTAGGGGCTGTGCGTGTCTTTCAGTTGCTGGCGCAGGGCCGTGCAGCGCGCGTCGATCAGCGGACGCTGACCGCCGCCGCCGATGAGCGTGGTGTGCTCCTTGCCCACCACCACCCGTTCGGCCTGACCCAGATCGGCCAGTTTGGCGTTGGCCAGCGTCAGCCCGACTTCGGCGGCGATGAGCTGTCCGCCGCAAAGCACGGCGATATCTTCCAGCACCGCCTTGCGCCGATCGCCAAAGCCCGGCGCCTTGACCGCCGCGCAGGCCAGAATGCCGCGTATGCGGTTGACCACCAGCGTCGCCAGCGCTTCGCCTTCCACGTCTTCCGCCACCACCAGCAGGCTGCGGCCGGCTTTGGCAATTTCTTCCAGCAGCGGCAGCAGGTCGCCCAGCTTGCTGATCCGCTGGTCGCAGAGCAGCAGCAGCGGCTTGTCGAGCACGGCCTCCATTTTCTCGGTGTCGGTCACGAAGTAGGGCGAGATATAGCCGCGGTCGAACTGCATACCTTCCACCACCTCGACCAGAGTTTCGGTAGTTTTGGATTCCTCGACGGTGATGACGCCTTCCGGTCCGATGCGTTCGATCGCATCTGCCACGCGCTCGCCGATTTCGCGGTCGTTATGCGCCGAGATGGTCGCAACCTGTGCCCGTTCGGTGCGGGTGGTGACGGGACGGGAGAGGGCGCGCAGGCGTTCGACCGCCACCTTGAGTCCCGCATCCAGCCCGCGTTTGAGATCGATCGCGCTCGCTCCGGCGGTGACGTTACGCACGCCGTCGATGATGATCGCGTGCGCCAGCACGGTTGCCGTGCTGGTGCCGTCGCCCACCGCGTCGCCGGTGCGCTCGGCCGCTTCGCGCAAGAGTTGCGCGCCGAGGTTTTCTTCCGGATCGGCCAGCGTCAGTTCCTTGGCAATCGTCACGCCGTCGTTGCAGATCAGCGGTCGACCCCAGGCTTTTTCGATTAACACAGACTTTGATTTAGGCCCCAGCGTTACGCGCACGGCGTCGGCCAGTGCGCTGGCGCCGGCCAGCACTTTTTCGCGGGCTTTGGCGCCAAAGAGCAGTTTGCGGGCGGGCATGGGGCGACTCCGGCAACAGGCGATGCCGCAGTCTGGGGGAGGCGCGAAGCGCGCAGGCTGACCGCGATCAGCCCCGCGCCGCATTCAGTCGCCGTGGCTCAGGAGCGACCCACCACCGGCAGCAGCGCGCCGTGAATATCGCGGGCCGCGGGCGAGGCGAGAAACAGGATGACGTCGGCGAGCTCCTGCGGCGTCACCCATTTGGAGAAGTCGGCTTTCGGCATGTCGGCGCGGTTGCGCGGGGTGTCAATAATGCTGGGCAGCACCGCGTTGACGTTGATGCGGTGCTTGCGCAGTTCCTTGCCCATGCTTTCCGTCAGGCGCATCACCGTGCTTTTGGCCGCACAGTAGGCGGCCATGTTCGGCTGGCCTTCGCGCGCCGACACCGCGCCGATATTCACAATGCTGCCGCCGCCGCGCTGGCGCAGCACCGGCACGGCGGCGCGGGTCGCGTTGCGCATGGTCTCGACGTTGATGCGGAACATCGCGTCCCAGTTCTCGCCCGGATCGAACGCCGGTTCACCCATCGCAAAGCCGCCGGCGACGTTGCACAGCACGGCAAATTCGCCGAGTGCGGCCAAGGCGGCCGAGGTTTGCGCGGCATCGGTAAGGTCCACGGCCACCCGGCGTTCGCCGGCGGCGGTCGGGCCTTCCTCAAAATGCACATCAACGCCCACCACCTGGGCGCCGCGCGCCAGTGCGCCTGCAACCACCGCGCGACCCAGTGCGCCGTTGGCGCCGGTCACCACGACCGTCAGGTTTTGCAAGGAATAAATGTCTGACATTGGGATGCTCCTGCGGCGCGGGCCGCATTCTTTTAGGACAAAACGCCGGGCGGCACCTGCTGCTCGCGCTACGGACTGGTCTGGTTGGCGGGGCGCTGGGCCCGGATGATGGTGAAACCTTCGCCCATCACACTGATCTCGGGTGCCGCAAATCCAGCGGCTGCCAGCAGGGCCAACTGTTCGCGCCGGGTGGGAATGACGTTCCCCCAGTGCAATTCTTCGAAGCCGGTCTGGACCGCGAAACGCGACTCCGGCGCGCGCAATTCCTGCAGGGTTTCCGGGTAGGTCTCGTCGATCACGAGCAGCCAGCCACCGGGCATCAGCGCCTGGCCACAGGCGGCGATGACGCCGGCGCGGAGGTCCTGCCGAATCTCGTGCAGCACTTCTACCATCACCACCGCCGCGAAGGGCCCGGCGGAGGCGGCATCTTCGACGCTGCCTTCGAGGATGCTGATGCGCTCGGCAAGCCCCGCGCGGGCAACGGTGTCGCGCGCAATCCGCACGCCGACCGGGTCGATGTCGACGCCCACCAGCCGCGCCTGCGGAAAGACCTTCGCCAGCATCAGCAGTTGGCGGGCCGAGCCGGGCCCCACTTCAAGCAGCGCGCCGCCAGCGTCCAGCGCGGCTTTGACCGCCGGGATTTCGGGCAGCAGCTTGCGCGCCGAGAGCCACTGCAGACCGTAGGTGGCGTCGGCGACGTGGCGCGAGAACTGGTCGTCCCGACCTTGAAAGGGCTTGTCTTCGCCGGTGGCGAAGGCGGCACGTAGCGCGCGGAAATCCTCAGTTGCGTAGTCTGTGCCCAGTTGCACATAGCCGCCGACGTAGCGGGGGTGGCCAGGGGAGGCGAGCACCTGATCCATGAACGGCGCCAGCGAAAACACGCCCTCGGTCGCGGCCTCCAGCAGTTCAAAGGCGTAGGCCGTCTGGCACCAGATCTCAACGTGACGTTGCTGCAGGCCGAGCCGCCCGGCGATCGCGGCGGGCG
>JAURHQ010000438.1 GCA_030833185.1 Gammaproteobacteria bacterium | reverse complement strand
GACCTGGCGGCTCAGCGGCAACACCGTCAGCCGGCATGCCAGCGTGAGTACGCCGGGCAAGACCTGCAGCGCCGCCGCCTATGCGGCCCTGACAGCGGCTAACACCACCCTGCCGGCAGTGTGCATCATCACCAGCTCGGGCGAGTCAGTGCTCCTGCTCGATTCGGTCAAAGCACCGATCACCGCAGCCAACTTCCTGCGTTACGTGAATCAGGGCTTTTATGACCAAACGGTGTTTCACCGATTTTGGAAAGACAGCCTCAATTTTGTGCAAGGCGGCGGCTTCACCTATGACGTCAATCGGGTTGGTGCCAACAGGTATGTCGAAAAGGCCAGCACCTTAACGGCCATCGTCCTCGAATCGACTGCCGCCAGTGGGCTGAGCAACACCGCCGGCACCATCGCCATGGCCCGCACCAACGACCCAGACTCGGCCACAGCCGGCTTTTTTGTCAACACGAGCGACAACGACGGCTTCAACAGCAAGACCGCCCGCGACGGCTATGCGGTTTTCGGCCGCTTCATCTACGGCGCGCAGAGTTGGACGGATTTGCTCAATTCGGTCAGTGGCAGCGGCCTCATAACAAACCCAAGCACACCCGTGGATTTGCAATGGGCATACCAAATTCAATAAGGCACAGGCCATGACCACCCCCTCCCCGCTCAGGCCCGCCCCTGCGTCTGCCACGTCTGCAGCGCTGATTGCGCCTGAGATGGCGCTCACACCCCAAGCACACACACGCCGCC
>JAURHQ010000437.1 GCA_030833185.1 Gammaproteobacteria bacterium | reverse complement strand
TTCCTTGAACGAACGGACCGCGCCCTGCTCGATCTCCAACGCGCCGTAACGGCCGGGGGGCTGGACGGCGGTGACCGTCGCCTGCCGCGCCTCCTTGCGATGGAACGCGAGCGTCGCCGCGATGTCGACATCGCCGACGCCGTCGCCGTAGGTCAGGAAGAACGTGCTGTCCAGGTGTTCGCGGACCCGCCCCAGGCGGCCGCCCGTCTGGGTCTTCTCGCCGGTATCGACGAGCGTCACCTTCCACGGCTCGGCGTTGCGCTGATGGACCTCCATCGAGTTCTTGGCCATGTCGAACGTGACGTCGGACATGTGGAGGAAGTAATTCGCGAAATATTCCTTGATGACGTAACCCTTGAAGCCGCAGCAGATGACGAAATCGGTCACCCCGTGGGCCGCGTAGATCTTCATCACATGCCAGAGCAGCGGCTTGCCGCCGATCTCGACCATCGGCTTCGGGCGTAGCACGGTCTCTTCGCTCAGCCGGGTGCCGAGTCCTCCCGCTAGGATGACGGCCTTCGGCATGACGGAAGGGTTGGACATGCGATGATTTAAACTCCCGCGCGTCGCGGACTTCAAGCGCAGATGCGTAGAAGACCCTATGGGCATGGGCGGAAAAGATGTTTACCTCCGATATTGCCGGACTCATCTTGGCCCAGCGTGAGCCTGCCGACCATCAGCGTTGTCCTGCCGACCTTCAACTGCCGTCCGTTGATGGAGCGGCATCTCGATGCCCTGGAGCAATGGCTC
>JAURHQ010000436.1 GCA_030833185.1 Gammaproteobacteria bacterium | reverse complement strand
GATCGATCGATCGATCCAATCGATCGATCGATTGGAGCGTCGCGAGTCGACGGTGGACCACGCGTTGGGGGTCGATCGCGAACCCTAGCGCGCGCGCGACCGCGCGTCGGAGCTCGGCGGAATGGATCGTCAAAAATGAGAACGGCCTAAAACGTCAGGGTAATAGACGCCTCAAGTCGAAAGCGTGCGTTAGTTGAACGATTGCACGAACACGTCGACGATTTCAACCGGTTCCAACCAGTCGTCGCGCGAACGACGCGAACGACCGAATGACTGAACGACCGAATGACCGAATGACCGAATGACCACGACCACGACCACGACCACGACCACGACCACGACCGTCGTCGTCCCTCCCCCCCTGGGCAGGGATGACGAATCGTCATCTGACGATCGACGAACGACCGACCGAACGACGACGAGTCGTCACGTCGTCACGTCGTCACGTCGTCACTCGTCCGTCGTCCGTCGTCCGTCGTCCGTCGCGACGGCGACGACGATTGATTGATTGATTGATTGATTGAACGATGACGATGACGACGACGATGATGACGCGAATGATGAATGAATGGACGCCTAAGACGACGCCTAATGCACGACGTCGCACGCGCGTCGGTGGAAGGACAAAGGCGACGGAAAAGACGGAGGACGCGTCGAACGCGAACGCGAAGGCAAAGGCAAAGGCGAACGCAAAGACGAACGCAAATAGACGAGAATTAGATTTAGAGGAGGATGAGGGAAATCGTGCGAGAAGG
>JAURHQ010000435.1 GCA_030833185.1 Gammaproteobacteria bacterium | reverse complement strand
GATATGGTGTAACGGTAGCATAAGTGACTCCAAATCTCTTGGTCAGGGTTCGAATCCTTGTATCCGTGCTAAAATGCCCTTGTAGGCGAATGGTATAGCCGCCTGACTTAGAATCAGGAGCGAAAGCATTGCAGGTTCGAGTCCTGCCAGGGGTACCAAAGTGTTGGCTTCAAGTCCCAGTAGGGAAGTACACTTAAATAAAACACGCAACGGGGAAAGTGTCGACTTAAGAAACGGCAAGTACCTACGAAGGGACACATGCACCTTTAGCTCAGTCGGTAGAGCGCGGGACTCTTAATCCTTAGGTCGTAGGTTCGAATCCTACATCGTCTACCATTTCACGGACACTTAGCTCAGTAGGTAGAGCAACGGGCTTTTAACCTGTAGGTCCTGGGTTCGAACCCCAGAGTGTCCACCAAATTATAGGAGAGGTGGGTGAGAGGTTTAAACCAACTCACTGCTAACGAGTCGAAGGTAAAACTTCCGAGGGTTCGAATCCCTCCCTCTCCGCCATGGTGGTTGTAGCTCAGTGGTAGAGCGTCGGTTTGTGGTACCGAATGTCGCGGGTTCGATCCCCGTCTTCCACCCCATGGGGGCATAGTCCAACGGCAGAGACAGGGGACTTAAAATCCCTCCAGTGTGAGTTCGAGTCTCACTATCCCTACCATTTTGCGGGTATAGCTCAGATGGTAGAGCAAACGACCGATAATCGTTAGGTCACAGGTTCGATCCCTGTTATCCGCACCAATGCCAGCAGTGCAAG
>JAURHQ010000434.1 GCA_030833185.1 Gammaproteobacteria bacterium | reverse complement strand
TGTGCTGGCTTTGCGATTTCAAATCCACATCCAACCCCACCAACACGCCTCAGGCGGCGCCCCGGTGGCAGGCGCGGCGCGGCTTTTTGCTGGCCGCCGGAGCGGCGGTGGCGGGCGGCGCATCGGCCCAGGTGGATGTGGGCGCGGCCTCGGGCATGCGCAAACTGGTGCCTGCAGAAACCCTGGAAAACAATGCCCTGCAGCAATACAAGCAGGTGCTGGCCGAGGCCCAGGCGCAAAACGCGCTGGCGCCCAACGGCCACCCCCAACTGGTGCGGCTGCACGCGATTGCCAAACGGCTGATCCCCTACACCCAGTCCTGGAACCCTCGTGCGAAGGAATGGCGCTGGCAGGTCAACCTGATCGGCAGCAAACAACTCAACGCCTGGTGCATGCCGGGCGGCAAGATCGCTTTTTATTCAGGCATCTTGGACCAGCTCAAGCTGAACGACGACGAGGTCGCCATGATCATGGGCCACGAAATGGCCCATGCCCTGCGTGAACACGCCCGCGAGCGCCTCAGCAAAAACATGGCCACCGAGGGCCTGTCTCGGCTCGGCGGTGCGGTGGCGGCCATGGCCTTTGGCATCGACCCCCGGGTGACCGACATGATCGCCCGCGGCGGCGCCAACCTGCTGACGCTCAAGTTCAGCCGCGACGACGAAACCGAAGCCGATCTGGTGGGGCTGGAGATCGCGGCGCGGGCCGGCTACCGCCCCGAGGCGAGCGTGGCGCTCTGGAGAAAAATGCTGGCCGCCAACGGCA
>JAURHQ010000433.1 GCA_030833185.1 Gammaproteobacteria bacterium | reverse complement strand
TATGCTCGGTGCTGAGACCCTTGGCATGACTACTGCTGCCTAAATTAAGTAAAATTGGTCAGTAGCTCAGTCGGCAGAGCAGCGCACTGTTAATGCGCGGGTCGCAGGTTCGAGCCCTGCCTGGCCAGCCAAAATCCTCCTTATCGGGAGGTAAGTCTGAGTCTGGTTTCTACCCTGGATTCAAGGCTCAAGTCGAAAGACTTGCTTGTGGTAGTAATACGACCGTACTGCTTGGGGGTACGGTAAGAGATTAAGCTGTTCGTCGTAGATGTGCAGTTAGCCCAAGCCAAATGCTTGCTTCCTTAGCTCAGCTGGTAGAGCAGGGTGTTGATAACGCTCAGGTCGGTGGGTCAGGACCATCAGGAAGCATCGCCCGTATAGCACAGTGGTAGTGCAGCGGTTTTGTAAACCGCAGGCCGGGAGTTCAAATCTCTCTGCGGGCACCATATATGTTTTATTGTGATGGCTATGGTTACTAAAACTAGTACTATTATAAATAGTGGAGGAGGTAACTATGGCAGTAATAAAAGGTAATATCCCTTGGAATAAAGGTAAAACACGTAAGGAAGAAGTGATACAGCGTTCTATTCAAATTATAGAATCAAATGAGCATCTTTCTATGCATGAAGCTACCGCTCGTAAACATGCTAAACGTTATTTAATTTTTAAGTACGGTAATGTATGTAATATTTGCGGGGTTAAAGAGTGGACAGGTAAACTAGTGCCGCTTGTTTGTGATCATATTACAGGTGATTCATCTGATAATAGG
>JAURHQ010000432.1 GCA_030833185.1 Gammaproteobacteria bacterium | reverse complement strand
CGCGCGGCGCGCCGAGGAGCGCGGCGAGCGCCGCGCCGACGCCGCCGCGCGCGCCGCCGTGTCCGCCATCGCAAAGGCGCAGCTGGACGAGCTGCGCTCCCTCGCCGCGCCGCCCGCGCCCGTTCGCGCGCCAGGTGCTCCGCCGGCGTGAGCCGCGCGCCGGCCTGCCAGCGTGCCGCGAGATGCTGGTGATGCGTTTGCTCAAAATCTTCGATGTCGTCGGCGACCGGCGGCAAGGCACCCACCGGCGGGAGCGGCGGTGCGCTGGCGACCTGCGGGGCCAGGACTCCGCGCGTAACAGGCGCGGCGGGCGGCGGCGGGAAGGCGCTCGCGGATCTCATCGCCGCCCTCGCCGCGAAGGAAGGCGTCTCCGTCCAGTCGCTCGACTACGGACGACTCCGCACCCGCCTGCTAGCGCAGCACCAGGTGCTCGACCTGCCGGTGCTGCCGCCGCTGACCGCCAAGACACCTGCTTCCGGCAAAGGCACCGGGATCGCCCCCGCCTCCCTGCCTGGCATGATCCTGGATGACGCGCAGGCCGAACTCTCCGGCGACTGGGAACGCTCCACGAACTTCAAGCCGCATGTCGGCACGGGTTACCTGCACGACGAACAGCGCTCCGACGGCAAGTCGCGTGCGCTCTACCGCTTCAAGGCGCCGGCCGACGGCGCCTTCGAGCTGCGCATGGCCTACTCCGCCCATGAGACACGCACGACGCGCCTGCCGGTCACGATCATCGGCGGCGAAACGGAGCAACGCTTCATCGTCGACCA
>JAURHQ010000431.1 GCA_030833185.1 Gammaproteobacteria bacterium | reverse complement strand
GACCTGGGGGGCGAGAAGTTTCTCGACATCAAATGCCGCAAGTCAGGCCTGTGGCCCTCGGCGGCGGTGATCGTGGCCAGCGTGCGGGCCCTCAAGTACCAGGGCGGGGCCGACGTCAAACAGCTGTCGCGCGAAGACCTGCCGCGGCTGGCAGCGGGCATCGCCTCGCTGGAGCGCCACATCGAAAACGTCAGCCAGGTCTATGGCCTGCCTTGCGTCGTGGCGCTCAACCATTTTGTACACGACACCGAGGCCGAGGTGGCCATGGTACGCGAGCGGGTGGCCGCCACCGGTGTGACCATGGTGCTGGCCCGGCACTGGGCCGAGGGCGGCGCCGGCGCCGAAGAACTCGCGCGCGCCGTGGTGGCCCAGTCCACCGCCCCCAACCCCAAGCCGGCTTATCTTTATCCCGATGAGGCATCCTTGTGGGACAAGGCCGAGACGGTGGCCAGGCGGGTCTACCGCGCCAAGGGCCTGGCGGCTGGCTCCAAGGTGCGCGCGCAGTTGCAAAAGTTGCAGGACCAGGGCTATGGCCACCTGCCGGTGTGCATTGCCAAGACGCCCTATTCCTGGGGGACTGACCCCAAGCAGCTGGGGGCGATCGAGGGCCATGACATTGATGTGCGCGAAGTGCGGCTGGCCGCCGGCGCCGAATTCGTGGTGCTGGTCTGCGGCGAGATCATGACCATGCCGGGCCTGCCGGCGCAGCCGGCAGCCTCCAACATCGACGTTGACGAAGACGGGCGCATCGTCGGGCTGTTTTAGCCACGCCC